>JAZSAI010000033.1:0-129372 GCA_045601825.1 Paludibacteraceae bacterium | reverse complement strand
ACTTCAAGAGCAACTAGTTCATCAATGGGCAGAAGCTAGAGGTATATGGTTCGATAATGCCGAAAAGGATATCGAAGCGGAATATGGTCCGATGATTGCCCAAGGAGCAGAAGCCAAAGTTTACTACCAAAACGGCGACACATCTGTCATCAAGCTTCGTACATCCATCTATGCCACACTCGGCAGAGCGTTAGAATCTATCGTTTTGCACAATGCACTTTTTGCGGAAACGCCTATGAATGTGATTGGCTTTACACGCGATTCCGATGGAATGTTCCGTATCATATGTACGCAGCCTTATGTTACTTGCAAACGATTGGCAACTAAGCAGGAAATAGATCTCATGGTTGTTCAAAAAGGCTTTCGTGACAATGGCGATGGACGAGGTGTAAATTATATTGGAGAAAGATTACACTTAGAAGATATGCACCCCGCAAATGTGTTTATTGATGCTGTTTCCGACACTCCTATTTGTATTGATTGCATTGTGAAGTTTATTAAAAAATAAAATACTAACCCCCTAAAATTACTTTATAAATCATCACTCATAGTTCATAACTAATCCGCAACGATACCGTTGCCCAACATATTTAATATAGCGTTATAAGCCCAGACTTGATGCCCTGAAACTTCGACACTTTTAGGAATCAAATTAATTACTCAAGCATGGTTTTATGTACGCTCACGTTATCAGCGTGAGTTTTCTGTGCATAAATTTGAGTAATTAAGGTAGTCGAAGACCTCAGAGCATCAAATTGAAGCGAACGAAAGCGCACGCTTTTATTTACTAATTAACTTTACAATTTATACACTTTTATGAGTAATAATTTTTCTAGAGGCTTTTGGAGAAGAGCAGGACAAAATACTGCTGATAGACTAAGTAATGCGATTTTTGGTGATAATTGGGCAAAACCTGTTAAACATATTCGAGCAGAAACTGTAAGTCGTCGTCAAAATCTGAAAGAACAAGCCCACCTAAACTCCGTACATGAAGCTGTGTTGGCTAATGCTGATGCTGTTCGAAGTGTAAGTTTTGATGATGATGCACAACTCCTTGCAGAGCAACTGAATGATATGGCTATACAATTGAAGGCGGAAGGTTGGAAGAATGTAATTGGAATAGGAAATGGCAATGAAGATGATGGTAAAGAGAATAGAATACATAATAAATTCACAAATACACTTTTTTCCAAGTATAAAAGAGGACTTACCATATTAGAACGTCAAGATCCATTCAATCGAGATATATGGTTCTTAAAATGGATATGCTATTCCACACGTTGGCGTAAATTTTTAGGACAATACTGGCCTCTAATGATATTCTTGTGTGTGTTTCCAATTCTGGCAATCGTCAAACTATGGGAATGGTGTATGGTTATACTAAACTCTGGCAATATATGGTATATTATTTTATTTTGGTTATGTATCACTTGCTTGGTACTCATTCGTATATACGTTGCATTCTTTCACCAAATCAATGCTCTGATATCTCGTGCTCATAAAAAAAACAAAGAAAAGAAATCTCAACTAATCAAAGAGGCAGAACAAAGCCAAGAATTGAATAATATAGAAGAAGATATACCAGTTGACAACAATACAATTATGCAAGTAGAACACGAATACTTATGGGAAAAATATGGTACTATTAACAACATTATGAAGCGTGGGTATAAAATTTGCCAAAATATAACACAAAAAGATATACTTATAGTTGGATATAACCCTAAGCACAATACAGATAACTCTATAGACAATCTATCGATTTATCCATTACCCGAAGATGCAATCATAAATCAACTACTTGTATCGCCACAGAAAAATCTCCGTTACAAAACAGCATATATCGATTTATTTAGTTTTCAAGAGAGTGATCACCAAATTGCAAATCAACAAATTGTGCTTAATCCACAATTGTTTGGTTATGTAGTGGAACAAATTTGCCTAACACAAAATATGATAGAGGAAATCATTAAACCAAAACTCATTATCATTCTCAATCAAGATTCTTGGGCTTATTTTGGAAAGTTACCGCAATTTACATGGATGGGGTATCGCTATCAATCGCTTGGACAAATACAAAATCATGAAGTATGTCGTATTAGCGATTATACCGACAATAATGATCGTATCAATAGGGAGAGAGAACATACTAATCTTAAAGGGACATGTGTTTTATTCCTTTCTGAAAATAACTTAAAAAACATTCCAACACCTACAGATCTAGATAATTTACTCAAATGAAAACAACAGAAGATATTTTCCGTATAAATGCGGAATATTATAGCAATTTGTTTCAATTAGTTGCTAAATGCGGTATCATTGATTTTAATACTTTTGAGATTGATAGTCAAAATCTTGATAGTATATACATTTCTACTGATGTACGAGCTGCTAAAGATTTTCAAGAAATGTTTGAATGGCTCAAACAATATGACGCATTCCCTTGTTTGTATAGATGGGAAATTGTGTCACCAGCTATCTTATATCCAAATATGGTAGAAACAATAAAGATGAGAATAAAAGAAATCAGTAAACAAGCTTCTATTCAGACGCCAAGAATAGTCAAAAGTTCATTTCCTAAAGACAATACATTATATGTGGGAAAGTCAGAAAACATCGTAGATAGAATAATGAAACATTTAGGTTATCATCAACAGAGAGATAAGCATGGACTACATTTGTATGATTTAGTTAAGGAGATGGATTATCATATCATCTTCAACTTGCATATATATGTATTTCCACAAGAATGTAAACCTATTATGGAATTGTTTGAACGATCATTAGCTGAAGTTCATCCCACTTTAGTTGGAACTCATAAATAAACATTCAAAAGAATCTATATTTTTTCTAGAAAGTAGGAAGTAACTAATAAATTCTACTGATTGTGCACTTCGTGCTCATTTTTAAGCACGCTCTTTCTCCCTTCCTCTCGAATCCCATTCAAGCCTCTAGTGTGGCAAGTACTCCTAGTGCTACTACCTCCCCGCCACTGGTCTAGTGCTCGGCGCAAATTCGCCGAGTAAATATTCTTCCACTACGCTCGACGGAGTCCCGTCTCGCGTGTCCCGACTCCCCACCCCCCTCTACTTACTGTCGAGTATTCCACAAGGAACTTCTATGTCCATTATCCCGAATCACATTCGGATACATTATTCCCCGCTACCAGTATAGCCTTGCGGTTCCGTCCGCAAGTAAATCCTTCGAGCGCGCAATGTGTTGTTTTGCGCGCAATAAGTTGTTGGTTTATGTTGTTTGTGTTGTTGATATCTCTCTCCCGCCACCTGTTTTGCTTTTGCCAGTAGTCTGGCAAATATTCTTGCCTCCCCGCCACTGGTCTAGTGCTCGGCAGGGTCCCCGATAACGCTCGTGGCGTTATGGGGTACTCTTAAACTGTAGCTCGCCACGCGAGCATCCTCTAAACTGAAAATGGCGAAAAAGTCGCTATTTTCTTGCATATATTCCGAAAAAGCACTACCTTTGCAGCATTAATTCTTTATATCATGACCGAAAAAGAAAAAATGCAACAGCAAATGCTGTACGATGCGAACTACGATACCGAGCTTATTCGTGAGCGTCAAGTAGCCAAAGACTTGTGCTACCA
Organism: Paludibacteraceae bacterium; assembly: GCA_045601825.1. Lineage (GTDB taxonomy): Bacteria > Bacteroidota > Bacteroidia > Bacteroidales > Paludibacteraceae > Colicola. Next base: position 125,768 of record JAZSAI010000033.1, on the reverse strand, counting down.
GTTCAACCAACTACGCCCATCCGATGAGACCCACCAACAGCAGATTCTCAGCCAACTGCTTGGCAAGAAATCCGACGACTGCTGCATTCTGGCACCTTTTTGGTGCGATTATGGCTATAATATCGAAGTAGGCAAGAACTTCTTCGCCAACCATAATACCGTCATTCTCGATGGTGCAAAAGTCACTTTTGGAGATAATGTGTTTATCGCTCCTAACTGTGGCTTCTACACCGCAGGTCATCCTATTGATGCAGACCGCCGCAATCAGGGCTTAGAATACGCCTACCCCATTACGGTGGGCGATAATGTGTGGATAGGAGCAGGCGTACATGTGATGCCAGGGGTGAAGATCGGCTCTAATGTAGTCATTGGCGGTGGTTCTGTGGTGGTGAAAGACCTCCCCGACAATGTGGTAGCTGTAGGTAATCCCTGCCACCCTATCCGCCCCATCACCGAAGCCGACAAACATAAATCATGGGATAGGTAACTCAAGCAACTATGGAACACAAATCTTGTCCTCGCTGTGGTGCGGCGTTTATTTGCCAACACGAGAATCCCGCTAAGTGCCAATGTGCAGGCGTGGAACTCTCTCCTGCTGCTCGTGCTCATCTAGCCGCGCAATACCCCAACCAATGCCTTTGCCGAAAGTGCCTATTGGAGTTTTCTGTCTAAGCGCACACAACTTCGGCAAAGCCGACAACACCCGCCGCAGGCGCGTAACTTCGCTCATAAGCGACATACCTATAAGAAAAATCGCCCCAAAAAGCGATTTTTCTTGCATATATCAAAAATTAATTGTACCTTTGCACCGCATTCAGTCAAGGGAAGCAGGTGCAATTCCTGCACAGTCCCGCTGCTGTGATTCGCAATCCGATGTTCAAATTCTTATAAGTCACTGGTTCTTAGCGAACTGGGAAGGCTGAACAAAAGGAGCGATAAGTCAGAAGACCTGCTGCGTGCCACTAACGAGAAGTTGGTGAAGTTGAACGCTCTCGGGGAATCGAGCCAACGACAATGACGCAAAGGTTTTCAATAGTATCTATGGTACGCATGTACGCGTATAGGTGGTTGACAGTTTGGTCAAACACCCGTTTGTTGTATCCGATGGTCAGTGTGTTTCTCGGGAGTCAAAACGCCTATCCACACACCCCTGACCGTCACCCTGCCATGTTACTTCGCATTTGGGAAAATCCGAAGTAGATGGTCGGGGAGGTGTGGTTAATACTTTGCCTTTCGCCTCTCGCCTGATAGCCTGCGGGGTCCCCGAAAAATCGGCTGATTTTTGGGGTGCTCTGATAGCCTCAGCGAGAGAAACGAGCAAATAATATTAACCCTTTAAACAACAAACCAACATGAAGAAATCTATTTTTCTTGCGGCATTATGCCTTGCTAATGTAGCCCTTGCACAGGACTACGAGTTACGAACCCTTACTTTCGAGGACGCAGATGCGCACTTCACGCCCTACACCCTCGACTATGCCAACAAGACCATCACCACTTGGTCGGATCTCGTGGATGACGCCCAGTACAATGGCACCCTCACCTACACAGCAGGCGGTGTTTATACTTGGTGTGATGCGCAGAACACCCTGCTAACCCACAGTTTCACAGCTCCTTACTGGAATGGTGGAGATGCCATCTCCAACTTCACCAACCCTGGCTTTACCAACAACGACCTCCCTGCCAATACCGCATGGTACGAACTCCAATTTGCTACCCTTCAAGGCGGCAACAACGGCTCAAAAAACTTCTGCGTACACAACGGTCATGTAGATGATTATAATGCAGACTATACCACAATGCAGACTATCGCCTTTGCCGACGGCAAGGCTCGTGTGATTGACCACATGTATATCACCAACATCTGCTATGTGCTGAACTCTTTGGTGTACGGCGATGGCTATAATCCTCCTGCCAACGATACAACCAAGTTGTACGCCATAGCCATAGGTCAAGATGCCAATGGTCACGAGATCAGCCGTACCACTTTTGCCCTCTACAATGGCAAGGATAGCCTTCTGACAGACTGGCAGAAATGGGATTTGTCTGTCTTGGGCGAAGTAAATGCTGTAGCATTTAATATCGTTGGTACGCTCGACCTCTACGGACAATGGGGATTGAATGCACCCGCCTATTTCGCCTATGATGATGTATCAGTCCGCTTCCCAAAAGACGATACCGCCTTGCCTAAGAGCCTTATCGCCTCATCGCCTAAGAGCCAAAAAGTCCTATACAATGGTCAACTCCTCATCCTCCGCAATGGCAAGACCTATAACATGATGGGGCAAGAGTTATAGCCCTATTCCCTTCAAATTTTGATGCGAATAACACACTTTTTCGCATCAAAATTTGCAAGGTTGAATAAAATACACTACCTTTGCAGCATGTTTATATCCTTTCTCATATTCTGCATCGTAGTGCTATTCCTCTGCCCTACTCTTGTATGGCTACTCTGTTGGATAGTGGCACGGCTGTGCCACCACGCCATGCCGTATGCACCTTTTGCCTATACAGGACTTGCACTTGTGCTGCTGTTCATAGGCACTATGCTTTATGGCTATTGGTTCGGACGCTTCCAACTGCGTGTACAACCTACCACCTACACGTCGCCTCAGGTACCCGCTGCCTTCAACGGATATAAGATTGTACATATCAGCGACTTGCACCTCTCCTCTTTTGCCGATAATCCTGCATTCCTGCAACGCGTAATAGATACGATTAATGCTCAACAACCCGACCTTATCTGCTTTACGGGCGACTTCGTGGGCTTTGGTGTAGAAGAAGCTGTTCCGTTCACGGATATGCTCCGCCAACTGCATGCCAAAGATGGTATCATGAGTGTCCTTGGCAACCACGATTTTGCACTCTACCACCACGGGCTAACAGATGCAGAAAAGGAGGAAAAAGTCAATCAACTAACCGCCTATCAACGCGATACATTAGGTTGGCAACTGCTTCGCAATCAGTCGTATATCATCTCACGCGACACCGCCCACCTGCAAATCATTGGTGTGGACAACACCTCTTGTCAGGGACAAGGATTTGAGACCACCTCCCGAGGAGATTTGCCAGCGGCGATGACCTTGCCTAATAGCCTTATAGCCTCATCGCCTCTCAAAATCCTCCTTTCTCACGACCCATCGCATTGGCGAGGAGAGGTAGTGCCTACTACCGATATTCCGCTGACTCTCAGCGGACATACCCACGCAGGACAAGTGCGTCTCTTCGGTTACCCACTCTCCTCCCTCATGTTCACCGAATCCGAGGGCTGGTACCAATTAGAGGACCAATCCCTCTACATCAACACTGGCATTGGTTGCACCCTACCCATCCGCCTCGGCGTACCCGCAGAAATAACTGTTGTTACGCTACAACAGAGATGATGGAACATCTAGCATGTTGCAGTTGTAATTATTCAAAAGCAAAAAATGATTAAAATGCCAAGCTTTTTGCATCATTTATTTGTGTGTGCGAAAAAAAATCCGTAATTTTGCAGATTAAATCACCGAAATTGTTAATTTTATTAAGATTATTAATATGCAAATTAATATCCCTACAGAACGCTTGGCGAATGCAGGTTCGCAAGTAAAAGATAAAATACTGACTGGCATACAACAGTTTAAGGGGCTTCCTAAATGGAGTATCTATCTGCTGATTAGCGTTGCCGTACTCCTCGTCGGGCTCATTGTCTTCCTCTGTTGGCCTAAGCCCGAAGCTCCCATCTATCCTACCGTAGAAGCCGAGCCCGTAGTGCTACAGAATGTGGAAGTGTATGGCGAATATACAGGTAAGATTCGCGCGAAGCAATATGTAGAGGTGCGCGCACGCGTGGAGGGTTATTTGGAGCGCATGCATTTCTCGGAAGGTGGATATGTGGAGAAGAATGATATTCTCTTCACCATCGACCCTAAGCTCTACCGAGCACGTGTAGAGAAAGCAAAAGCACAACTCAATAAGAATCAAGCTAATGCACAAAAAGCGGAGCGCAACTTGGCGCGTATCCAACCGCTATACGAGCAGAATGCAGCCAGCAAGCTTGATTTGGACAACGCTATTGCTGCCTATGAGAGCGCTAAAGCTGAAGTAATCATGAGCGAAGCCGACTTAGTGCAAGCCGAGATTGCGCTGAGTTACACCACCGTTCGTTCGCCTATCTCAGGTTTTATCAGCGAGAGTAGTGCAGACATTGGTACGCTGGTAGGACCTGGCGGAAAATCACTCCTAGCAACGATTGTCAATAGCGATACCGTGCAAGTAAACTTCAGCATGACTGGTTTGGACTATCTACGTAGCAAGGAGCGAAATGTAAAACTCGGACAGAAAATAGAAGAGCGCAATTGGAACCCATACATCACTATCACGCTAGCAGACAACACAGAATATCCTTTTATAGGTATTGTGGATTTTGCTGACCCACAAGTAGATCCCAACACAGGCACCTTCTCTGTGCGTGCGCAGATGCCTAACCCTGACCATATCCTATTGCCAGGTCAGTTGACCCGTGTGCGACTGCTGTTGGATGTGCGCGAAGATGCTATCGTGGTCCCCACAAAGGCCTTGGTGATTGAGAAAGGTGGTGCATTTGTCTTTGTGGTGCGCCAAGATAATATTGTGGAGAAGCGTTTCATTGAACTCGGACCAGAGATTCCGAACAAAGTGGTGGTAGAGCGCGGTTTAGGTAGAGATGAGATGATTATCGTAGAGGGTTTCCACAAACTCTCACATGGTATGCAAGTTAATATCGTAAACAAGACTACAGATGAAGAGTGATTTTTTTATAGATAGACCGATATTCTCTACTGTCATCTCCATCATCATCGTGCTGGTGGGATGTATTGGTTTGGCATTATTGCCTATTGACCAATACCCTAATATAGTCCCTCCTGTGGTGAAAGTGTCGGCATCATACCCTGGCGCAGGTGCAGAAACAGTATCGCAAGCTGTAGCTACACCTATTGAACAGGTGCTGAATGGTACACCAGGTATGTTGTATATGGAATCTCGCAGTTCGAACAATGGAACCTTCTCCGCCACGTTGACTTTTGACATTGACACCGATGCTGACTTAGCAGCAGTGGAGGTGCAAAATCGGGTGAAAGATGCCGAAGCCCGCCTACCGCAAGAGGTGGTGCAAAATGGTATTTCCATTGACAAGCAAGCATCAAGCAAACTGATGACTATCACGCTCAAATCCAATGACCCCAAGTTTGATGAGATATATCTGAGTAACTACGCCACACTGAATGTGCTGGACGCGCTGCGTCGTGTGAATGGTGTGGGTCAAGTTTCCAATATTGGTAGTCGCTACTACGCCATGCAAATCAAAGTTCGTCCTGAGAGTTTGGCAGCTATGGGATTGACAGTGCAGGATGTGACCAATGCCATCAAGGAGCAGAACCGCGAGTCGGCAGCTGGTGTAATGGGACAGCAACCGATGGAGGGCATCGATATCACTATCCCTATTGTAGCCCGCGGACGATTATCGAACATCAACGAGTTTGAGGACATTGTTATCAAAGCCAATAGCGATGGTTCAATTCTGCGTCTGCGCGATGTGGCAGATGTAGCATTAGAGGCACAATCGTACACCACAGAGAGTGGTATCAATGGTGAGAACGCTGCTGTGCTTGAAATCAAGATGTTGCCAGGCATGAATGCCATGCAGGTATCCAAACAAGTTAAGAAAACCATGAAGGAAATCAGCAAACGTTTTCCTCAAGGTATCACATACGACATTCCATTTGACATGACCGATTATATCTCGCAGTCTATCAACGAGGTATATAAGACGCTTTTCGAAGCATTATTGTTAGTCATTTTGGTGGTATTCCTCTCACTACAAAGTTGGCGTGCTACGCTAATTCCCGCTATCGCCGTGCCTATCTCGCTGATAGGTACTTTCGGCGTAATGTTGGCTTTCGGGTTCACACTCAACACGCTGACTCTCTTGGGATTAGTGCTGGCTATCGGCACAGTGGTGGATGACGCTATCGTAGTGGTAGAGAGTGTGGATATGTTGATGCGAACCGAGCATCTCACCCCCTATGAAGCCACCAAAAAAGCGATGCGCAATATCGGTGGGGCACTGATAGCCACTTCGCTAGTGCTCTGCGCCGTCTTTGTGCCTGTGAGTTTCTTATCAGGCATATCAGGCATGCTCTATCGTCAGTTTACCATTACCATTGCAGTGTCTGTGATTATCTCCACCGTGGTGGCGCTAACATTAAGCCCTGTTATGTGCTCCAAATTCTTGCGCCCTGCACATTTAGAAACCCCAAAGAATGCACTCTTCCGTGCTATCAACCGCTGGTTGGACAAAGGTAATGTGGTGTATGGTAATATGATACGCCGTGCCGTAGCACACCCCAAACGTATTTTCAGCGGCTATATTGTCAGCATAGTGCTTATCTTTGTGATGATGCGGTTTATTCCACAGAGTTTCATTCCGAGCGAAGACCAAGGCTATTTCACGGTAGAGTTGGAGTTACCAGAAGGCGCATCGCTGGAGCGTACTCGTGAAGTGACTAATCGCGCGATGGAGTACCTAATGACTCTACCCGATGTGGAGCATGTGCTAAATGTGACGGGTAGCAGTCCTAGATTAGGTACCAGCCAGTCGCATAGCCAACTCACTGTCATCATGCACCCATGGGACGAGCGCAAGGAGAAAGACCTGAGTCAGACGATGGAGATTGTACGCGAGCACTTAAGCCAATATCCAGAGGCAAAAGTTTATCTCAACTCTCCACCTGTAATCCCTGGACTGGGATCATCGGGCGGCTTTGAGATGGCTATTGAGGCCAAAGGAAATATGACTTATGGTGACTTGCAAGCAGCCGCCGATACTCTACTACACTATGCTTCGCAACGCAAAGAGTTGGCGCGTGTATCTTCCTCAATGCAGGATGAGATACCTCAACTCTATATCAATGTGGATCGTGATATGGCTAAACTTATGGGTGTATCTGTAGCAGATATCTTCACCACGATGAAGACCTACACGGGCTCTGTATATGTCAATGATTTCAACCTTTTCAATCGTGTCTATCGCGTCTATCTGCAAGCCGATGAGCGCTATCGTGCACACCGCAATAATATGAACCTCTACTTCGTGAAGGGCAATGGTGGACAAATGATACCTATTACTTCGCTCGGCACGACCACCTATACTACAGGTCCTGGTACTATCAAACGCTTCAATATGTACTATGCCGCTTCAATCACTGGCGAAGCCGCCAATGGCTATAGTTCGGGACAAGCGATGGATGTGCTGGAGGAGATTGTACGCGAACGATTACCACAAGAGGCAGGTGTGGAATGGAGTGGATTCTCATTCCAAGAGAAGCAACAGAGCGGACAAACAGGTATAGTCATCCTGTTAGCATTTCTCTTTGTCTTCCTTTTCTTAGCAGCTCAATACGAGAGTTGGTCTGTGCCATTGGCTGTACTGCTATCATTGCCTATTGCTTGTTTGGGTGCTTTCGTTGGTATAGCCATTTGCGGAATAGAGAATAATATTTATTTCCAAATCGGATTAGTGATGCTCATTGGTTTGGCAGCTAAAAATGCTATTCTTATCGTAGAATTTGCACAGGAGCAGGTACAGAATGGCGTGGAGGTAGTACAAGCAGCCATACACGCTGCTACCCTACGATTCCGCCCTATCGTGATGACCTCGCTGACCTTTATATTGGGCATGCTACCGCTAGTATGGGCTACTGGTCCTGGCTCTGCCAGCCGTCAGAGTATCGGTATCGGTGTATTCTTCGGCATGTTGGTGGCTATCACAGTTGGAATAGTATTAGTGCCTTTCTTCTTCGTTTGTATTCACAAGTTGAAAGAGTACCTCAAAAATAGGAGAAAGAAAAAATGAGACCTACCACACTATATCACACAGCAAGCCGCTATGTCATTCTATCTATTCTTGTAGTATTCAGTATGGCAAGTTGCTCCTTGCGTAAGCATTGCGTAGATCCTCAAGTCACCTTACCAGAGCAGATTATTGATACTATCGCATCAGACTCAATGTCGCTGGCAGACTTGCATTGGTCAGAAATATTTGCTGATACCCTTTTGCAGTCATTGGTACAACAAACACTGACTTACAACAAAGACCTGCTTGCCGCAGCCGCACGCATGCAGGAGTTAGAGAAACTTCATCGCGTGGCCAAAGCTGATTTCTTCCCATCGCTGAATGCGGAAGCGCATATAGACTACGAAACCACCCGTCATACCAATTCTACCCCTGCCAACGACCTTGAGGTAGCTGCCGTAGGAACGCTCTCTTGGGAGGTAGATTTCTTCGGTAGAGTACGTTGGGCCAATCGCGAAGCCCTGGCCAAATACTTGGCAAGTGTAGAAGGCCAACGCGCTTTGCAGATGACATTGGTGGCAGAAGTAGTAACTGCATATGTGGAACTGATGGCACTCGACAATGAGCTACGTATCATCACGCGCACAGTAGAAACACGTAAGGAAGACCGCGACAAAGCCAAGCTGCGTTTTGAAGGAGGACTCACCTCCGAAATACCTTACCAACAGGCAGAGGTAGAGTATGCTAGTACTGCCGCCCTTATTCCTGATCTACAACGCAAGATTGAGAGCAAGGAGAACCATATTGCCTTACTCACAGGACAAATGCCTATGGCTATTGAACGATCTGATATACGTACCTATCAAAAGAATCAAGTAGAATTGGCTGTCGGTTTCCCATCCGATCTGCTCAAACGCCGACCCGACATGCGTGCTGAAGAACAAAATCTCAAAGCAGCAATGGCTCGTGCGGGAATAGCGTGGGCAGATAGATTTCCACGCTTTACGATAAACCTACAAGGTGGTTTGGAGAACGATGCTTTTAGAGGGTTCTTAGCTGCTCCATGGACATATATGATTGGTGAACTAACCTCACCTATCTTCTCTTTTGGCAAACGCAAAGCTCGCTACAACGCAGCCGTTAAGGCATACGATGCTCAACGCTATCAGTATGAGAAAAAAGTACTACAGTGTTTCCAAGAAGTGAATAATGCTGTGGTGGGGTATTCATCTGCTAGTGAGAAAGTGGTGCTCATGCAGAACTTGCACGATGCAGCACTGAAGTATGTAGAATTAGCTAACTTCCAGCACATCAATGGCCATATCAGTTATATGGATGTCCTAGACGCACAACGTAGTTATTTGAATGCAGAGATTGATCTCTCCAATGCCATCCGAGATGAGTACATTGCCATGATTACGCTCTACAAATCTCTCGGTGGTGGTTGGACGGAGTAACTGCATTCCTCCCCCCCCCAAAAAAAAAAATCTATGACCATCCGACCTACGACATACGCCGACCTTGACGCTCTTACAGCAATCTTCGCTTATGCTCGTGCGCAGATGGCTGCTGATGGCAATCCTACGCAATGGGGCGATGGTTACCCTACCCGCGAGCAGTTGGAGAACGACATCCAACGCGGCGTGAGTTATGTCATTGTGCACGAAGGAGTGCCCTGTGCTACTTTCGTTTTTATCATAGGAGCAGACCCTACTTATCAATATATTGAGGACGGTCAATGGTTAGACGACACGCTACCCTACGGCACCATTCATCGCATCGCCTCTAATGGGCAGCTACGAGGAATTTTCCGTACCGTACTCGACTGGTGCTCAGCACAATGTAGCAACATCCGCATTGACACCCACCAAGCCAACACCCGCATGCTTCACCTCATCGAGCAAAACCATTTCACGCATTGTGGTATCATCTACACACGAGATCATTCCCCCAGAATTGCGTATCAGAGAATATAAGGTGATAAGCGGCACAACCGCCTCCCTCCCTTAAAACTATAAACTTTAAACTAAACACAAAACATGTTATACGACTTCACCTATCAGAATCCTACGCGGATTCACTTTGGCAAGAAAGCCATCAACAAGCTTGCTGGCGAACTCCGTGAGTACGGCAATAACATCCTACTCGTTTACGGCAAAGCTGCTATCAAGAAAATAGGTCTCTACGACCAAGTCATCAATATCCTGCAAGCCGAAGGCAAGCATGTCGTGGAACTAGCAGGCATCAATGCCAATCCTCGTTATACCCAGTTGCTCGAAGGTGCACGTCTCGTGCGTGAGCACAATATCGACCTTATCCTCGCTGTGGGTGGCGGTTCGGTCATCGACTGCGCCAAAGGTATCGCTTGTGCTGCCTACGCCGAAGGCGATGTATGGCAACGCTACTACGTCAATCAAGAACCCGTGACCAACCGCGTCATACCTGTAGGTAGTATCCTCACGATGGCAGGCACTGGCAGCGAAATGAACTCTGGCTCAGTCATCACCAACGAGGCAGAGAATCTGAAGATTGGTCGTGTCTATCCATTGGCATTGGTCACTCCACGTTTCTCTATCCTCAACCCCGAATACACCTACTCCGTGCCTAAATATCAGATGATTAGCGGTATCTTCGACATCTTCTCCCACCTAATGGAACAGTATTTCTCTGGCGATGACGACTGCACCAGCGACTACCTCATCGAAGGACTGATGCTCTCGCTTATCTCTGCATCGCGCAAAGCTATTGTCAATCAAGAAGATTACGAGGCACGCAGCAATATCATGTGGTGCGCCACTATGGGACTCAACAAAATACTCGGACTGAGCAAGACGCAAGACTGGGAAGTGCACATGATTGAGCACCAATTGGGTGCCTATACCGACTGCGCACATGGCATTGGTCTGGCTATCATCTCGCCTGCCTACTATCGCTATATCTACCGCGACGGCTTGCACCGTTTTGTGCGCTATGCCAAGCATATCTGGGGCGTAGAAGACCACGGTCAGGGCGACGAAGCGATTGCATTAGAGGGTATCAATCGCCTCGAAGCATTTATCGCTGAATTAGGCATTCCTGCTACCCTCCGCGAAGTGGGTGCAACCGAAGAAATGCTACCGCTCATTGCCAACTCCACTGCCCTCGGCGGCGGCTACAAACAACTCAACGCCGAAGATATTCTGGCTATCCTCAAAGCATGCTACTAACACATTAAACGATGAAAAAGATACTACGAATATTCTTTATCCTACTGATGATTGGTGCTGCTACTTTTGGCACCTACTTCATGTATATTTTTGCTCCTCAAGTCAAAGCGGTTAAGTCTATTGAGCAAGTTGCTCCCAATGTATATACCATGACCTACGAAGGAGATTATGGTTTTGCCGACTTCCTTGCGTCTGGCGGTGCTACTACCGACTCGGCCATGGCTGTGTATATCGGTCAATTTCTCACACATGGTATCATTCCTACTGCCCAAGCTGAAGCACCTGAGCAAGAACCTTTTGGCTGCTCATCATTGATACGCAAAACAGAATCAAGCATTTGCATGGGACGCAATTTCGATTACGAGCATCATGGGCAAACAATGATTACACGTACCTATCCTAAAGATGGTTATGCTTCCATTGCCACCAATAGTATCCTCTTCTTAGGCTACGGCGACACATGGCAACCTGCGGACAATATCGTCATGCGTATGCCTGCTATAGCAGCAATCTATGTGCCACTTGACGGCATGAACGAGTGTGGACTATGCGTAGCCGATCTGATTGAGATAGATGGCGAAGCAGCACATCAAAACACAGGTAAGACACCTATCACTACTGTGGCTGCCATTCGACTGATGTTGGACTATGCCGCTAACGTAGATGAAGCCATTGCATTGCTGCAACAATACGATATGCATGCCTCTATGAACGTAGCACACCACTTTGCTTTGTGCGATACTACAGGCAAATACGCGGTAGTAGAATACGTTGATAATCAATTGGTAGTAAAAGAATCTATGGCATGTACCAACCACCGTTTGACGTGCAATGCCCACCCCACCGACACTACTCTGCAACCTGCTATCTCTAATTCACATCAGCGCCTTGAGCAATTGCTTGCAGCACCAAATAGCAAGTCATTATTAAACAGCATACAAGATGTCGCATTTGACGGTTGGACACGTTGGTCAGTACTCTTTCACCCTTCTCAGCGCAAAGCAACGTATTATTTCAATGCAAACTTCTCAACGCCTTACACCATCGAATTGTAATACAGAGAGAGTGAAATATCTCATACAATAACAATGCACAAGCCCCATGCTTGTGCATTGTTTCTCTAAACACTAAACAATAGCCATCAATCGGGGGCCCCACGAGCCTCGTGAGCGAGTGGGGAGAGCGGAGGCATTGAGCGCTTTCAACTCGCCAAGCGAGTTCTGTGCGCTTCAATTGCCGAACGCGAGCGTCCACTAAACATTAATGTACAAACGCTCTCTCCAAGCTTTGCGAGATGTTAATCATGAAGTCGCCCATGTGCTCAAGCTCGTTGATAATGTCGATGTAATACACGCTCGTTTGGTAGTTCTTGTCGTTGTTATCCAACGCCTCAATCTCAGCCTCGCGCAGCTCGTTGCGCAGCGCATTGATCTGTTCCTCTGCATCATACGCATTCGCAATGCTGGTCAGCGTACCCTCGTGCGCAGCAATCAGATTGGCAATCATCACCTCATACGCGCTATCCACTTTTGCTATCATCATGTTAATCTTCTCGATAGTCGCTGTATCAAAACTCTTCTTGTGCTCATTCCTGCGGCTAAGCATACGACTAATCGCCTCGCCCGAATCACCCAGCGACTCCAACTCACCGATAATCTTATACATTGCCTTGATTTTCACACGCGTTGCCTCACTGATGTCGCCTGCGGACACACCGTTGAGGAAGGCAGCAATCTCATATTCGATACGGTCAGAAATCTCCTCGTACTTCACCAGTTTCTCGCGCAGCTCATCAAAATGCTTTGCATCGGCTGCAATCGCTTGCTTGGCATAGCCCAAACCATTGCGAGAGATCTCTGCAAAGTGTACAATCTCGTCAAACGCTTGTGCAGCAGCGAGTTCTGGTGTAGCCAATGGTCCCGCAGAGATATATTTGAGGCGGAATGGTTCTGCTTCTTGGTTCTTTGGCTTGATAATCCATACCACCGCTTTCTCTATGTACTTGATAAACCATACGAGAAGTAAGGTGTTAATGGTATTGAACATCGTGTGCAACATACTCAATCCGTACAACGCCGCCGTACTGCTACCCATATCGCCTTCCACTACTGCAAAACCCTCTGCTGCTGGGTTAGGTAAACCAAAGAGTTCGATGACCTTACCCACCAACGCTGTAAATGGCTTAAACAGAATCAATGCCCAAATCACACCAAACACATTGAAAATCGTGTGCGACATCGCGGCACGCTTAGCTTGCGTATTGCCCACTGCTGCTGCGATATTCGCGGTGATTGTTGTACCGATGTTCTCACCCAACACCATCGCACACGCCATGTGGAAAGGTATCCACCCCATGCTCAGCATGATGAGTGTGATTGCCATAGTGGCAGAAGAAGATTGCAGCACCAATGTCAATATTGTACCAAACGCTAAGAATAGCAGTACCGAACCAAAGCCATAACTTGACCAGTTGCGCACGAACTCAAGCACTTGTGGTGTCTCGCGCAAATCTGGCACTGACTCTTTCATGAACGACAAACCGAGGAACAACAGCGAGAAGCCCACGATGAGTTCGCCAATGTTTTGATGTTTGTTCTTCTTCGAGTTAGAGAACAAGAAACCGAACAGCATCAATGGAATAGCCAGAATAGAGATGTCGGCTTTGAATCCGAGCCACGCCACCATCCATGCGGTAACGGTCGTACCGATATTCGCACCCATAATCACGCCTATTGCTTGCGTGAGGGTCAGCAGTCCTGCATTGACAAAGCTCACCACCATCACCGTTGTGGCAGAAGAAGATTGGATGATGGAGGTGATGCCCAGTCCTGTAAGTACACCTTTGAACGGATTAGATGTCATGGCAGACAAGAATCCGCGTAGTTTATCACCTGCAGCTTTTTGCAAGCCCGATGACATTAGGTTCATTCCGTAGAGGAACATTCCGAGTGCTCCAAGGAGCGTAAAGATCTGTAAAATTCCCATAAATGTATTATAATTGTTTTGTATAGTATTCTTATTTCGCTAGCGCTCAAACGATCGCTTTGCGTACGTGTAGGATTGTGTAGCATAACGCTGCATTCTACCATCTACAGGGCTTTTAGCCCGATCTACAGCCACTTCAGTGGCGATCTACCATCTACAAGCGCAGCGATCTAACTTCTTTATCTCAAATCCTGTGCAAAAGTACTGCCATATCATTATATAGGTATTAAGAAAATATTAAAAAATTATTAAATCGTACTCGAGCAAGAAGTTGCTAGAAATAATAAAAGGACCGCAAATTGCAGTCCATTTATTATTTCTAATTAGTTTTATAGGTATCTCATATCGCTTTTCGTACTGTCTTCCACGCAAAAGTAAGGTATAACACCCGCGCCGCTAAGTGGGCAAAGTAAGCAACATATAATCCCTGAATTCCTAACCAATGATAGGTTAACAAATAACAAACCACAAAACTAACTGCAGCGTAAATCATGCCATTGCGAATCTGTTTGCCTGCTGTTGCACCCGTATAAATACCATCCCACATAAATGCCAAGGTAGATACAATTGGCATAGCAATCAACCAACCAGTGTAATCGGCTAACCGTCCCAAAACAATGGAATCAGAAGTCATGGCACGATAAAATTCTCCCGACCAAAGGGCAAAAATCAATGTAAAGATCACACCTACTCCTAAAGACCAGACAAATAACAAACGAACAACACGAGATATATCTGATTTATCTTGGTTCTTGGTTCCTGACTCCTGACCCAAACCCACATATTTTCCCACCAACGCTTCACCTGCATAGGCAAAACCATCTACGAAATAAGAGAAGAGCATAAAGAGTTTCATCATGATGGTGCTGACTGCCAATTCTACATCACCATATTTAGCTGCCAACGAAGTGAAACCTACATAGACGACCATAAAGCATAATGAACGGATAAATATATTACCATTGAGCGAAAGCAGGCGACGCATGCCCTTCCCATCAAATGCCAAACGCCAAGGCGATAGCCCCTTCCAAAGATGGCGATATTTCGCTACTAGTATCATCGCAGCTATTGTTAAACCTGTAAATTGTGCTATCACCGTACCTAATGCCACACCCAATGCGCCCATTGGCGTATAGACTGCCAGCACATAACTAACCACCATATTCACCACATTGACAGCTATATCTGTAATCATCGGACTGACCGTATCTTGCATGCCGATAAACCACCCCTTGAAAGCCATCAGCGACAAGGTGGCTGGAGCAGCCCAAATACGGATAAAGAAGTATTCACGGGCAAAACTAGCTACCTCAGGAGAACAGGGGACCAACATCAACACCACATTCACAAATAGCCACTGGATCAGCCAAATCAATACAGCTCCAATCAATGCTATTCCGATACTTTGACTGAAGATTCGCGAACACTCCACCCGATCTCCACGACCATAAGCTTGGGCCGTTATACCGCTAGTACCTACACGCAGAAAACCGAAGTTCCAGTAGAGCAAATCGAAGAGCATAGTGCCAATAGCAATACCACCAATAGCAGTAGCATTGGAGATATGACCTACAATAGCCGTATCCACCAATCCAACCAACGGAATAGTAATGTTTGCTAAAATGCTTGGAATAGCAAGGCGCAATATTTGATAATTAAGTGACTGTGATTTCATGGCACAAAGGTACAAAAAAAAATGCACATACACAAACGGTATGCGCATTTTCCAATACTTTTCAATATCCGATATTCGATAACCGATATCCGATAACCGATAACCAATATCCGATAACCGATACCCGGATTAACTATACATGAATCGTTTGATACTACGCTTTGGAGTCTTCTCGAACTCTTTCTCTACCACCTCAATAGCAGTCACTTGGCTATACTGAGGCAATTGCTTATTGAGCTCCAGACGGTTGCTATCCATCACCTCAAAGATATTTTTGCCAGCCAATTGCTTTTTAGCAGCCTCTGAGTTGTCTGGATAAACCAATGCTACCAATTTTTGGTCGCGTTGCACTACCACTGACTCTAGTACGAATGGCAAACTATTGAGTTTGTCCTCAATCTCCTCTGGGTAAATATTTTGTCCGCTAGGACCAAGCAACATATTCTTGCTACGACCGCGAAGGAAGAGGTTACCCTCTTTATCAATAATACCTAGGTCACCCGTACGCATCCAACCATCTTCGGTAAACGCTTCTTTAGTGGCTTCTTCGTTCTTATAGTAACCCATCATCACGTTTACGCCGCGTACTTGCAACTCACCCTCTTTGGTAGCAGGATCTTCCGAGTCAATACGCATTTCCATTCCCACAATACCTTTACCGCATGAGCGATATACATACTTGTACCAATCTTCGTAAGTGATAAGCGGAGCGCACTCGGTCATACCATAACCTACGCAATACATGAAGTGCATATCATGCATACATTTCTCCACTTCTTCGTTGAGCGCTGCACCACCAATAATCAAGAAACGCAACTTACCACCGAAGGCTTGCAACAAAGTATTGCCCACTTTCTTATGCAATAGTTTGTTGATACCTGGCGTTTTCCAAAGTACTTTCATCAATGGTTTATTGATTACAGGCAACACTTTGCCCTTGATAATCTTCTCGATAACCAAAGGTACAGTCAAAATCATAAATGGATGCACTTGTGCAAATGCGCGCATCAAAACCGATGGAGTTGGTGCTTTGGTCAAGAAATACACCTCTGCGCCATCGCATACTTGGTACAAGAACTCAAACATCAAACCAAACATATGCGCGATAGGCAACATACTCAGCACTTTATCACCTGCTTGGTGAGGAATACGTTTCACTGCAAAGTCGATATTTCCGCTCAAGTTCTTATGGCTGATCATCACGCCCTTAGGATTACCTGTTGAGCCCGATGTATAGTTGATCAATGCCAACTCATCAATATTATCAGTAGGATATTTTACATCTGCTGCTTTCACGCCTTCTGGCCATTCTTTCTTAAATACCTCATCCACAGCAGCATACTTCTTCTCCACCTCTTCGGATGCAGCATGTTTCAACGAGAAATCATCCATGAATACCATTGCTATTAGACCAGGCATTTCGTTGGCATCAACCTTCTTCAACACATTAGGGCCTACATATAGCAACTTCGCCTCAGAGTGATTAACCAACGCATGCACGCCTTCAGCAGTAAAGTCTGGAAGAATACTTACAGCAACTGCCTTGTAAGTCTCAATAGCTAAGAATGTCAAACCCCAATTAGCGCAGTTGCGACCGCAAAGTGCAATCTTATCGCCTTCCTTAAGACCTAGTTCGCGGAAAGTAGTGTGCAAACGAGCAATTTCGTTTGCCATTTCGCCATATGTATAAGATGTATTACCATCTAAATCCTTCATTGCCAACACGTTCCACTTGTTGACAATCGTGTTTTGGAGATACTCCAAATAATGTTTTAATTCCATATTATGTGTATTTTATGAATTATCGGCTGCAAAGGTACAACATATTTTTCGAACGCCTGTTCAAAAAGAATGTGTTTTATAACATTTTTTGCAAAATTAGCGTTTTTTTTTGAAATATGCAAATATTTTTAAGAGTTTTGCTTCTTAATCAATTCATATAAGTAGTTATACTGCTGTGGAAAAATATCAAAATTGATAGGCACACTGGTTCGACCTGGGTCCCAACCGTCTTTGATATGCAAAAACATCAGTGCCGTTGTTTCGATAGGTACATCTCCGCGTATCGCGCCTGCGCGCATACTATTTTTAACAGCTTGTACCCAAAGACTCAATTCGTGTTCGTACAATTTACGCGCTTTCTTGTGCAGTTCAGGAAATCGACTATAAGCCGTGTACATCACCGTCACCACATTGGAAATATTAATGTTTTTATTCTCAACTTGATTATATATCTCTTGTAACTGATTGATGTAGTACAACATAGTATCTATCATCTCAGGAATGGTATCAGTATCCTTTACTCTACTCAAGGCACGTTGTTTAGGTTGGATAAGATACATGCTCACAGCTTCTTGAAATAGTTCCTCTTTATCCTTAAAATAGTAATACAACGTACCACGCCCCATGTTCAATGCTGCTTGCAAGTCTGTGATTGACACATTGGCATAGCCCTCAATCATATATAATTCGATTGCTTTCAGCAGTATTTTTTCTCGTCTATCTTCTACCATAATGCATTCGATTTTATGCTTTTTCGGCTGCAAAGGTATTAAAAATATTTTATACTCGCAAATTTTTTTGCAAAAAACTGAACGTTTGTTCGAAAATAATGCACTACCTTTGTCGCCGATTTGGTACAGAAATTGTAGTAATATTAATAAAAACTATTTTAATATGAAAATCAAGAATACAAATATACTGATCACGGGAGGTGCATCAGGAATAGGAAAAATAATGGGACGTCTTGCTCTGGAGAAAGGCGCGAAATCACTGATTATATGGGATATCAATCCAGATAACCTCGAGTCCACCAAAGCCGAGTTTGCCACTTTAGGCACGGTCTTTACCTATGCCGTGAATGTGGCAGATAGCGATGCGGTCATTGCTGCTTACCAGCGTGTGAAAGAAGAATGTGGCAATGTGGACATCCTCATCAACTGCGCAGGCATCGTTCGCGGTAACAATACGTTTGACCACCAAACTATCCAAGATATCCGCCTCACGATGGACGTCAATACTGTCGCACCCATGGTGCTCACCTTGCAAGTATTGCCCGATATGCTCAAGCGCAATCGCGGACATATCTGCAATATCGCTTCGGCAGGAGGTATGTTGGGGAATCCCAAAATGTCGGTCTATGGTGCTAGCAAATGGGCAGTAATCGGTTGGAGCGAGAGCATGCGCATCGAACTACAGCAACGCAAAGCCAACGTACATGTCACTACCGTCGCACCTTACTTCATCAGCACGGGCATGTTCCAAGGTGTGCGTTCTATCTTCCCTATCCTCAAGCCCGAACCAACGGCAAAGAAGATTATCCGTGCCATCGAACGCAATACCATCTTTGCAGGCATACCTTTTGGCTATCATTTCATACGTTTCTGGCAAGCTATTCTGCCATTGCGTGTATTTGATTGGCTCTTTGGCACAGTTTTTGGCATCTATCGTACAATGGACCACTTTACTGGTCGCAAATAATTACCCATATTTCCGCTGTATTTTGCCTGTCTCTTTCGAGACAAACACGGCAACGAGACGGCAACGAGACGGCAACGACAGCAGACTTTACTAAGAGAAAACTATCAGATTATCCTCATTAAATCAATATGAAAGAATACATTTCAACGACTCGCAGCAAGCAACAAGCGTATTTCCGCTCTGGCGCTACCCTTGCGCTACCTTTCCGCAAGCAAATGCTACGCAAGTTATCCGACGCCATGCACCAATATGAGAAGCCACTTGCTGAAGCCCTTTGGACCGACCTTCACAAGTCCTACGAAGAGGCATACCTCACCGAACTGAGCATTGTCTATGGTGAGATTCGCAATCACCTCAAGCATATGCGCCGTTGGGCGCGCCCCGAACGCAAATGTTCGCCTATTGCGATTATGCCTGCTACCAGCAAGGTTATCAAAGAGCCGCTTGGCAATACCCTCATCATTGCGCCATGGAACTACCCTGTGCAATTGCTGCTCAATCCATTGGTAGGTGCCATTTCTGCAGGCTGTACAGCCATGCTCAAGCCCTCGCCATACGTACCACATGTATCGGCAGTACTTACTGAGATGATTCGCGCCACTTTCCCCGAGGAGTATATCGCTATTGTTGAGGGTAACCGTCAGGTTAATCAAATGCTGCTTGCTGAGCGATGGGACTTAATATTCTTCACAGGAAGCCCTTCGCTAGGAAAGATGGTTATGGAAGCCGCTTCCAAGCACCTCACTCCTGTCGTGCTTGAGTTGGGTGGCAAGAGCCCATGTATCATTGACAAGTCCGCCGACCTTAAAGTGGCAGCCAAACGCGTGGCATGGGGCAAAGCACTCAACGCAGGACAGACATGTATTGCACCTGATTATCTGATGATTCATGAGGACGTAAAAGATCAGTTCCTCAAACTGCTTGTCAAAGAGTGGAAACACCTACTAACCAAAGACCCACAAAAGGCAAAACACTTCGTGCGTATTGTCAGCGACAAAGCATTGGAGCGTTTGATTAGTTACTTGCCTATATCCAATAGCCCGTCAGGGCGTCCAATAGGCGGAACGCCGTCCCATAGCGAAGCGTCCATCTATTACGGCGGTCACTATGACCGCGCCGAACGTTATATGAGTCCAACAATCTTGACGGATGTCAGTCCAGACGCCCCTGTCATGCAAGAAGAGATTTTTGGTCCAATCTTCCCCGTGCTAACATTCAAGGAGATAGATGAGGTTATCACTTTTGTTACCGACCGTGAGAAGCCATTGGCATTGTATTATTTCGGCACCAATGGCAATTATGTATTGCGCCACACATCTTCAGGCGGTGCTTGTGTGAATGATGTGATTATGCACATAGTGAATCACGACGTGCCCTTTGGCGGTGTAGGCAATTCGGGTATGGGGTCATATCATGGCAAGGAGAGTTTCATAACTTTCTCCCACCGCCGTTCGGTAGTCTCTACCCCAACCTTCGTGGACATGCCTTTCCGCTACATGCCGTATAAGCTATTCAAACTTATAAAGAAAATGGTGTAGCATTTTTGCTACACCATTCCCAAAACCATAAACACCTAACGCACTACTGCGCAAAATACTTCCACAGTGGCGCAGCATGCAGTGCCTGAACTATCTCTCCCTTTTCGAGCAGGTGCCTCACTTCCTCACGTTTCAGCACATGCACTCGGATATCTTCTGTAGGCTCTTGATGTTGCTCTCGCAATCGCTCTACTCCCGTTGCTAAGAACGTATAACTCAGATTCTTATGATTAGTTGGGTTAGGTGATAAGGTCATAAACAATTGCCACTCTCCCCCACCAAATCCTGTCTCTTCGCTTAGTTCTCTCTGAGCGGCTTGCAGGGGTGTTTCTCCTGGGTCAATCACACCTGCCACCAATTCATAATGCGTCTCTCCTAGACCATGGCGGTATTGATCTTCCAGCACAAAATCACCATCTTTGGTAATCGCTATCACATTGATCCAATCCGGAAAATCCAACACAAACCATGTCGGAATCTGCTTACCCGAAGGCAACTCCACCAACTCTTTGCGCACATTCAACCAAGGACCAAGATTCAATATATTCTCCGACTTGAGTACTTTCCAAGCTCTATTTTCTAGTTTCTCAATCATATCAAAATATTTTCAGTTTACGAATCAATCTGAGCACACATGTAGGTATCAACGCCACAAAAAACAGCAATATACTATTCCATACGCCAGGCACCGAAACTTTTGCCCTACCCTTCATCATGGCTCTCACACCACGGCGAGCTAAATAATCAGGTTGTACAATATAGCCCAACACCAATCCCATCTTTGTGAGCCACGGACGGATATTGTACAATCCCGTATTGATAGCTCCTGGAGTGACATTGGTCACATACACTCCCTTCTCCTTCAATTCGATATGCACCGAACGGGTAAAGTTGCTCAAAAATGCTTTGGTTGCACCGTAGGTGCTCAAACGTTGCACGGCAATATCCGCAGTGATTGAACACATATTGAGGATATATCCTTTGCCACGTTGGACCATGTCTTGAGCGAAATAGTACATCAACATAGCGGGCGTATGCATATGAAGATTGAATATCAATTGGTTAAATCCCTCAGAATCAGCCAAGAAATCGCAATCGTGATATACACCTGCATTATTGATGAGTACTTCTACTTGTATGTTTGCTGCCTTGCAATAGTCATACAATTCTTTGGCAGCATCTTGTACTCCCAAATTGCGAACCAACGCAACCACCTCCACACCAAAATCTTGGCGAAGAAGCAGTGCTTTGTCGTGTATTGCTTCTTCATTGCTGACTATGAGCAGCTTATAACCTTTCTGTGCCATTATTCGGGCATATTCATACCCACAACCCGAACTAGCTCCTGTAACTAATGCAAACATATATGTACGTATTTACGAACAGAATAACAATACTAGCAATTGTCCCCCCATCACGCGCAAGAACATGGTCAATGGATATACCGTAGCATATACCACCGATGCTTGGTCATTGTGCGACGAAAGACTCTCCGCATATCCTAATGCTGGCGCACCAGTCATAGCACCTATCAGCAGACCCACCACCTTAAAGAAGTTGATCTTCATTCCTTTATAGGCTATCAATCCTACGACTACGAGCGGTATCATGGTAATCAGCACACCATACACTACCCACATATATCCACCATTGATGATCGTATGCACAAAACCATCCCCTACGCTCAAGCCCACTGCAGCCAAAAACAACGTCAAACCCACCTGACGCAACATCATATTGGCACTTGTCGTGGCAAATGTCACCATACTATAATACGGACCAAAACGACCAATCAGCAACGCCACAATCAGTGACCCACCTGCCAAACCCAACTTGAAGGACTGGTTCATACCTGGTATCGCAATTGGCAAAGAGCCCAACAATACACCCAAGAAGATGCCAAAGAAGATGGGCATCAAGTTAGGCAAGTCCAAACGCTTGAGCTCATTACCAAACATCTCCGCCACATGGCGCACATCTTCCTTATCGCCCACCACCATGATACGGTCGCCCAATTGCAATACGAAATCAGGAGTCGCCAACAACTCCACACCTGCACGATTGATACGTGTGATAGTGGCATGATAGCGGTGGCGCACGTCAAAACTGCTCAAACGCTTGCCATTGCACTCTGTGCGAGTAACCACCACACGACGCGAAATCAAGTGGTCGGAGCGTTCGCGACCACGAAAACCGTAATGCGTCACCTCACCCAATACCTGCAAGTCTTTCTCATGACGCTTATCACTCACGATACGAATCACATCATTGGGATACAATACGGTAGTCGCATTTACCAATTCATCTCGTCCATCCTCATGCGTTACGCGGCTGACTAACATCTTATCCACGGGGCAAAGGTCATGCAATTCCTTCAGTGTGATTGCATGATCTATCATCAAACGAATATCCACACAGATTGGATCATCATCCGACACATGCTCTTGGCGTAACTTCTCATCTTCTTGACGCAGGTTCACACGGCAGCAAAAACGTATCAACTCAAACGACAATATCAAACCCACGATACTGAGCGGATAAGCCAAGGCATAACCCATCGCTATATCAGGCGACACTTCACCCATCATATCGGCTGCCGTCTGTTGCACTGCACCCAGCGAAGGGGTATTCATCACCGCACCCGACATGATACCTGCCATGGTCGTCATCTCAATACCTGTGATATAGTGCAGAGCGATGGTAATACCACAACCCAGCAACACGATTGCCACTGCCAACATATTCAATCGCAAACCACTCTTGCCAAAGGGTGAGAAGGAAGGTCCAACTTGCAAACCGATGGAATAGACAAAGAGTATCAGTCCGAAGTTCTTGGCAAAATGGCTAACCTGCGGATCAATCGTAATGCCAAAAGACGAGAAGATAATACCCACAAACAGTATCCACGTGATACCCAACGAGAAGTTTTTGATACGCAGATGTTCTCCTGCCCACAGACCAAGGCATACAACCAACGTGAGCAACACTATAGATTGCGTCACCGAAGGTATTAAAAACAATTCGCGTATATATTCCATATTTGGTGTTTAGTGAACGCCCTGCGGGCTACTGTTTAGTGTTTAGTGATTTGATTAGTTCTACCAAAGCAGCAGTGACTGCACGCTGGGTGATTTGTTCGCGTTCACGCGCAACACCAAAGTGATAACACTCCGCCGTCGTACCCTTTGGCGTAGCCCATGCTATCCATACTGTACCTACGGGCTTGTCTGGTGTTCCCCCAGTAGGGCCAGCTATACCTGATGTGGCAATTGCATAATCCGTGTTCATTAGTGCGCGTACACCTTCAGCCATCTCACGCACAGTTTGTTCGCTGACGGCACCGTATTTTTCCAATGTATCATGCTTCACGCCCAGCACTTGCTCCTTGATGGTATTGTCGTATGCCACTACCGAACCCATATAGTATGCCGATGCGCCCGACTGCGCATTGAGTGCGGCTGCCAAACGTCCACCTGTACAACTCTCTGCCGTGGCAATAGTCTGATGACGTTGTTTGAGTAGATTGCCCAATATCGTTTCTAAAGGCAAATCTTCGGTGGCTATCAGATAGTCTGCTATCAGTGGCTTTAGATTAGCTAATTGCTGCTCTATTTCTTCTTTTGTTGCTTCGCCATAACTGCTCAATCGCAGGCGAATAATACCGTCCTTAGGCAAGTATGCCAAATGCATTGATTGTGGCAGAGCATTCTCCCATTCCTCTATTTTTAGTGCCAATGTCGATTCCGCTATGCCATACAACATCATTGTGCGATGAATAATCTCACCGCTCACCTCTAACCTCTCACCTCTCACCTTTAACCTAATAAACGGAAGTACCTGCTCCCTCATCGCAATCTTCATCTCATGGGGTACACCAGGCATGGCAATGAGGAATTTTGAATTTTGTCCCTCGCCTCTAACCTCTAACCTCTCACCTTTAACCTCATTCTCAAACACCATAATCGGTGCACTACCTACCCGATTAGGCAGTATGGTAGCCGATTCGGGAACGAGCCATTGGGTAGCAGTCAAGCGATTGAGTACATCAGGTCGCTCCTTATACAACTCGTGTATATGCTCACGCACGCGCGAATCTTCCACCAGTGTAGTGCCAAAATACTCACACATAACGTGCTTGGTAATATCATCTTTGGTAGGACCCAGTCCTCCCGTAGTCAGCACTATATCTGCACGCGAGAAGGCTTCGTCTAATGCCTTCAGTATATGTTCTCGGTCATCGTGCACAGATGTTATTTGGTAGAGTTCAATCCCCGCCTCATTGAGTCGCTCTGCCATCCAAGCCGAGTTGGTATCCACCACTTGCCCAATCAGCAGTTCATCGCCTATTGTTATAATCTCAGCCTTCATATCCATGCTTCTAACCTTTAACCTGCTTGTGCCATTCATAGGCAACAAGGCAAAGCTCATCATACCACTCTTGTCCAAAACGTCGAATAAGTGGCTCTTTCAGAAATTGATAGATAGGCAGATGCAGTTTCTTGCCCAGTTGTCGTGCGCAATGGCAAATATCCCAACGATGGTACTCCACCCCAATCATATCGCCCACTTTGTTCAATCGTATAGGATATAAATGACAAGAGATAGGTTTCTTGAAATCAATCTTGCCTGCGTTGTATGCTTTTTCTATCAGGCAGTAGCACCACCCATTGTGGTCAGTTCGGGCAAAGACACAATCTTTGTCATTGACAATTGAAGTGACTTTTTCGCCTGAAGGGTCAAGATACGATACCCCTTGCGCTTCCACCACGGCACGCGCCTCTTTGGTCATATCGGGCAGCAGTATAGGTAGTATCTCGCGTATTTTCTCCTCTTCTTCATCGGTCAGTGGTGCGCCAGCATCGCCTTCGATACAGCAACATCCGCGACATTTATCCAAATCGCAACAAAAGTCCTTCTCCAAGACATCCAAACTAACTAATGTATTCTGAATCAAAAACATATTTTTGTGTTTAGAGAACGCGCTAAAGCGCTACTGTTTAGTGATTATAGGATTCCTTCAAGAAAAATTTTCACACCAATAAGAATAAGTATCACTCCACCGAGAATTGTTACGTTCATTCTCAGGCGAGCGCCTACTAAATGACCAATCACAAAACCCGTCATAGAAAACAAGAAACATGTCGCTGCTATAATGCCCACAGCTATCCACAATACTTCTGGATGAGGAATAAAAATCACACCTGTTGCCAAAGTATCCATTGATGTGGCAAATGCCAATGACAACAAACCCAAGAAAGAGAAATCGGCTAAATGCGTTTCATCATTGTCCTCTTTCAACGAATCGTAAATCATCTTACCACCAATAAAACCAAGCAATAGTAGTGCTATCCATGGCGCAAAGCGCTCGAAGAACGAGGCAAACAGACTGCCAGCGAAATAGCCAATCAGCGGCATGCCCGCATGAAACACACCAAACAACAATGCCATGAGCATGGGTTTGATATAGCGAGGCACATAGCCATGCGGCGATGTCAATCCCTTGCACACCGATACGGCGAAGCAATCCATCGCCAATCCAATTGCCATTAATATAATCGTCAGTAAACTCATCTTTCTTATTGTGTGATACTTCCTCACCTCATAACATTATTCGCCTCCAAGCAATCAATCCCTGCATCATTTGCCGCAATATCCACCAATTATACCATTTGAAACCTTTTTTCTCCACCCAACTACCTGCAAAGCGATGTATGGCATATGTTTGGTAAGACTGGCGCATAATGCGAGCAGCAGTGATGGGTGAGAAGTAGTCGTGGGTATATACGCGCAGTCCCCATTGGGGCAAATATTGTACCTCACGCACATATTGTTGCAATCCACCTACCACCATTCGTTTACCTAGTCGCACTACATTGGTAGTCATATCTAGCGAACCATTCCTAAAGAAATGTGCATCATTATAGGTTGCCAACATATCTTTCACCCATTGGCAATGTGCTTCACATCCCATCACGCATGTGCCAGGCAGTAGTTCTAGCGACTCTTCCATCCCTATAAAGGCTATATCTGCTAGCAAGTTATCCATTGGGCGTAGCACTTCCACATCGACATCTAGATATATGCCTCCCTCTCGTTCTAATGCCCACAATCGTACATAATCGCTCACAAACGCATATTTCTGAGCAGCATATGCCTCTTGAACGTATGGATGTGCAGAAGTAATATCGAAATTATCTTCTGACCAAAGCCGGAATTCCCAATTAGGCATATGAGCATGCCATGAGGTGATGCAGTTTTGCGCCAATTCGGGCATATCACCTTTTCCGAACCAACAATAATGGATTACCTTTGGTATCATCCTTTTAAGGCACTTTGTGCTGATCTCTTTACACTAAATTGTGACTCTTGAGGTGCGTTCACTAAACATTCATATGCATCATCGTTTGGTGCGATAGCGAGCGGCTACCTTGCCTTTGGCGATGTTGGTGAGTTTGGTACGAACAAACTGTTTGCGGATAGGCGAGATACGGTCGGTGAAGACATGTCCCTCCAAGTGATCATACTCGTGTTGGATAATACGTGCTGCAAACCCATCATAGGTTTCGGTATGCTCGGTGAAGTTCTCATCCATGTAGCGAATCGTGATGCTAGCAGGACGGATGACATTCTCGGATATACCAGGCAACGAAAGACAGCCCTCAGAGAAAGTGGCATCATCTTCGCTTTCCTCGATAATCTCTGGATTGATAAAGACCTTCTTAAAATCCTGACACTCAGGATAGTCTTCTGCCAATTCAGTACCATCCACGATGAAAAGACGAATAGCTTTGCCTATCTGCGGAGCTGCAAGTCCACATCCTTCTGCTACGGCTAGTGTCTCCCACATATCTGCAATCAGTTGCTTTAGGTCAACTGACTCGGGTGTAATGTCTTCAGTGGGCTTACGCAATACTGGTTGCCCATATAAATAAATTGGTAGTATCATATATTTTTATCTTTAAACTCTAAACAGTAGGCGCTATGCGCCGTTCCTAAACACTAAGCAATATCTCCACAATGCGTTCAGCGGTGTGTCCGTCCCAGAGTGGAGGGATGGCGCCTTTCTTCCATTGTCCACTAAATAATAAATCCAGTGCAGGTTTCACGGCTGTAGGGTCAGTACCTATCAGTTCGTTGGTACCCACAGTGCAAGTCTCTGGGCGCTCTGTGTTGTCGCGCAAGGTGATACATGGTACACCCATCACGGTGGTCTCTTCGGTGATGCCGCCCGAGTCAGTGACTACGGCTTTGGCACGCTCTACTAGATAGTTAAACTCCAGATAGCCCATTGGAGCTACAATATGCAGATTAGGAAATAGTTGTTTTAGTCGCTCTTCATCCCCCCATAGGTTGTAAAAAATCTTGGCAGTACGAGGATGTATTGGAAAGATGATAGGCAATCCGTGCACGTTGGTAATTATCTGCTCCATGAGGGCTTTGAGGTGCGCCTCTTCGTCCACGTTCGCTGGTCGGTGCATGGTCATGACAATGTATTGTTTTTCCTCTAGTCCGAGCGCATCATATACCTCAGGTTTGCGGAAGCGACTGTGATTAGCCAATAATGTGTCAATCATTACATTGCCTACATACCATACGCGCTGTTTGATGCGTTCGAAAGTGTAACCTTCTTCGGGAAGGCTATCAGGTGATGAGGCAATAAGGCTATTAGGCACATTTTCTAAACTGCAGCCACTAAGAACTAAGTTCTTATTGGCCACTTCGCTCGTCGTAAACATATAATCCGCCAATGAGTCAGTAACCATACGATTGATTTCTTCAGGCATAGTTAGGTCCCAACTGCGTATGCCGGCCTCTACGTGGCATACTTTGGTATTGAGTTTCTTCGCCACAATGGAGCACGCCATAGTACTCGTCACGTCGCCTACGACTAGTACCAAGTCGGTAGGATTAGCCATTAGATCACGTTCAAAAGCCACCATGATGTTGGCTGTCTGTTCGGCTTGTGTACCGCCACCACATCCTAGGTTCACGTCGGGCATTGGTATGCCGAGTTCCTCGAAGAAGGTGTCGGACATATTCTTGTCGTAGTGTTGTCCAGTGTGTACTAGACGATAGTGGATATCTTTGCCTGCTGCCTCAGCGGCTTGTATGGCTTTGATGAGTGGCGCAATCTTCATGAAGTTAGGGCGTGCGCCTGCGATAAGTGTTATGAGCATATGATTGGTTCGATGATTGTCGTGTGATATAGCATTTTATTTCAAAAACTCTGCAAAATTAGTGATTTTCTTGAATCAAAACAGGATTATTCCCAGCGAATACGCTGAGCTAGTTGCAAAAAGTAATCATTAGACCAGATATCTAATTCTCTTGGATGGTGCACAAATGGCAGCACATCTGTTTTCACTTGATTTATATCGGTCGTTGCTAATCGTTCGTTGAGGAGTCCTATGAACTCATTTTTTGTACATTCCTTTCCCGAGAACTCCACAATACGTTCATGCAGATGTGCCCAGTTCAAAGGATGGTTCCACCTTACATACCACTCAAAGTCATACCAATCGCGCCCTTTGACGCGATTTTTCCATTGGCAGTAAACTAATGCATGCATCTTACCTGCAAACAGACAAGGCAAAGTCATGCATTGTACCATAAACGAATAGGGTTGCACCATCAGTCGTTGTTCGGTCGTGAACGACATTGGAGGATTGGTATCAACTTCTATCTTTATCCGCACAGAGCGATCTGTTTGGAAACTGAGGTTGTACACATCTGTTGTATCCTTCAAAAATGCAGACTCTACACGACCAAAATTGCGTTTGTCTTTTTTGGTGATAGACACCTCTCGTCCCAACAAACGTGCTTCCTCAATAATGGCAGGAAAATATTTCTCAAACTGAAAATCAAGGTTCTTTTGTATCAGCAAGAAGTCCATGTCTTCCGAATAACGTTTCAGTCCATGAAATAGGCGCAAACATGTGCCACCATAGAAGGCAGCTTCTTGAAAGAACCCACCCCGCGCTAAACCAGCCAATGCCACCTGTTGCATAACCTCGTATAGCGCATTGCGCTGACCATCTGTACCTTGCATGGTGTGCACAGCTAACATTTGACTAAACACGTCGTTCATTTTCTATAAATCGAATGATAGTTTCTATTGTTCTTTGTTTATGTGATAGAGGTGCTAGTTGCTTAAGTATATCCATATTGATTTCGGCTAACCAATCCATATCAAAGCGCAAATCTTCTTCCAACCATTCACCTACTTCCTTCGCGTAGCGCATAGATACACCTGCCGTAAACTGCACTACATCCAGCAGTGCTTTCTCAGGAGTAGCGATTAAATAGGACAGATCCGTTTCCGTATGCATATGTACGCCAATAGGAAACCATTGCGGTTGTGCCGAAGTGTAGAAGAACGTTCCTATTGGCGTATTAAACGAACGCGTTGCTTTAGTTGTCACCGATTGTACAGAATATACAGTTTCAGGGATTAGTCCATAATAGCGCAGAGCAGTTTGCTGCGACACATAACTAGGACCATACAAGTGATTAGCCACTATAAATCGGTTAATAGGTTTTTGAGTTAGTTCTTCGCTGAGAACATACATGCCTCTTTTGAGGCGTATGATTTGTCCTGTTGCCACTAATTGACGTACTTTATCCGTGAGATGTATATTATTAGGGAAGACCGATTGCAGCCATCCCTTATCAAAAGGCAAACATCCTATGTTTCTTAATTGTGACAATATACTCAATAGCTAATATTTCAACAGTAAAACGAGAAAAAATCGTTTAACTATTCAAATTCTGGCTGCAAAGTTAGTATTTATTTTTGATATACACAAATTTTTCATAATTAAATTGCATAAATCCGCAAATTAATTTTCGCCAAACATGTAGAAATCTGTAAATTTGAGTTTACTTAAACTTTGCCCAGAAGGCATCGTTCTTTTGGTTCTCGCGGGTTTGCTGTACACTCTCTGGATAGTTTTCTACAAACCAAACCAAGAAACGCGTTGGGTCAATTGTCGTGGATTCAATCTCTGATTTTATTAACTCATTATCCACCTTCATTGATGACAATCTTTCAATATAATCCACCACATTCTCATAATCAGTTGTTTGAGTAAAATATTGAGGCATCATTTTTTCTTGTTGATCGACATATCCTACTCGTAAAGGATTTAGATAGACATATGGGATACCATTCACAAATGCCTCGCTAGCCATCGTAGCACCTTCTGTCACCAAGAATTTTGCTCCTGCTTCAATATCGTGCATCTTCTCTGGTGAAAAACGCACTAAATAAGGTTTATAAAACTCATCCTTAATATTTTTTTCTAACGAAAGAAGCACCTTATATTTCTTTGCCAACAACTGTACAATAGATTTTTTTTGCTCTTCGCAAAGTGGTTTAACATCTTTATCATGATGAGCATCATATGCTATATAACGAACCAATACGTATTCATTGTTTTTTACATCTTGTTCCTCTATCACATTTTCATTCATGCTGAAATAGTTACTATGCATATATAATTGCTCTACATAAGCATTGAACCTAACTTGTTTTTTACCCAACTCTATATTGTAATAGAACGGAGTTAAAACAACTGATGCACCTGGCATATATAATTTATGATTCAATTTATTATGCTCTGTGTCATCCAATAGAATACAAGGTTTACGGAATAATAACGCTGTAATAGAAGCTGCAGAAGAACCAAACCCAAGATACATATTAGGTTTATATTTTAATGTCGCTTTGATACATCCCCATATACATCCCATCAAATAGCACAGTGAGATGAAGGAATTTTTCTTTTCTGGCCGCTTATTACGAATGACGTGTTTTATGTCATAGTAATCGAGCAACTCATTTATCATTTTATCATCTCGATTTATCACGATAAATTCATGCCCATTGGTCGTCATAATTTTGATTAGATTTCTAAAATAATGGACGTGAGCAGGATGATTGACATCTATTAATACCTTCATGATTATCTATTTTTTATTGAATATTTTATTTTTACCAGCATTTCCATATCCTTATATATGTTATTTACATTGCAATAGCCATTCTGCTAATAAAACGCTGAAAATCTTTAACATATGCAAATCAAACTGCACAAAAATAGGATTTTTACTATCTCTTCAACCACTTCACTCCCAATTTACCTATCTTATATAGCAGTGGTTTGCAATACACATTTTCGCGATTTTCGCTGCAAAAGTACTACTTTTTCATGGATTTTGCAAGTATCTAAAATGATTAACAAATTTTTCCTTCCCAAAGCAATTTGAGAAATTACATCGCAGGTAGTACCTCCACTCCATTCAACATACGCGAATTGCGATTATTCATCGTGTTTAAGTATTATGACAATCTAAAGTAGAACTTTGTATTATCGTGATAAAATAAAGTAATGCTCTACCAGTTCGCCGCCATGTTCCATCTTGTTCTTTAGCATATCTTAACACACTTTTCAATATAATTTACGGTCAATTTATTACACTTTTCAATATATTATCTCAAATTCACAGTACGAAAGTAGATTTGAATTATACCAATAAGACTATATAAAAATAGGTTACTTATGTCTACAACAATGGTGTCATATACATTGGGAGGCAGAGAATATTACCTTTCTTCTCTGTATCTTTGGTGTGTAAAATATACGAACGTTCTATTCTATCACTAAATTTACCTATAAAAACATCCAATGAAACATGTGTGCGATAATTACCCGATTTTACCTCTATAGGACATATTTTCTTTCCTCTTGAAATAAGGAAATCAATCTCGTAGTAATGCTTATTATCTTTGGGAAAGGTATAATAAAACAACTTATTTCCTGCAGTTACTAACATTTGAGCAACCAAGTTTTCATACACATATCCCATATTAGCAGATAATTTATTTGATAATAATTGCTTATATATCACATTTTCTGTAAAATCTTTATCCCAAAATGCCAATGTAACAAATAATCCTGTATCACATAAAAACATTTTATATTGTCCATGATTGCTATTCAGAAACATACCCACATTTGGATCATTAGCATGGTATGCAAAATTCACAACCTGACTATCTTCCATCTGCGCAAGCATCTCCAATAATCGATTAGAATCTATTTCTCCTACCACACTTGATGCTATATAGCGAATAGCGTTTTTGCTCAACTGAGCAGGAATCGACATAAACAACTTGGAGATTCTTCCAGTAGAGTCTATTTTCCGAAAATCATCCGCATAAAGAGTCAAAATATCCCTTTTGATAGCATCAACCTGAGCAAAATTATTCGTTTCGATATATGCCTTTACTGCTTGCGGCATACCACCCACTAACATATATAATCGCAAGTCGCGTATCAAATCACGATGTGCACCACCGAAACCACGTTGTTGGCTAAATTGCTGACGAACGAGATTCATTGTTAGTGTATCACCTAAAGCCCAGCAGAATTCCTCATAATCAAGAGGATATAGTGTAATATGTTTTTCCTCACTAGGGATAGTGATGTCTTTTGTAGTTTTGTGTAAACGAATTAAAGAGCCAGTCTCTATATAATCATATCTGCCGTCTGCTACTAAATATTTTATTGCCTGTCGTGCACGAGGACATTGCTGCACCTCATCAAATATGATTACAGATTCACGCTCAAATAATTGTACATGATAGTGCGTTTGAAGATTCAAAAATAAGAAGTCCAAGTTAGAATAATCATCAAACAAATCAATAATATGCTGAGGTACATTATTAAAATCAATAATAATTGCCGAACGATACTCGTTTTTGGCAAATAGCGAAACCAATGTAGATTTACCCACACGGCGAGCCCCCTCTATCAAAAGAGCTGTTTGACCGATATTTGTTTGTTTCCAAGCCAATAATTGGTCGTATAACTTTCGTTTAAAAATAGGTGTACTCATAACGAAAACAACTAATATTCGCTGCAAAGGTACTACTTTTTCAGGGATTTTGCAAGTATTTTTACAAGAAAAGTTGAATAAAACTCATAAACTACTGGTTTTCAGACAATTTCCATTTCCCCCAAAACTTTTTAGTCCATTTTACCGTGTTTCCCCAAAACTTTTTAGTCCGTTTTTCCGTGTTTCCCCAAAATATTTTCGAAGGGATTGGCTAATTTGTACTCGTGAAGAAGGCAATTGAATTTCCAAGCATGGGCAGTGGTGTAAGACTTGCCGTTAGGAGCACGATGGTTGGATTGTTCGTAATCCTTCTCCATCTGTTCCTTTTGCGTGTAGTCAACTTCAATCTTGCGGAGCTCGCGGTGCGCATAGGCGAAAGCCGCAGAGTTCCACTTCTGACGTGGGGACTGATTGGCTTGATAGGTTTCTTCGCGTTCGCGGTAGTAGGTTTTGCCTGTTTGTTTGGATTGGTAGAAATAGCCAGAGCTTTTGCCACTGACTTTACCGCTAATTCCTTGTACGTAATCTACTGGTGTAATCTTTGCCATAGGGTAATGTTTCGGTGTTTGTATATATGACCGTCGCTCAGCCGTCGGGTGACCGTCGGGAAAGACAGGTAATTAATAGGGGACTAAACTACACAAAAATAGGAATTTCACCATCTCTTCAACCATTTCACTCCCCATTCTCCAATCTTATATAGCAGTGGCTTGCGAATACAAAGAAATCTTCCATACTCCACCAGTTCGCCACCAAACTCCATCTTGAAATCACGCACGCCGTATGGCACATTGGGTTTGCCTGCGCCCATAAAATCAAAGAGAGGCAGAGCGTTGGTCTTGGCATATTCGATAGCAGCATGCGTAGCCATCACAGATGGGAAGAAGTCGCGATACTCCTCATCCAATCCACATACATACCATTCGTATATCGCTTTTCCTTGTAGTATCGGGCACATCATTCCGCCTATGACTTTGTCTTGGCACTTCACTAGTAAGTACTTCCCTACTCCACTGCGATAGAATTGCAGGAAAAACGCTTCGCTCCATAGCGGAGTACGTACTTTCTGGCGATAAAGTTTACTGAGAATCTGGTACCAATCGCGTATCTCCTGTTCGAATGATGCCTCTACGATCTCCGCACCGTTTTTCACAGCGCGCTTGAGTTCGCGCTGACGTCGCTCACTCATGGTGTGCGTAGCATTGCAATGCACATGAATATCATAGTGTGGCTGGTATAAGAACCCACAAGCTTCAAATGAATCTCTCCAGTGACTGTAATTATGAAAATTACGCGTTTCTACATAAATCGGGCTATGCCCTGTAGATCGCTTTGCTGTAGATCGCCCTGCGGGCTGTAGATTGCTTCGCTGTAGTTTTTTCACTGCGTTAAGCAAGGCGGCTATTTCTTCGGCGGTTGCATCTTCGGCGAGCAATGGTCCACCGATGATAATCGCACGGCGAGTGAAGAACTGCTTGAGAGCACTCTTTTCTTTTGTAATATAGCCCACGCATAATGCTTTTAGGCGATAAGGCGATGAGGAATCTTCTGCTACCGCATAGGCAAACGGCGTCATCTCCTCTGGGAGTGACGCATAGAATTCATACGCCTCTGGCGTTTGGAACCACGTAGCGTAGGGTGAGCGGTCCACCAACTCTTGCCAAGCGGTGGGGGCTATGTCGGGGTATGTGAGCAGTTGTTTCATTTTTTTCAAACAAAAATACGCTTCGTTACACTCGCTATAAAAATATTTATAAATCAAGGGTCAATGTTTAAAGACAATTATCGTCAATTAAGACGTCAATTATTGTCAATTCTAAGGGTTAGTCAGATGCGTACTTCATTCTCCACTAAGTAAATTCGCATTACTACCCGTAAGTATCAATTTAACCCCTTGTCGAAGCAATCTATTCACAAACGAGTACCAACCACTGACATTTTGTACCTCATCTAGGAATAGATGTGTGAATGCCCCATAGATAGCATATAGTTCTTGCAATATATCATCTAAATCTTCTGCAGACACTCGTTGTAAGCGTTCGTCATCGAAATTTACATAAGCGAAATGTACGCCACTTTGCAAGAGAACTTTTTGGCACAATGTAGATTTTCCACTGCGTCGTACGCCAATTACTATCTGAGCCAGTTTGCGATTAAGTTGAATCTCTTGTTCTTCTTTTCGGGTACATAACGTGCCCAAATCACCTACTATTTAGAGTTTATTTTTGGAACTTGCCGACTAGTTTAATTGCCCAGAACACCAGCCAGTCGGGAGTGTGCTTGAGCAATGGCGTTGCCAGCCAATTGAGGAAACCAGGAGTGTCGGCTTTCTTGCCGCGGAACAGTTTCTTCAGGGCGCGCTTAACCAATTTCTCTGGTGGAATAGATACCGTCAGATTAACTGCCAAACGACGCAGGTGAGGTGCCAAGCCAAACAAAGCTGTATCCACAGCCCCTGGAGCCATCACGGTGATATTCACTCCCTTAGGACGGAATTCATACCAAAGCGACTTGGAGAAATTATAGATAAACGCCTTGGTCGCATTATAGGTCTGGATACCCGGCATAGCCATCCATGCGGACATAGACGACATATTCAAGATATAGCCCTTTCGGCGTGGTTTACGGCAAATCTTTTGAGCTTGTTCTTCTGCAGTGAGTTGGCGGTTGATCATATCCTCGCCAAAAAGACGAGTGAGTTTGGCCACTGTAATCATATGCAGGTTGAGCATCAAGTCAATGCGCTTCATACTGGTCTCACAGTAGGGATTGAAGAAGAACACACCTGCGTTATTGATAAGGATATCCACTACGAGGTTGTTGTCCTTGCAGTATTGATGCAATTGCTCCGCTGCGTCTTGTTTGCTGAGATCGGCGTAGAGCGGAATAGTCTTTACAGCATATTGCGTAGCCAAGTCGGTGGCTACTTGGTTGAGTTCTTCCTGCTGGTTACTAACCAACAGAAGATCCGTATGATAATCGCGCGCGAGTTGGGTGGCATATTGGAGTCCAATACCCGATGATGCGCCAGTAACGAGTGCAAGCATTCTAGTTTAGTGTTTAGAGTTTAGTGTTTAGTGTTTAGAGGAGGGATACCACATTTGTTCGTATTTGAGTGCTTCTTTCTTGAGGTATTTAGGGATATCCTTATCACACTCGTGACACTTCATATCGAGGGTGTACATACGCGCTACGCAATAGTTAGAGCGTTTGCACTCAGAGTGATATTGCTCCTCACGCATCTTATTCACGAAATCAGTGTCGCGCACCAAAG
The DNA here is from genome assembly GCA_045601825.1 of Paludibacteraceae bacterium. GTDB lineage: Bacteria > Bacteroidota > Bacteroidia > Bacteroidales > Paludibacteraceae > Colicola. The sequence continues at coordinate 88,897 of JAZSAI010000033.1, read as the reverse complement.
CGTGTCCAATCTGCACAAAATCAAAGCCCTCAGCCAGAGCTGTCTCTGCGTTCTCGCGTCCCATGATACCACCGACATAAATAAGTGGCATCTTGAGTGCTTTGCGGAATTGCTTAGCCGTATCGAGGAAGAAGAGCTCTTTGAAAGGCACAGTAGGAATCATCAAATGACCCACGAAGCGAAGCGCAAGACGCAACCACCAGAATGACCATGGGTTCATGTAGTGAGCCAAAGTTTTGATTGGCATAGCACCACCCATGACGGTGAAAGGTGCTTTGCTCACGAAGCCTGCGGTGAGTACGAGCGCATGCACACCATGTTTCTCAATCTCTTGTGCGATACGGATACACTCCTCTACTTTGAGACCAGACTTGAAGCCATCGTACATATTGGTCTTGACTACCACAGCCATATCATCGCCTGCATGCTCCATCACCTCTGCCATCACTTCGTTCATGAAGCGCATACGATTCTCAAGCGAACCTCCGTACTCATCGCGACGATGGTTGGTATATGGCGAGAGGAATTGCGAAATGAGATAACCGTGACCCGCGTGAATCTCTACGCAGTCGAAACCGCACTCGCGACAGAAGTCCACCGCATGACCAAACGCCTTGACAATCTCCTTGATTTCTTCTTTCTTCAGTGCGCGATGCAAAGTTGGCGAATAGAGGTTGAAACCTGTACTAGCACCAACTGGCATACATTTGCAAGTATAGAAGTGGGTCATATTACCGCAGTGCCCAAGCTGAATACTTGCTTTTGCTCCCTCAGCATGAATGCCATCGGTGAGTTTTTTGAGGTCTTCCTTGATTTCGTCGTGGATATAGAGTTGACCGTCGAAAGAGACACCCGAACGAGTGACAGAGCAGTATGCCACCGTGGTCATCGCTGCACCACCGCGTGCTACGGCAGTATGATAATTATAGAGATCTTGACTAGGTTTGTTGCCGTATGCCATGTTCTCGAAAGCGGCACTACGGATGGCGCGGTTGCGCAAAGTAATAGGACCGAGTTTATGCTCGGTAAAAAGGAGATTATTGCTCATTGTTTAGTATATAAACGGAATAATACGTTTCAATTTCTTTTCGTCGAACTCGTCTGCGAATTCTGCTTTGTAGCGGTGGTAGATGGAGTTCGCACGAGGAACGAGGTTGCAGCATGAAAACCAGAAGAAGCTCAAACCAGCCCATGACCACGTGAGAATAGCAAAGCCAAGCCACTCGGTAATCTCCCCGAGATAATTGGCACTAGTCACATACTTGTACATACCTTTCTTAGGCAAGTAGTGATTGGTGTCACCCGGTTTGCGAAGATGACGAATCACATGGTCAGAGTGCATATTGATAACCCAACCACATACAAAAATCGCTACTCCAAGAATAAATCGCCAATCGGTCATCCACGAAGTAGCATATGGCGCAAACTGAGGTGCCAAATGGAAGAGCCAATATCCTTGAATATAGCCATTTACCAAATTCCATACCACAGAAAATGCCATAATGATGATAGGCATCTTACTATTGCCCTTCAGCAGAAGTGGAAAAATAAATGAGCGTTGGAAATAGTGGAATTGGAATATCAGGAAGAATATCAAATATGGTAATTGAAATTTCACATCAGAAATCGCCCAAAGGTACAGCATTACCACAAACACAGGCATTTCCATCAGACACCACCCTACTTTATTATTGATGGCAGGTCCCCATTTTTCTGTACGCATTTTCCCGTAGCCAGCATCTACAAAGTACAATGCCACAAAGACCACCAATCCTACAATAAATAGGATAAAAAGAAAATTATGAAATGATTCCAAAGCAGTAGATATTTCCATAAGCAATATTTTTTAGGTTACTAGGCTACGAGGCAATAAGGTGATAGACTAGAACCAAATTAGGCGACAAAGTTACAAAGTTTTTTTGAAATATCCAAATAAATCTTAATTATTATTATATTTTTCGTGCTTTTGGCTAATAAATAAACCAATAATGATAACAATTATACCTATCATCTTCCATACTGGTAGTCGTTCGTCAAACATCAACCACATCAATATTGCAGTAAATACGGGTCGAATATTATTAAATACGTTCGCGCGCGTGACACCTATCTTACGTACCGTATAACAAAACAATATAAATGCTGCTACAGATGCTAATACAGCTAAATATAATACTGCTAGCAGTGAATTGAGAGTTGAGAGTTGAGCATTAAAAGTTGAGAGTTGTGAAGTAAGAGGCGAAAGATGAGTAGTTCCCCAAAGTATGTAGAACAAGATAAGGGATATTAACTGCACATAAAACACAATAGATAATGGCGAATAGCGACTAGGTATACGACGCAATACAACAGAATAACTAACTGACATACTGACGGTTAGAAATGCCAGTAATATTCCCCATGGATTGCCCAAAGTAAAGTTTTCCGCCCCCATCAGCAGCAACATCAACATACCTATGGTGGATAAAACAATACCTATGATATTGTTGCGCGTAATATGTTCACGCAGTAACACAAATGCAAATATTGGCGCAAGCACAGGTTGCGTACTCAATAATGCTTCAGCTATCGTGGGCGAATCAAAACTCTGGTAGGTATATGTCTCAAAAATAAAGTACAGAAACGGTTGAAACAATCCTCCTAATATAAATAGCGGAATATCCCTCTTAGCTATATACTGCAATCCCAATATCTCATTACGCCGAAAGATTAGTCCTATAACAAGCATCAAAAGTACCGCTAGTGTGAAACGCAGGACTATGAGTGTTAGCGGTGGATATACGAGCAATGCTTCTTTGACTGCAATCCCCGCTCCAGCCCATATCAACATGGCAGTTAGTATGGCTATGTAAGGAAATATCTTTCTCACTGCTACTTAGAGTGATTCATTTGTCGTTCGATACGTCGTTCCTGACGTTGCTCCTGACGTTCTGCACGCGCTTTTCTGCGGCGATTAATATTGTTATCAATATTATCCGCAAGATTCATAATCTTATCTGATAATGTCTCATGACGTTCAATCTGATCAAATTTACGGCGACGCTTATCATCCTGCATAAGCAAATTGAACTTAAACTGCCCATCGCGGAAACCATCGCGTAAACATGCCGCCTTAAAGCGAGAATATGCATTACTCAGCAAGATGTGCGCTTGCGGTTCTTTGAGGCGGAATGATGAACGCTTAGATTCGTATTCATTATTGATTTCCTGCAACTTACGATCGACTACCTTTGTGAACTCATCCACAATATCTTGACTTATACTTTCGTCTTCAAACTCAAAGTAGAAGTGGTATCTAGACTCTCTGACATCGGCAAAACCAACAAAGAACTTGGTCTTGATATCCATCAATTTTTCGGTTTTATGTACAGCATCAATGAATTGTGGCTCGTAGAGTTTTTCTCCCGTCATAGACACAATACCATTGACCTTAGACACCATATGTACGGTAGGTGTATTGTAGAACTTACCACCCACTTCCACCAAGTCGTTCATGTTGTAGCGGAATAAGCCCGAATATGTGGTTACATACGTGCAGTATCGTTTACCTTTCTCTAATTCGTAAATTTGCAAGAATCGCTTATGCGGTTTATCCAATTCGCTCTCCTCTACAAATTCATAGTAGTGGAAATGTGGAAAAAGTACTGATTCATTGGTTTCATCCAATGCAAAACCAAAACGACATTCCGTGGCAATATACCCTAATTCTTGATATAAGGTTTTGTCCCAATTGAACTGATCCATATACTTATCCATATAAATTTTGGTATTACCACATTTCCACGTTGATAGTAGTTGCAACCATGGCCAGAAATGCTTCGGCTCTAACTTTCCATGCTCTTTGAGCAATTGGCGAAGTTCCTCAGCACGCTCTGGTTGAGGCGACATGTATGCCTCAAGTTCCTCGCGGATATAATTGGATATATCGAAATTCCAACTCAGTGTTCCTTTTTCAATATCATCAATCATTTCTTCAGTGTTCTCGTTGAGCGTACGCAGCAATTCCAAGATAGTAGATGGATTGGCAGTTGCCCATAGAGTCACATCGCGATATTGCATTGCTAGTCGCATCAACGTATAGTTACGCGCTGCATAATCATCAATCGACATCACACAAGCTGGGGCGGTATAGTGTTTCTTGATAATCTTAGGTACATCGCGCACGAGTACACCACTCACCGCTCCAAAAATAGTACCATCTGGAGCGTATCCCTCAAGTTCCTTACCTACGGTGGTAAATAGATGTCCTCCGAAAATACGGCTACGATGAGTAATAAAATTCCATATCCACACGTGGGTCATCTTGCCATATACATCCTTGAGATACTTATGGGTCATAGGCACCCATTTAGGCTCAGAAGTAGTACCCGAAGTAGTGGCATACATATCTGGTTTGCCAGGGAAGAGCACATTCTCCTCGCCATTCTTATGACGTTCTACATATGGTCGCAATGGCTCAAAACTATCATTTACGGGCACATATTGGCGATACAAACGGAACAAATCTTCTGTAGTGGTAGCAGATAGAATACGGTCAAAATGATGTTCTCTGCCGTAAACTGTATCGCGCGAAATAGTTAAAATATCTCGCAATGTTCTTTCTGCTGCTTGCTTGGGGTGACGATTCCAATAGTTCAATCTAAGTCGTTGACTGCCACCTACCAAACATAGTGCAGTATTGATTAACCAAGGATATGGTAATGCCTTACCCTGATTATCTAAATACGTTTTTTTCTTCATACTATATACTTATAAAAAGTCTAGTTTTGAGACTCTTTTTTCTTATCTTTATAAAATGGTCTGAGCACGAAATAGTTGATTACACCTGCCAACATAATCGCTACTATTCCTGCCCATTCTTCACTCATATGTAGCCAAATTAACACATTTAGAAGTAGCAATTGTATGCCATAGTTGAGTGCACGCCCAAACAAAAATCCTCCTGCATTCTTCCAACTAGGGCGTTTCTTGAAAGTGTAAAAACTCGTCAAGAAGTAGTTTACTACCATTTCTATCACATACCCCACAGTAAAAGCTAGTGATGTCAACAATGCAATCTCTGGCCATTTGGTTTGAAACACCCCTAACAACAGGTAATAAATACCATATTGCAGCCCCGTTCCTAATGCTCCTACGAGCACGAAACGGACTGCACTACGATATTTTATCGGTAAACGACCTGTAAGGGTTTTCATCTTCAATTTTATTCGGGATTCGGGTGTCGAGAATTAGACATGGTGTCAGATACTAGATCTCATAGCAATGCACCAAGCATCTCCTCCATAGCAGCACCTAATCCTGCTACATTGCGGCCACCTGCGGTAGCCATCCATGCTTGACCACCGCCACCGCCTTGGATATGCTTAGCAGCCGACTTGATGATCTGACCTGCGTTCTTTCCCGCATCTACCAATGGTTGCGACAGTACCACGGTAATCATTGGTTTGCCTTCCCACTCGGTAGCACCTACTACAGCGAACTTCACATCGGTAAACTTACCTTTCAGCAACATGGGCACATTGCGCAGCAAGTTAGCATCTACGGTGCCTTCTACGCGCACAAGTTTAATGCCATTGTAGTCCTCTGCCTTTGCAATCAGTTCATCACGGAAGCGTTCTACTTTCTCTGCCATAAAGGCCTCTATCTGCTTCTTCAAGCCCGCGTTTTCATCAATGGCTTTGCGGATAGCACCCACCAAGTCTGGAGCGTTATTGAACAGCGCACGCAGACCACCAATCATATCCACTTGCTTGTAGTAGAGTTCATCGGCCTTGGCAGCTGTCACTGCCTCAATACGGCGAATACCCGCAGCTACACTGGTCTCCATCACAATGCGCACCGCACCAATCTTACCTGTACTTGCTACGTGGCAACCACCGCACAACTCTGCGGATGGGCCGTACTTGATGACACGTACCTCATCACCATATTTCTCGCCGAAGAGTGCCATAGCACCCATTTCTTTGGCTTTCTCTATTGGAGTATTACGACATTCCTCAAGAGGCAAGTCTTGGCGAATCATCTCGTTGGCAAGCATCTCCACTTGGCGAAGCTCCTCCGCACTCACTTTCTGGAAGTGTGAGAAGTCGAAGCGCAAGCTGTCTGCCGATACGAAACTACCCTTTTGCTCCACATGCTCGCCCAATACTTGGCGCAATGCGTAGTGTATGATATGCGTAGCAGTGTGGTTGCAAGCAATGGCTTGACGGCGAGTAACATCTACCTCAGCCATCATCTTGCTCTTGATATTCTCAGGCAATTCCGCACAGAGGTGTACTGCCAGATTGTTCTCGCGTTTGGTATCCAACACGCGCACATTGCCCAATGTACCCGAATCGCCTACCTCACCACCCATCTCGGCGTAGAATGGTGTTTGGCTGAGCACTACTTGATAGAGTTCTTTGCCTTTTTGGTTCACTTTGCGGTAGCGCAACACTTGTGTCTCGCATTGCAGCACGTCGTATCCATCAAACTCTGTTTCACCTTCGCTAATCACTACCCAGTCGCCCAATTCTTGTTTGTTGGCTTGGCGACCCATCTCTTTTTGGTGCTCCAATGCCTTGTTGTACTCTTCCTCGTTGGTGGTAAAGCCGTTCTCGCTCAAAATCAATTGAGTAAGGTCGAGAGGGAAACCGTATGTATCTTTCAATGTGAACACATCCACACCCGAAATCTCTTTGCCTTTCGCCTCTTTCATCAGTTTGTCGAGCAGAGTGATACCCTTGTCCAATGTGCGGAGGAAACCGTCCTCCTCGCTCTTGATTACAGGGGTAATTTGTGCCTCTTGCTTCACCAATTCGGGATATGCCTCGCCCATATCGGCAATGAGTTGTGGCACAAGTTTGTACATAAACGCCTCGCGTTGTCCGAGGAAGGTATAGCCATAGCGCACTGCACGGCGGAGGATTCGGCGAATCACATAACCTGCCTTCTCATTGCTTGGCAACTGACCATCAGCAATAGCGAAAGCGATAGTACGGATATGGTCAGCAATCACGCGCATAGCCACATCCACTTTCTCCTCTTTGCCATACTCAGAGCCGCAGATTTCGCCAATCTTCTTCAGCATAGGTTGGAAGACGTCGGTATCGTAGTTCGACTGTTTGCCTTGCATAGTGCGCACCAAACGCTCGAAGCCCATACCTGTATCTATCACTTTGTTTGGCAAGGTGTCAAGCGAGCCATCGGCTTTGCGGTTGTATTGCATGAACACGAGGTTCCAAATCTCAATCACTTGTGGGTGGTCTTTGTTCACCAGTTCGCGACCAGAGAGAGCCGCTTTCTCCTCCTCACTACGGCTATCCACGTGAATCTCAGAGCATGGACCACAAGGACCTGTATCGCCCATCTCCCAGAAGTTGTCGTGCTTGTTGCCGTTGAGGATATGGTCGGCAGGCAAGTGCTTTGCCCAGATCTCTGCTGCCTCGTTGTCGCGCTCGATGCCCTCTTCAGGTGAACCTTCGAACACGGTTACATAGAGGTTCTTTGGGTCAAGTTTCAGCACGTCCACGAGGTACTCCCACGCGAAGTCAATGGCACCTGCTTTGAAGTAATCGCCAAACGACCAGTTGCCGAGCATCTCGAACATGGTGTGGTGGTAGGTATCGTGACCTACTTCCTCCAGGTCGTTGTGCTTACCGCTCACGCGGAGACACTTCTGCGAGTCCGCTACGCGAGGATATTGTATAGGGTCATTACCGAGGATGATACCCTTCCATGGGTTCATACCTGCGTTGGTGAACATCAGTGTTGGGTCATCTTTGATAACCATGGGTGCTGAAGGTACAATCTTGTGTCCTTTCTTCTCAAAATAATCCAAAAAGGATTTTCTAATCTCTTTGCTTGTCATATTAATCTTGTGGTATAAATTTCTCTACTTTGTACTCTTTCTTCACTTCTTTGACTTCCACTACGAGTTGGTTGGCGAGCAGTTTCTCGTTCTCTTCACGCTGACGCAGAACGTCTATGGCTGCATAGATAGCGTGCAAAATGCTGGTTGCATCGGCTTCGTTCTTGCCTGCCAAACTGTATGCCGTACCGTGATCGGGCGAGGTGCGTACTACAGGCAGACCTGCGGTGAAGTTCACGCCACTCATATCTAATGCCTTGAATGGCGCCAACCCTTGGTCGTGGTACATAGCCAACACGGCATCGAAGTGATTGTATTGTCCCGCGCCAAAGAAGCCGTCAGCCGAATAAGGACCAAAAGCCCAAATACCTTGCTCTTGCGCCTTGGCGATAGCAGGGCGAATGATATTGGTCTCTTCCTCTCCAATGAGTCCGTTATCGCCTGCGTGTGGGTTGAGCGCCAACACAGCGATGCGTGGCTTGCGACAAGTGAAGTCCATCTTCAGGGTGTCGTTGAGCACTGCCAGTTTGCTAAGGATACGCTCCTCATTGATGGTCTCTGCCACTTTGGCGATAGGTGTATGGTTACATACCAATGCTACGCGCATACGGTCGCTAATCATCATCATCAGACTATCTTTGCCTTCGCCAAATAGTTGTGTCAGATACTCGGTGTGTCCTGAATAGCGGAACTCATCCGATTGAATGTTATCCTTGTTGATAGGTGCCGTCACGATAGCGTGTACCAGTCCGTTCTTGAGGTCTTGGCATGCTCGTTGCAAGCTCTTGAGCGAAGCTTTTCCTGCTTCGGGTGTGGATACACCTAATTGCACAGGCGTGTCATCGGGGTAGCAAGTGATGAGGTTCAATCGCCCATCTTTCGCCTGTTTGGGGTCTTGGATGATATTCCATTGGATATTACGATACTCCTCATCGAGGGTTTGCATATGTTGGCGTGCTACTTTGGCGTTGCCATACACGATTGGGCGACAAATCTCGCAGATATGCGGATTCACCAACGACTTGAGGATAATCTCATACCCTACTCCATTGATATCGCCTGCTGTAATTGCTATTATTGGTTTCATATACCTTGCCTTTAAACTCTAAACTTTAATCTATTTGCGTAACTTTGTCATACGATAATTTCTCGAAATCAAACGGTTTGCGCTCTTCGTTCTTGTAGCCGAGCGACATCACGCATAATACCGTGAAGTTCTCTGGCAGCCCCGTTAACTTGCGCACCAAGTCCTCCGCGCCTTCTCTTTGATACACATGGCACCAACAAGCACCCAGTCCTTGGTCCGCAGCAGCGAGCCAGATATTTTGCGCAGCAATAGCAGCATCACATTGCCATGTATCAATCACGCTGGTATCCGCAGCCACCACGATACCAGCCATAGCGGTATCAAACATACCACTACCGTAGGTGCGGCAACCTGCTAACTGACGAAGAATCGCCTCATTCTTAATCACTACGAAGTGCCATGGGTTCATACGCTTGCCCGCAGGCGACATCAGCGCACAACGCATGATGTAGTCCAATTTTTCCTGCTCTACAGGTTGATCTGTATATTTACGATACGAACGACGTTCTTGACACAAACTTTGAAAATCACGCATAATCAGTCAAATTAATAATTTGGCTGCAAAGGTACAATAAAAAATGCACATACACAAGCAAAGCGAGTATTATTTCCAAAAAAAGATAGATTTATCTATCTGATTATTACACATATCTCACAAAAAATCCATACCTTTGCAGCAGAATCCCCAAACAACACCACCTATCTAACATATCGGAAATATATGAAAACAACATTCTTCCTTCCATTAAGTTCCGCTATTTTGTGGACGACCATCATCGGCACGATCATCATTGTTGTTTCTATTGCCATTCTGGTGCAACGAACAATAGTTACGAGCGATAATATCACCCGCATCATGTATTGGGTTACAACGGGCATTCTCCTGCTCGCTACGCTCAGCTCAATTGCCATTTTCCCTCGCAGAGCAGTCGTAACGGACAATGCTATAGACATACACATGGTACTCGGCAAAGTACATATCCCTGCCGATGAGATTATAGGTATCGAGCACCATGCTAATGGCATCGACTCGCACCGTATTGTAGGAGCGGGTGGATTCTTTGGTAATCTCGGTATTTTTGATAGTAGCAAATGTGGTCGCCACTTCTCGTTGGTAACCGATCCAAAAGATGTTTGTATCATCACCCGCAGAAGCAAACAACCCGTTGTAGTCAGCATTGAAGACTACTCTATCTTCAATACCCTCTGCGAGATCAAAGAGAAATAATGCTTATTTGCCCTACTACATACGCCGACATTGATGCGCTACTTGCTATCTTCGCTCACGCGAGAAGGCAGATGGCTACAGACGGCAATCCTACACAATGGGGAGACGGCTATCCTGAGCATGAGCAATTGGAAGAAGACATCCAACGAGGCGTGAGCTATGTCATTGAACACGAGGGACATATATGCGGCACTTTTGTCTTTATCATCGGTAATGACCCTACCTACGATGTGATAGAAGACGGCGCGTGGTTGGACGATAGTTTGCACTATGGCACTATCCACCGCATTGCTTCGAATGGCAGTTGCAAGGGCATCTTTCGCACCGCCCTCGAATGGTGCACAGCCCAATGCGCCAACATCCGCATTGACACCCACCAAGACAATAGCCGCATGATCCATCTCATCGAGCGCGAAGGATTCACCTGGTGCGGTATCATCTACCCCCGCAGCTATTCTCCCCGAATAGCGTACCAGCGACTATCATAAAGGTTATGTCTACAAACTTTGGGTTTGCGACTGCAAATGAAGTGAATTATTTTGGATTGAGCAAGAGGAATAGTGACTTTTTCGCTATTTTCAGTTTAGAGGACGCCTTGCGGGCTAGGGTTTAGAAGCTAGAAATACAAATAAATGCACCTCGAGAGGTGCATTTATTATGCGTAAGGGTAGCGCAAAGGTTGCGCAAGGGTAGCGAGTGATAACGGAGTGGTAAGCGAATAGACAAGAGTTTAGAAGCCAATACCAATAGACATGCCAATACCATGTTGTAAATATTGGTCATAGTTATCTGTATCTTTATTAGGTTGTATGCTCAATAGATGTTTAGTCCAGAACCACCTCATGTTATAATGCATACCTATTAACATATCACAATAGGAAAAAGGTATACGCCAATCTAGCCCTACACGAGTATCAGTTGCGAATATCTCAGATTCAATTACTCCAGCAGCCTGAACAAAGCCTCCTGATGCGCTTTGAATGATACGAGGTACAACTACACTCTTACCTACTGATATAGGAAGTTGCCCTCCTAGATAGAGTCCAAATGTTACTCCCGCACAGTTGGCATAACCTAATCCTATATTAGTAGCTTCGTCATGCGTCATACAATTCAGGATTGGTACAGAAAACTGCAATCCAGCAGGTATATACCCTATCCAATCTGCTCCAATCTGGGCAATTACTTGCTGTTCGATGCCAAAGTAATTTTCGTATAACAATCTGAAAGACATTTTTTGAATATCATCTGTAATACGAGCAGCAGACTTGTCATATCGTTTTGCAAGTTTGGCATCTTCCTGTATGATACTATCTCTTAGCGTCAATGTTTGCAAAACCTGATCTAGAGGCAAATAGCAATCCATTTTATGCAATTGTTCTTTTTCCTGTTCGGGTAATTGATTATACACGAACAACCAATCTTCTGCCTTTACTTCATCAAGCGAATGTATATCGCCATTATGCGATACTTCTACATCAGGAAGATTGTCTAAGAATGATACGATATCGTTTGTGCCAATTGCAAGTCCGACTCCCTCACGACCAAAATATTTCCACGTATTGATACCTACTATCTCGTATGTGCCGTTCAAATTTTTATACAAAAGCGGCCCACCACTACTTCCAGGATCTATAGGGGCAGTATGTTGGATAATATGAGTGGAACGCATATCGTCCAATACACTCAAACGAGCATTCGAAACAAAACCACGGGTTACTTGCCACGATGGAGCATTATTTAAACCTGGAAAACCAGCAGCGACAACCGCCATTTCTTCCGATATATCTGACTGATAGACTGACAATGCCAACAAATTAGAATCCTGTGGCAGTTTGATTAATGCCAAATCACTATTTGGGCATACTGCCTGTACAGGACATTGAGAATAACTAGCAGTTTGGCCTTGCAATTGAAAACTAACAGTTGTACTCTTTGCATAACCTACCACATGCAAATTCGTAAGGATATATTTTTCGCCATCTTGCTCTATTAGCACACCAGACCCGAAGGTATCATCACTTTTGTATGCTGCTAGTCGGCGCGATGCTTCTTTCATACCAGCGCGAGCCATATGCAAAGAATAATCCTCCATCAGCTCACGCTCCTCTGCGGTGTATTCGGGCTTAATAACACATACGCTACGGCGCAGTCCTAAAGGTTCAGCATCCTGAGTTGTTACCGTCTCCACTCTATTAGAAGGTATATTAGCCCCCATATTAGAAGCCATCTCATCCAAGATATACTGCATATCGCCTAACCCCAGTCTTCCCGAGCGAATATCCTCGCTTATCTTTGCGTTATCCTGAAACAGTTCCGAGAACTTGTTCTTTGAACGCCTGATACCAGTATCCGAACCTATCAAATCTGCAATCTGTTGGTCATGACGCTTCAAATAATACAAAGTTGGTGTGCTCGGACCAGTTCCTCCTGCAAATTTCACCACATGAAGTTCGCCCGTCTTCTTGTCTATTTCATAATTAATCTCACATTGGTATACAATTCCCCAACTATTACCCATAATTGGCGTTCCCCATTGGTTATCATTTTGCATAAAAGCCTTCTTCGCTTTCACATAATATAATTCATGGGCTTTTTCTGGGAATCTCGCATGCCATATTTTGATTCCAACAATATCTATTGCTTCAATATCCGTTCGTTTTTTATCTTCTTTATTTTTCTTTACGGATAATTTATCTTTTCCAGAGCGAGGTAGTTCAATCTCAGCATATGATTCATGCGTTCCATCCTGAAAATAGACTTCACCAGGATAATAGTGAGGAACCATTAAACTGAGTTGCTTAAATGTCTGAGCATTCAAAGAACAATACATAAACAGAGAAACAATGACAATTGTGTATCTCAATCTAAAACCATTCATAAGTTTTTTCTTTACAATTTTACAACCTCATATTATTTTACAAATACCCATCCTTCTTTTTGTCAAGATGGATGGGTATTATGATTTACGTTTGTGATTTAGAGCGATTGCTCGTACTCCTTCATGCAATCCACAAGGGCTTGTACGCCTTCGAGTGTCATGGCATTATAAGTACTTGCGCGGAAGCCACCTACGAGGCGGTGTCCCTTGATACCTACCATACCTTTGGCAGTAGCAAACTTAAAGAAGTCGTCTTGCAAGTGTGCATATTCTGGTTTCAACACGAAGCAGATATTCATCATTGAGCGATCCTCTTTCTTGGCAGTACCCTCGAAAATCTTGCTCTCGTCAATGGCGTTGTAGAGGAGTTCTGCTTTAGCCACGTTGCGCTCTAATGCTGCCTCTAATCCACCATTGGCTTTCAGCCAACGCAGAGTAAGCATTGCGGTATAGATTGGCAATACAGGAGGGGTATTGAACATACTGCCATTCTCTACGTGAGTGCGGTAATCCAACATTGTTGGGATATGGCGAGTGACTTTGCCAAGGAAAGATTCTTTTACGATCACGAAGGTGACACCTGCAGGTGCGAGGTTCTTTTGTGCACCACCATAGATAATATCGTATTTGCTCACATCAATTGGGCGAGAGAGGATATCAGAAGACATGTCTGCGATGAGAGGCACGTTGCCTTTCTTGTCGTAGATGGCTTGGAGTTTCTCATCAGAGATCTCGGTACCATAAATGGTATTGTTGGTAGTGATATGCAGATAATCCGCATCTTGTGGCACTTCGAAATCCATAGGGATATGGGTGAAGTTCTCCGCAGCAGAGGTAGCCACCTCTACTACTTCGCCAAAGGCCTTTGCCTCTTTGATGGCTTTCTTCGACCACACGCCTGTATTGAGATATGCGGCTTTGTGCTCAAGACTGTTGAATGGCACCATGCAGAATTGCAGACTAGCACCACCGCCTACGAAAATCACGCGGTAGCCCTCTGGGATATTCAGCAGCTCTTTCATGAGTGCTTCTGCCTCATCCACAACGGGTTGGAAATACTTGGCGCGGTGAGAAATCTCGAGGATACTCAGGCCTTCGCCTTGAAAATCAACTACAGCTTCTGCTGTTTGTTTGATTACTTCTGCGGGCAGGATACTTGGTCCTGCATTGAAATTGTATTTCTTCATACTTCTTAGTTCGTTAAAACTCACGTTATTGGTCGGCTTTGCCGACGTTATTGGCTTCGCGTTATTGGTTCGCTACGCTCACGAAAGTGGCTAAAGCGTTATTTTGTAAATTTCCACTTGCTTTTAGGGGCTTCGATGACTTGGTCGTCTGCTTTCTTGACTGCGTCTTTGATAGCATCTTTAACCTTCTTGGCAGCACCTTTGACATCGGTGATAATCTCCTCTACGAGGTCGGCTTTCTCCACCCAGCAGAGTGCATCGCCCTTGACCGCAGTAGCACCTTGCTCTTTGTCAATAGCCACTATGCGGCAGTGCTCAAACGCACGAATTGGCTCGATGCCATGAGGTGTTTGCAGGTAGCATACTACATCGCCTTGTTTGTAGAAAGTACCCAAGGCAGGGGCTTTGCTGTCCTCGTTGAAGTCAAGTTCCCAAAGCACTTTACCAGAGAGCGTTGCCTCCAATGGTTCAGCGTTAGGATGCAAGATGGCGCGTTTGTCGGCAGCAGAGATGAAGGTAACTTGTTTGCCTCCTTGTGCGGCTTTCTCCATGCGCTCTAGCAAATCTTTATTGAACTGCTCTTTGGCTTGACCCGATTTGTATTCGCGGTATTGCTTCTCGTGCATAGCGAACTCAAAGAGTTCCTCGTCGTCTTGACCACGATCCCAACCTTTCTCTTCCATCTCGGCGATGAATTGTGGGAGAACATCTGGATAGAGGGCTTGTGGGTCATCGGTGTAGAACTCCATGCCTTTCTCTTTAGCGAGTTCGATGATCTCTGGTGCGAGTTCGCCAGGCAACTTACCCGACTTGCCAAGAATCATACCCCACATAGCAGGGTCCATACGAGTGAATGGTTTCTCGCCCATGGACTTGCTGTAGAGGTTCATCAACGCAGCATTCTTCACATATTGAGAGAATGGTGTCACGAGACAAGGTGTACCGAGCATAGGCCAGATACGTTGTACTTCGTCGAAGAGCTCTACTAGGAGTTCGTCTTCGCTGAGGGCACTTTGACCACGTTTCACGAGGTTGGCGTTGATAGCCGCATGCATACCCTTGAGGTCAGCCATGAGCGAGCCCATCATACCACCTGGCAGACCACAACCTACGAGGAGCGAAGTCATCTTCGAGTTGCGTGGATCAATCCAGTAGCCGAGGAAGTCATCGATGAACGATTGGGTGAGCGAACGTGCCTCCATGTACGCTTTCATATTGATATCCTTCACGAGGAAACCCGCATCTTTGAGCATAGATTGGATAGTAATTACGTCTGGGTGTACCATACCCCAACTGAGTGGCTCCATAGCTACGTCAAGCACGTCGCCACCTGCTTTGGCCACCTCCAACATACTTGCTACTGAGAAACCAGGACCCGAGTGCCCGTGGTATTGGATAATGATATCAGGATGTTTCTCTTTGATCGCAGATACAATAGTACCAAGCATTGCAGGGCGCCCAATACCTGCCATATCCTTGAGACAGATTTCTTGTGCACCATTGGCGATGAGTTCCTCTGCGAGGTTGATATAGTATTCCGCATTGTGCACCTTAGAATAGGTGATACACATGGTCGCTTGTGCGGTCATACCTGCCTCTTTTGCCCATTTGATGGATGGGATGATATTGCGAGGGTCGTTGAGTCCACAGAAGATACGCGTGATGTCCACACCTTGCGCATGTTTCACCTTATACATGAGCTGGCGCACATCTGCAGGTACAGGGTTCATACGCAAAGCGTTGAGACCACGGTCGAGCATGTGGGTCTTGATACCTGCCTCGTTGAAGGGCTTGGTAAAGGTGCGTACTGCTATATTTGGATTCTCACCATAGAGAAGATTGACTTGTTCGCTGGCACCGCCATTGGTTTCTACGCGGTCAAAACAGCCCATGTCGATAATGACGGGAGCAATCTTTGCCAATTGATCTTTGCGTGGTACATACTTACCACTACTCTGCCACATGTCGCGATAGACGAGGGAGAATTGAATTTCTTTTTTAGCCATATTGTAATTAGTTTTAAGGGTTCAATTATATTAAGTTGAAAAAGCTGTAAGGGTTTTAAAAGTTGTAATAGTTTTCTTACCCCTCAACAATTATCGTGCAAAGATACTACATTTTTCGCATATACACAAGCAAAATAGAAAAAACATAATAAAATTTTATTTTATTTTTTTATATCAAATCTTTTTTGTAACTTTGCGCCAAATTTGATTTTTATAGAAAAAACGTTATTATCAGCACAAAAAGATGACAGAACAAGGTGAAAATAGTAATCAACAATCAATTAATCGTTCCGCAATAATTCATGGTGTTATCACGTTGTTAGTATTGGCGGCGTTGTATCTGTTGATACGTCGTTTGAGCGGCGTATTGTTGCCATTTTTGATTAGTTTTGTGGTGGCGTATATGTTGGCACCTATCGTGAACTTCTTTCAACACAAGTGCCGCCTGAAGAATCGTGTTCTGTCAGTAATAGTTACAATACTATTGGTTGTGGGTTTGCTAACAGGTGCAATAGCCGCAGTAGTACCTGCCATCAGTAAGCAAGCTACTTCGCTATCCAGAAGTGTAAAGGAATACGTGACTCAGCGGAACGGACACGAATATTTCTCTCCACGTGTTAACGAACAGATAGAGAAAGTTATTCAGAGTCTGGATGTTAAGACATTGCTTCAGTCAGAAGAGGTGCAACAAGGTATCAAAGAATTTATACCTGTCTTAGGCGGTTGGATTACTAATGGGGTGAATGCAGTAATGAGTTTGACTGTGATTTTTATCTGCCTAATGTACATCATTTTCTTGCTGATTGACTATGAGAAAATTACTACTAATTGGCATCGATATATCCCTAAACGCTTCAGCGAAGGCACACAAATGCTGATTCGTGATTTGGATAACAACATGAATGCCTATTTTCGTGGACAAGCCATAATAGCAGGTATCAATGGCGTATTGTTTGCCATTGGTTTTCAGATTATTGGATTACCTATGGGCATCGGTTTAGGACTGATGATTGGTGTGCTCAATTTGGTACCATACATGCAAATTTTGGGCGCATTGCCTGCTGTGCTGCTCGGTCTGATTCAGGCGGCAGAATCAGGACGACCAATATGGGTGGTGCTATTATGTATCGCCGCAGTATTTGCCTTTGTACAACTAGTCGAAAACTTGATATTAGTACCTAAAATCATGGGCAATGTAACTGGTATGGGCCCCGCTTGGATTCTACTCAGCTTGTCGGTTTGGGGATCGTTGCTCGGTTTTGTAGGTATGATTATTGCCTTGCCTGTCACTACCCTGCTCATCTCCTATTACAAGCGTTTTGTGCTGCATATGTCTGATGATATGACACATTCTATACCTGTGAAACCACTTTGGTGGCAGAAAACAAGGATGCGCATTAGAAAGAACAAGAAAAAACAGCAGTAACCATTAGGCTAATCACATCATGAAAATAGCTTTTACCACATCGCTACCAGAAGAAGGATTTCAACGCTTGCGCACACACCAATTGTATGCCGCATTAGAAGAGGCAGAGGTGTTGGTCAGCACCTTTGATAAACCCGTGACGCGGGCTATGATTATGTCGGCACCTCATCTACAGTTGGTTACAAACTTTGGTGTCGGATTCAACAATATTGACTTAGAAGCATGTCGAGAGCGTGGTATTCGTGTCACCAACACCCCCAATCCTGTGATTGAGCCCACTGCCGAACTGGCATTTGCGCTCATGCACGATGTGGCAAGACGTACAACAGAGTTCGACCGCAAACTCAGAGAAGGCAAAGCAGAGCCCTTTGGTGTGATGAATAACCTCAGCCACTCGCTCTATGGCAAGACCTTGGGTATCATTGGCATGGGACGTATCGGACAAGCATTGGCGAGAAGAGCGGTGGCAAGCGGCATGCGAATTGTTTACCACAATCGTCGTCCGTTGGGCGATGAGGCGATGAGGCGATTAGGCTACGAGGCAAGATATGTGAGCAAAGAGGAGTTGCTAATGGAGGCAGATTTTGTGAGTTTGAATTTGCCTTATACGCTTGAAGTGAAGCATATCATTGACGGCAAAGCATTGCGCATGATGAAATCCACTGCCTACCTTATCAACACCGCGCGCGGCGCGCACGTAGATGAACAAGCGTTGGTGAAGGCACTGAAAGAAGGTGAGATAGCAGGTGCTGCGATGGATGTGTATGAGCACGAGCCACAGATTACTCCAGAACTGCTTGAGATGGATAATGTGGTGCTCTCACCCCACACGGGCACAGGTACGTGGGAAGGACGTATCGCCATGTGTGAGAATGTGTGCGACAATATCCTCGCGTGGGAGAGAAAGGATATAGATAGTATGGATATAATCCTTTGATCATACGGTGAGGTTCCAATCAGGTTCCAATGAGGTTCCAATGAGGTTCCAATGGAAATAGGGGGCGAGTAAGGGGCAACTAAGGGGTAAGCAAGGGGTAAGCAACTGACAAAAGAAGAATATAAAACATTTAAGATATGAATATTACAGAACGATTTTTGAAGTATGTGAGTTTCTGCACCACATCGGATGAAGAAACCAACATGACGCCCTCTACTCCAGGGCAGATGGAGTTTGCAAAGTACCTCGCCAATGAACTCAAAGAGATTGGTATGCAAGAGGTGACATTGGACGAGAACGGCTATGTGATGGCTACCCTACCCGCCAACGTGGAAGGTAAGCCCGTTATCGGTTTTATTGCCCATATGGACACTGCACCTGATGCAAGTGGCAAGAACGTAAAAGCACGCATCGTCACCCACTACGACGGCAATGACATCGTGCTCAATGCAGAGAAAAACATCGTCTTCGAAGTGGCTAAATACCCTGAGATACTGGATTACAAAGGGCAAGACATTATCGTGACTGACGGAACGACCCTGCTCGGCGCAGACGACAAAGCGGGCTTGGCGGAGATTGTTACCGCATGCGAGTACCTTATTCAACACCCTGAGATTCAACACGGCAAGATTCGTGTGGGCTTTACGCCAGATGAGGAGATTGGTCAAGGTGCCGACCACTTTGATGTGGAGAAGTTCGGATGCGACTTTGCCTACACCATGGACGGTGGTGCTGTGGGCGAACTGGAATACGAGAATTTCAACGCAGCGGGCTGCAAAGTGAAAGTGCATGGCGTGAATGTACACCCAGGATATGGTTACCATAAGATGATCAACTCTATGCGTATTGCTAATCAGTTTGCCACTATGTTGCCTCGTTGGGAGACACCAGAGCACACACAAGGTTATGAGGGATTTTATCACCTCATCGCTATGAACGGTAGCGTAGAAGAAACTACCTTGCAATATATTATCCGCGACCACGACCGCGCACGCTTTGAGAGCCGCAAACGCGAGATGGAGCACTTGGCACGCAAGATTAATCAAGAATATGGCGAAGGCACCGTAGAGGTAGAGCTCCGCGACCAATACTACAACATGCGCGAGAAAGTGGAACCTGTGATGCATATCGTTACCCTCGTAGAGGAAGCGATGAAAGAGGTGGGTGTGACACCAAAGGTACAACCTATCCGTGGCGGAACAGACGGCGCACGCCTGTCGTTTGAGGGACTGCCATGCCCTAACATCTTCGCAGGCGGTGTGAATTTCCACAGCCGATTTGAGTATTTGCCTATTCCATCCATGGAGAAGGCGATGGAGGTGATTTTGAAAATTGTTGAGAAAGCGTAACAATTTTCGTAAATGGCGGCAGAGCCGCGAAAGTGGCTAAAGCGAAAATGGTCTTCGACGAAAGTGGTACCTTTGGTACGTAAATAACGCAAAGCCATTAACGTGAAACCACTTTCGTGAGCGAAGCGAACCAATAACGTAAACAAAGTGAACTAAAAGAATTATATGAAAACTACTCCATTTACAGACATCCATATCGCTCTGGGAGCGAAGATGGCAGATTTTGCGGGCTTTAATATGCCTATTCAATACCCTACAGGTATCAATCAAGAACACATCATCGTGCGCGAAGGCGTGGGCGTGTTCGATGTGAGCCACATGGGCGAGTTTTGGGTGAAAGGTGAGAAGGCATTGGACTTCCTGCAATATATCACCACCAATGATGTGAGCAAACTCGAAGCTGGTAAAGCACAATACACCTGCTTCCCTAACGGCAAAGGCGGTATTGTGGACGACCTGATTATCTACAAGTACTCCACCACTAAGTACCTCCTCGTTGTCAATGCAGGCAATATCGACAAGGACTGGGCATGGGTAAACGAGCACAACACCTTTGGTGTGCAATTGGAGAACGCCAGCGATCGCTATGGTCAATTGGCAGTGCAAGGACCTAAAGCCACAGAGATGTTGCAACTGCTTACCGACGCCGATTTGAGTGCGATTCCTTATTATGCTTTCCGAGAATGGTCATTCGCAGGCGCGCAGGGCGTCATCCTCAGTAATACAGGCTATACGGGCGCAGGCGGATTTGAATTGTATTTCCCCAAAGAGCATAGCAAACAAATCTGGGATGCGCTTTTCGAAGTGGGCAAAGACTTTGGTTTGGCACCTATCGGATTGGGCGCACGCGACAGTTTGCGTTTGGAGAAATGGTACTGCCTCTATGGTCATGATATAGATGACACCACTTCGCCATTGGAAGCAGGATTGGGTTGGATTACGAAGTTTGATGCTAAGGACTTTATCGACAAAGAGTACTTGCTCCAGCAGAAAGCCGAAGGCGTAAAACGCAAACTGGTGCATTTTGAGTGTCAAGAGCGTGCTATTCCACGTTGTGGCTATGAGCTTTGCGATGCCGAGGGCAATACGATTGGTAATGTCACCAGCGGTATCATGCTGCCTACTACTAAAGTGGGCATTGGGATGGGCTATGTGCAAACAGCGTTTGCCAAGAAAGAGACGATTATCTATGTGAAAATTCGCGAGAAACTGATTCCTGCTAAGATAGTATAATTAGAAAGATTTCAATTATATATACAATAACAAACCACCCCTTTCAAATACGAAAGAGGTGGTTTATTATATAGATAACCAACTGTGATTATTCAGTAATACGATGAGCTCCATCGCCAATCTCAGCGATATAGAAATCGGCTTTTAGTCCCGTCTTCTCGGTATATTCAGCACCTACTTGCTCAATAAAAGTAGGGATCGCTTCATCGCGTACCAATGATACGGTGCAGCCACCAAAGCCACCGCCCGTCATACGGCTACCCAATACGCCTTCTACTTTCCATGCTGCTTCTGCCAATGCGTCCAGTTGAGGACCTGTTACCTCATAATCATCACGAAGTGAGATATGGCTTTGGTTCATCAACACACCAAACTTCACGATATCGCCTTGTTGCAAAGCCTCAACAGCATCTTTGGTACGTTGTACCTCGCCTACGACGTGGCGTGCACGACGAAAGGCTACTTCGTCTGTAATAGCATCTTTTACCTGCTCAAACTCTGCTTGCGAGAGTTCAGCAAGATATTGAGTAGGGCGAACAGCATTAATTTGCTCAACAGCCAATTGACATTGGCGCACACGATCATTAAAAGAACCTGAATCGAGTTTGTGAGGTGAGTGGGTGTTGGTGACAACTACCTTTACGCCATCTAATTTCACAGGCACTAAGTCATACTCCAATGTATCACAATTCAGATAGATAGCATGATCAGCTTTTCCGTGTGCAGAAGCAAACTGGTCCATTATTCCGCACATAACACCTGCGAACTCATGCTCGGCAGCACGACCAATCTTAGCTAATTCAGTCAGTTCATATCCTGTACCTAACAATTCGTTCAGAGCATATGCAGTCACCACTTCCATCGCAGCACTACTACTCAATCCTGCACCAGCAGGCACATTGCCCCAGAAGAGGATATCGTATCCTTGAGTAATGGCTACGCCACGCTTAATGAATTGAGCAAAGACACCCAATGGATAATTTGCCCATGCTTTGTCAGGTAGTGGCGCGGTCAGTTCATCCAAACCTAAAGCATATACTGCCTCCATATTCAACGAACGGAAATTAATTTTCTGTTCGCCATTGGGAGAAATCAATAGATAAGTACCAAAACTGAGAGCACATGGAAATACAAAACCACCGTTATAGTCGGTATGTTCACCGATTAAGTTGACACGACCTGGTGAGAAGAAAATGTCGGTTGCTGATTTTTGATACGCTGCCTCGTAAGCAGATTTTAATTCTTCAATTTTCATGGGAGTATGTATTATAGTTGTTTGATAATTACAAATTTATTGAATGCTTATTGTGGTTTTCTTCAAACCTTTTGCTGTAGCGGTCAATGTGCAACTTCCTTCTACAATAGCCGTCAATTCGCCAGCAAAAGCGTGGTGCTGAGGCAAATGGAAGAGGTCAAGATTAGCAGCATCGCCATTGGCAGCCGCGCGGAAACGTCCTTCACCTTTGGTAGAGAAACGAATGAGATGATTGGCTTGTGGACAAACATTGCCGTTCTTATCACAAACACGTACACGCACGAAGTGAAGTGGTTTATTGTCTGTTGCAGGAATATCCTCCACGTACATCTCTATATGGTGTGGTGTACCTGCAGTTTTGCGAATAGCCTCTCCAACAGGTGTAACCACCTTAATTTCTCCTGCCTCGAATGGCACATTATCCCAAATAAGGCGATAACGGCGTTGCAAGCCCAATGGGTCGCCTGCTTTAATGGCAGCTTCTGACTCCTCACGGGTGAGTTTGCGTACCTTACCCATACTCTTGCCATTGACAAAGAGTTCGCCTTCAGCAGCATCGGTATATGCCATAACAGGGAGGGTGTCACTCGTATTCCAATTCCAATGAGGAAGGAGATGTACCGTGTGTACATCCTTGCGCCACATAGAGCGATAGAGGTAGTAGCGATCTTTAGGAATACCTGCAAGGTCAATGATACCGAAGTAGGAAGAGTGACTTGGCCATGCATCGGTATCCCATGGAGATGGTTCGCCAAGATAGTCAAAACCTGTCCAAACGAACTGACCAATCGTCCATGGATAGTCATCCATATTGCGGAAGTCCTCGTCAGGCACATTGCTCCATGGACAATATTGCAGGTCATAACCCGAACATTGATTGGTTTGGCTATTGCCTCCTGGATGATTGCGATTGGTGATATGATCCGTATTATCTGGTACTGCGGGCAAGAGATAGACGCCGCGCGAAGAAACAGTGGAAGCTGTCTCTGAACCCAAAATCAGGTGTTGAGGGGTACGTTGGTAGGACTCCTCGTAGCGGTATGCCTTGTAGTTGAGACCAACGATTTGGAGTACACTGGCAAAACCATTCTCGAGTACACAAGTCACTTGATCCATACCTGCGGTACAAGGACGTGTGCCATCTTCGCGCAAGCAGATATCTTGGAGCATTTTGGCAATCTTATATCCCTCAGGGGCGCACTGTGTAGGCACTTCGTTACCGATAGACCACATCACTATACTTGGATTATTGCGGAAATGGTGCAACATATTCACCATATCGCGCTCTGCCCACTCGTTGAAGAAACGGTGGTAGCCATTTTTGCACTTAGCCCAATCCCATTCATCAAACGGTTCGCACATGACCATCAAACCGAGTTCATCGCATAGTTCGATTTGCTCGGGTGCAGGCATATTATGAGAAGTACGAATAGCATCGCAGCCCATCTCCTTGAGCATAAGCAACTGACGTCGTAGCGCATCCCTACTAATTGCCGAACCAAGAGGGCCAAGGTCATGGTGTAAACATACGCCTTGAAACTTACGCACTTTGCCATTCAGCAAGAAGCCCACATTTGGTACGATTTGCACGCTGCGCACACCAAAAGTAGTTTCTACTGTTTCTTGATATACGTTGTCTGCCACCACACGTGTGCGAGCAATATACAAGTTTGGTGTTTCAGGCGACCAAAGAGCAGGATTTTGGATTGTGATATTTTGCTCCAATGGCAAGTTATGCTTCACATCATAGTGGCTTATGAGCGAATCCACCACTTCGCCTGTTGCTTTGTGAATGAGCGATGTACGCAATTCGATATGCTTGTTGAGGGCATTAGCCACAGTGGTCTTGATATTCACGGCTGCCAATTCCTCGGTTACGTATGGAGTAGTGATATGTGTACCCCATATAGGTACATATACTTGTGGTTTTTGAATCAGATGTACATTGCGGTATAATCCTGCACCAGGGTACCAACGGCTACTCTGCTCACGATTTTGCAAACGAACAGCAATCTCGTTTTCGCCAACCTGCAAAGCAGATGTAATATCACAATGAAACGCATTGTAGCCATATGGCCAGAAGCATACTTTCTGTCCATTGACAAATACTTCGGCTTCACTCATTGCTCCATCAAAGAGGAGAAAATAAGCCCCCTCTAACTCCCCCTGAAGGGGAAGAATGGTTTTGTACCATGCACTACCCATGTATGGCAGACCGCCAGTGCGACCTGTCTTCTCTGTTGGGAAGGTCTCGCCATTTTGCCAAACGGTCACGTTTTGCAAGTCATTCGCACGGTCAAATGGTCCATAGATA
This sequence comes from Paludibacteraceae bacterium, assembly GCA_045601825.1. Lineage (GTDB taxonomy): Bacteria > Bacteroidota > Bacteroidia > Bacteroidales > Paludibacteraceae > Colicola. The sequence continues at coordinate 64,145 of JAZSAI010000033.1, read as the reverse complement.
GCCCAATCGTGAGGTATAGTTACTTCTTGCCAATTTTTGTCTTCTGCCACTGGTATTTGGTGGTCATTTTGCTCTTTGGCAAATTGCCAAGAAGTAAGCAGAGAAGTGATTGCTAAAATCAGGATAGTCATTGAATGATGAATTTTGAATTATGAATTTTGAATTATCTTTTCCAGAGGTTTTTGAGGGCTTCATTAGGTTGTCCGTTTGATGTGAAAGCTCCCATATGGTATGCTCCCCACCCTAATGGGATATATTCTTGTGGGCGCCAACCTCCATAGACTTGTGGTTCCCAATAGAAGATTCCTTTCATATACTCCATAGTGTCCACACGTTGGCGGAAATCGGTTATAACATCCACGGAGTTAGAATCATTGGCATAGGTACCTATTTCCACCACCATCACAGGGCATTGAAACTCGTTATGCAAATTAACGATGTTTTGTGCCGCCAATTGATTCATCTCCTGCCAGTCTTTGCCTGACCATTGCTTCATCATTGGGTAGTGGCTAAGACCTATCATATCAAACTTACCTCCATGTTGCAACAGATTGCGATAAAACCAATTATTATCCAAATATGCATTATCAATATGTACAATCACTTGGGCATTTGGGAATACTGCTTTACATGCGTCATAGCCAGCGGTGGTGAGTTGTGCATAACGGCTCCACCCACCTTCTATCTCGCCGTTCTCATCTTGGAAACGTCCCATTGGCCAGAGCATACCACTGCGCGTCTCATTGCCCACTTGAATCCATTCAGGGCTGACGCCCTCTGCTTTGAGTGCTGATAGTAGATCGGTAGTATGGTTGGCTACTGCTTGCTTCATTTGCTCAAGGTCATAGTCTGCCCACGCAATAGGAATATTCTGACGGCTAGGGTCTGCGAAGAAGTCGGAATAATGGAAATCTATCATTACGCGCAGTTTGAGTGAGTCCGCACGACGAGCATTACGAATGACATCCTCTTTGTTGCTCCACCCAGTAGAATGGTTTACCCATACACGAAAGCGTACAGAATTCATACCTGCATCACGCATTACATGCATGCCATTTTTGACCATACCAAGGGAATCATAGAAGAGCACTCCATCTGCTTCTTGCTCACTAATCCAAGAACAATCAGCACCATAAGCATAACTGCCTACTACAGGATCAGGATACGTGTCTTGGGGAGGGTTACACGCTATGAGCGACACAACAGCGAATAGTAACAGAAGTTTTTTCATGGTTATTATGTATAATAAATCGCCGCAAAGGTAGTAAAAATTATTGAGATATGCAAATAATTTGGTATAAAAAAAGAAGCGTCCAAGTAGTGGACGCTTCCATTTATTTGAATAAAAGATGTATTATTCAATGATTATTTTACCTCAGCACCAAGGATGTTGAAGAGTTTGCCGTTCATCTCAATAACCAATTGGCCATCTTTGATAGTCTTAACAGCAGTTTTCTCTACTACAACCTCTTCTACGTCAGTAGTACCTTCAACGCAAAGAGTGAAACGACCTGCAGAATAGTCAATAGAGATAGTGGTCTCATCACCTAAAGTAAGGTTTGGATTGTCGTACCACTTCTCTGCACCATTCTCATCCAATACAGGGTTACCATTCTCATCAACTTCTTGAAGTTGAATTTGGTTGCTCCAGTCTGTATCGCCAAGAGCTTTAAATTTGAAAGCTTTGGTCTTCTCAGCTTGTTTGAGTTCGAATACATATTCGAAAGTAGTTTCATCTACATAGTTAGCAGCAACACCCTCTGACCAAGTATTGAAATCACCAATGATAGCAGGATCGTAGTATGTACCATCAGCACCAGCGCAGAAAGGAGCGTTAAGGCGGATAGTGTAATCTGCATACTCAGCAACATAAGAGCAAAGGTCTTTGTGATTCTTGAAATACTTAGAAATCAAGATAACTGGCTCTGCAGTAGAATAACCCTTAAGGTTAGACTCACCATCGTAACCTGCTTCAATGTTTACAGTACCTGCGACAAGTACCCAAGAAGCCACATCACCTGTTTGGTTATCCCAAGAGAAAGAACCATCAGCAGTCAATTGAACTGGTTTACCTTCGATATTCGCACATGTATCGGTAACAGCTACATAGTACCAACCCTCGAAGCCCTCGAGTGGAGAGAATTTAGCCATAGAGGCAGGATTTGAAGAATCCCAGTTGTTGTAGGTACCAATAAATACAACATCGTTGCAAATCTCAGCCTCGAAGTAAATGCAAACGCACAATTGACCTGGCTCGTAATAGTCAGCGAGATCATTCTTAGTAGGAGTGGTTGCAGGAGCTGCAAAAGAAGCTACTGCTACTACCAATGCTGCAAAAAACATAGAAATTTTTTTCATAATTGATAAAATTTAAAAGTTAATAAATAAAGTTGTTAATGATATAATAGGGATTAATATCCGTCACCTTGGGTTTTCTTGTAATTTGTATTGGATGCCTTATCATCGTTTGGAATAGGATACCAATTGAATTTCTCTTCCATTGTCTTGTATCCAGCATTCGATGAAGCTCCATTGCGTCCTTCCCAATTGTATGCAGCCGCATCAGCCTTAGGACCTGCAAAACGGTTGAAACGAATCAAGTCAGAACGACGGCGTCCTTCTTGATAGAACTCACGGCACCACTCATCGCAAAGTGTTTGTTCATCCAACTTAGCAAGAGGAGTAGCATTTGCACGTTTACGAATCACGTTGTTGATAATATCCAACGCCTGATCATTTTTACCTTGACGGAGGAGTGCCTCTGCTTGAATCATGTATGCCTCTGCCAAGCGGAAGAGAGGAATATTTACATCAGGCCAAGATTTATCGGAGCAGTATTGCTCAGAATCTGCAGGTGATTTGCTCTTAGAGTAAACGTTGGTAAACTTAGGAGCCGCCCAACACTTGAGCCAACCAGCATCTTCTACAGCCATGCTACCGTCAATTGCAAAGTTCTTACCATCGTAGGTAGAACATAGGATTGCGCGATCATCCTTAAGAATCTTAGGCATCTCGTACTCGTTTGCTTTGATAGTATCAGCAACCTCCTTGGTAGTAAATTTATAAACAAACTCAGGACTTGTGCGGAAACACTTCCAGTTAGCGTCTGAGCCCCACTTAACGAAGCCATTATCACGAGTAGCAGCGATGATCATTTGACCAGAATAACTGCGTGAGAAAGCACCATCTTGATAGATTAGGAGCAATGCCTCATCTTGTGCACCATTGCTACGGTTGTCACCCATGAAGAGTTGTTGGTAAGCAGAATAGTACAAACCTTCAGAGGTAGTAAAGCCATTGGTATGCAATTTGTAAGGACCTTTCAAAGCCTCTTCAGCGGCTGCTTGTGCATCTGCCCAAGCAGGTGTACCAGTATAAACCTCTGCGTTGAGATATACACGTGCAAGAAGCAACCATGCTGCATATTTGTCCACACGATATTTGTTGATACGTTTTTCAGGAAGGTCTTTGATTAAGCTCTCCAATTCGCCTACTAGCCATTCATACATTTGAGGACGTGTATAGAACTCTGGTAGTTCGGAACTCTCTTTCTCATTGAAAGGAATCAAATTGAACATATCCAACATATACCAGGAATAAAGTGCTCTTAAGAAACGCACTTCAGCACGTTGTTGGATGGTTTTCTCATCTGTCAAATCTTCTGTACGAGCCAAGAAGTGGTTGCAGAAACGGATGTTGATGTTCAAACGATAGTACAAACCTTTCACAAGAATGTTGTCGCCATTCCAGTTGTGAGTAAGCACGTCCTTGTGTCCTGGGTCGTTTGCCCAAATCCACCAACCTTCTTCGGTAGGGAACTCGTTGAGGTACCATGTGATACGGTAGAATGATGATTGACCTTCATCGATATCATCTACGTCACCTTGACCAGTTGCACCTTGTTGTCCAGAAAGTGCAAGTGACGCATAACACTTAGCAAATACAGCATCTTGATTGAAACCCGTAGTAGAGTTTTTATCAATAGGTTGCAAATCTAAACAAGCAGTGAAACCTATCAGCAAGAAGCAAATAATTGATGTATGTTTAATAAACTTCTTCATATTATTTTATGTTTTTTATAGTTACTTATTTAAAATTGCAGACTCAAACCTACCAATGAAGTCATGGAACGAGGATAGATATTGTTGTCTATACCGCCAAATACCTCTGGGTCAAGACCAGAATATGGAGTGAATACGCAAGGGTTTTGTACGGTTAAGTATGCACGACCAGAAATCTTGTCACCTTTGAAAGAGTATCCCAAGGTAATATTGTCAATACGCACGAATGATGCATTCTCTACGAAATAGTCAAGACGGAAGAAATCAGTAAAGGTAGATCCTGTACCATCAGGACTGGTATAAACTTTGTTGCTTTGCATACCTTTGTTATAGTGTGTATCATAAACTGACTTCATGACATTATGGAATCCGTTACGATAAATTTCGCCAGGGTTAGCATAGCGCAAGTTACCAGCCAATACATCGTTGTAAACATAGTTGCCTACGTTAGAGCGGAGTGAGATACCCAAGTCAAATCCGTAGAATTGGAACTTAGTTTGGAAGCCCATGGTGATAGGCGCATTAGGACTATGGTAGTAGTATTGGTCGTCCTCAGTAATCTTACCATCCTCGTTGCGGTCAACTACGTAGTAGTATTTCTCGCCATTATCACGTGTACCCATACCTGTTTCATATACATAGAAAGAAGAGGTAGGAAGACCAACAGCATGACGTTGGATCGTATTACCAGTACCGTTAGAGATACCACCAGTAGGGATAGGAGTCTCATCCTCGCCCGTATTCAAACGAATGATCTTGTTCTCGTTGTAAGTAAAGTTGAATCCAAGATCCCATTTGAAGTTCTTTTTGTCGATAACTACCGCATTGATAGAGAACTCAGCACCTTGGTTGGTGAGTGAACCTACGTTAGAGATCACCTTATTACGGAAGTTGGTACCTACAGCCACTGGAACCACGTTCAAGAGGTCATCGGTTTGACGATAGTAATAATCGATGCTACCGCTAACACGGTTGTTGAGGAAACCGAAGTCAATACCTGCGTTGTAGGTAGTCGTTTTCTCCCAAGTAATATCCGCGTTGTATGCATTAGGACGATAAGTAGAATAAATAGGGTTACCACTTGCGTCATACATCGGTGTACCAGTGTTATCCTTCAATACACTATTTTCGCCACCCACTGGATAATATGCATAATCTTGCGAGATAGAATATTGCGCCATGTATGGGTAGTCACCTTGGTTGATTTCTTGTTGACCCGTGATACCATAACCAAGACGAAGTTTGAGATCATTGATTTCGTTGACATCTTGTAGGAAAGTCTCTTTAATCTTCCAACCGAGCGCTACAGAAGGGAAGATGCCCCAACGATGATCAGGAGCGAAACGTGAAGAACCATCGGCACGTACCGTAGCAGTAAGCATGAGTTGGTTCCAACCGATATAGTTTGCACGTCCAAAGAAAGACATCAAACGGCTCTCTGTTTTGGAGGAACTCTCTGCATAGTTATATGGTTTACCGCGCAAGTCAACGTTGTTGTTGGTCATAGGCATAATACCATTTCCTTCGTTGAAATAATCATTGTAGAAATGTTGCCACTCAAAACCTGCCATAATGTCGAAGTGTTGGGTATCAGAAAAGTCTTTATAGTATTGAGCGTATGCGTTGAACTGGAGGTTGTATTTATTCTTTACATCGTAACCATCCCAACCATAGTAGTGACCCGCTACACCATAAGGACTATTTTGATAGCGTTGGTGACCATAACTATAGTCTGCACCAAAGTTAGCATGGAGACGCAAATCCTCAAATCCGTGGATTTGGTAATCCAACTCCAAGTTACCTACGAAAGCACCTGAATTAGCAATAGAAGATTGTTGATTGAGTGCAGCCACAGGGTTGTTGGTTGTATTAGGGTCGAAAGTGAGTGTCCATTCAGGGTCGTTGTAGTTAGCACCAGTAGTAGGTTGGTTGTATCCACCAAAGAACTTATCCATAGCATCCTTGGAGAAGTACTCTTCACCATAGATATTGGTAGCGCCACCCTTAATAGGCAATGTAGGATCCATTGACAAAGCAGAACCCACTACGCCAGCAGGATAACTATTGTAGATATACAATCCCTTGGCATTGAAGTTGATATTGAGGTGTTTGTCGAAGAACGAAGGTGAGAGGTTAACAGCCGCTGTAACACGTTGCATTTGGCTATTCTTGATAATACCATTACCCAAGGTATAACCAATAGAAGCACGATATGGCATATTCTTGGTACCACCAGTGATAGAGATATTGTGGTCGGTAGAAATGGCAGCACGATAAATTTCGGATTGCCAATCGGTGTTTGCTGTGCCCAATTTAGCCATATAATCATGACTCAAACCAATAGCAGAAGCATAGGCACGCAACTCGTCGCCAGTGAATACCTCCATACGATTAATCAGGTTACTCATAGACACGTTACCTTCGTATGATACCTTAGGACCAGAACCTGTTTTACCCTTCTTGGTAGTGATAATAATGACACCGTTAGAAGCACGGCTACCATAGATAGCGGTAGCAGAAGCGTCTTTGAGGACGGTGAATGTCTCGATATCGTTAGGGTTAACCATAGAGAGAGGGTTTGCAGCGCCAGGGATACCATTGTTGTCCATAGCAAGACCGTCGATTACGATAAGAGGACTATTGCTTGCAGAGAGTGAAGATCCACCACGGATACGGATGTTAGCACCTGCTCCAGGAGCACCGTCGTTAGAGGTAACAACCACACCAGCAATCTTACCTTGCATCATCTCTTGTGCATTGGTATTGAGACCCTTATTCATATCATCAGGCTTGATAGCGGTGACAGAACCTGTAGCGTCGTTTTTCTTAACCACACCGTAACCTACCACAACGACCTCGTCTAGTAGCTCGGTATCTTCACCTAGTTGAATTTGCATGCCGTTGGTAGCTTCAGCTTCTACGGTTTTATATCCCATATAACTGATTTCGAGGATTGCACCTTCTTGCACCATAATCATGAAGTTACCATCGAAGTCGGTGATAGTACCGTTAGTAGTACCTTTTTCAATTACGTTCGCACCAATGATGGCCTCTCCTGTAGCTGCGTCAGTCACAACACCATTAATCATGGTTTGTGCATACGTGAACATTGAAGTAGCCATCAAGAAGAAGGCTAACAATGTTTTCATCAGAAAATGATTATTTTTCATTGTGATAGATTATTTTTTCAGTTTAAACTCAGTTGTTCCTCCCACTTTCAAAGTACCTGCAGTAAGGTCATATAGTGAGATAGCAAGGTCATCTTGTTGTTTTTTATCTTCAGAGATTATTCTTACACCAAAACGGCGAGCAGTAGTGATGGAATACAATCCCCAACGAGCATCATAATCTTTGAGAGTAGATAGAGAATCTATTCTCTCAGCCTCTCTAGTATATTGCGAGTACTCGTAGTAGTAGTGACCTTTGTTATCCAAAGTATTGGCATCACGATTGAGAGTGAACTCAATCTCGGTGTAAGTCATTGTACCGATAGTGTCGTACAATTCGTAATAAATAGTATCAAAGGTAGTATCTCGTACAATTGTAGGTCTTCCTGTAACAGGATCAGGTTGACGAGATGAAGTGACAACCATTTTGACAGAGTCTAATTTGGTAGTGTCAATCCAAAGTGTAGAATCTTTGAAATACCATGAAGTATTAGGGAGGTCAGCCATAATCTTCTCCAAGTTTGCTAATTTAGCCACTTGATCCGTCAAAGTGTCTGTTCCATTCTCCACCAATACGTTTTCATTGAAATACACTGTAAAAGGTTCATTTTCACCATTGTCAGGAGTAAAAGTGATGTTAAGCCCCACATGATTTTCTGCGTACTCCATAGTATAAGAGAGATTCACAGAAACTGGTGCTTCGTACACACCATCACCAAAAGTGCTTTCCGTACGTACAGCCTTGTTATCAGGCAAGAACTTGTACTCCACCACTTTGATACTGGTCCCAGAAACTATTCCCCCTGAGCGGACAGAATCTGAACCCAACAAATTTGCGTTGGCAATTTTCTTACTAGACTCAAACACTTCTACTTCTGGTTGGCAAGCCACCAAAATCACGCCGAGTGTCAATGAGAAAAGCAAAGAAAGAAAAAGTTTGTTTTTCATCATGTTTTGTTTTAAGAATTTGTTAATTATTGTTTTTATTTATTGTTTTTACGACAATTATCGTCAATTCTATGTTATTGTTTTTACTCCAAATGAATGCCACTGCGTCGCATTTGTGGAGCAAAACAAAATCAAATATTTAACGGATTAATATTTTTTGCCTTCTTTGATGAGGACTACGCTGATGGCACCAAGGATGAGCAGGACACCTGCTGCAACCAACATACCTACTTGCGAGCCCGCGCATATATATTTAAGGATTGCGCCACCAATCAATGCAGCCACGATTTGAGGCAAGCAGATGGTGCAGTTGAACAAGCCCAAATAATAACCCATATTGTCGCCCTTGAGCGAGTTAGTCAAGATAGTGAATGGCACTGCCAACATAGCTGCCCATGCTGCACCAATGAATGCATAAGACACAAGCAATACGTATTGGTTGGTCACAAACAATGTAGAAATAAATCCTAATGCACCTACAATCAATGAGATAGCATAAGCACCCTTGTTGTGGAATTTCTTTTCCAAAGCAGGCATGACCAATGCCCAAAGCATCGAGCCAACTGCCTGAATAGCAAAACATACACCTACCCAGTTACCTGCGTTTTGGAATGGCTCAGCAGCAGTAGAAGCGCCGTCCCAACCAAAACATTGGGTAGCGATAGCACCATTAGAATAAGTCCACATAAAGAGGAAAGCAGCCCAGCAGAAGAATTGCACCAGACCTACTGTCCAGAAGGTAGAAGGCGCGTCAATGAGCAAGCGGATAAAACTTGCGTCTTGCTTCTTCTCATCTTTCTTTGCATCTAAACCATGGAACTTAGCATACTCTTCTGGGTTCAACTCTTTAACAGTCACAAAAGTATAAAGCACGCAGAGCATCAAGATAGCTGCACCGATATAGAAGCTCCACTTTACTGAATCTGGAATAACGCCCTCTGGAGCTGTATTAGCAATACCTACCCAAGTAAAGAGAATTGGGAAGATATAGCCCGCGAGCGAGCCTGCGTTGCAAAGGAAGGATTGGATAGAATAAGCCAAACCCTTTTGCTCCTCGTTAACCATATCGCCCACCATCATCTTGAATGGTTGCATAGCTATATTAATAGAGGTGTCGAGGAACATGAGCGAGAAGAGTCCAAACCACATAGCTGCGTTCAAGCCCAAGAAGAGCGATTGCCCGAAGGTGAAGTTACCTGCATTAGGCAAGAGCAACATCACTGCTACCGCAATGAGTGCACCTACGATGAGATAAGGTTTGCGACGACCAAGGCGATTCCAAGTCTTGTCGGAATACTTGCCCACGAGAGGTTGTACGATCATACCCATCAATGGGGGGAGCACCCAAAAGAAGGAAAGTTGGTGAGGATCTGCGCCAAGTGTGGCGAAAATACGAGAGATATTCGCACTCTGAAGTGCGTAAGCAATTTGGACTCCAAAGAATCCAAAACTAAGGTTAAAAAGCTGTCCAAAGGACAAGTTGCGTTTTCCTGTCATGACTACGAATTAGCGTGTATTTTCAAAATCGGCTGCAAAGTTACACATTATTTTTCACGTACGCAAGAGCGCGAAATGCAAAATCTTTATTTTTTTCAGCGCAAACGTTTTCGAATTATGGCATGGTAACAATGAAACCCACCCCCGTTTCCTCTCTTGAAGGGAAGGAGAGAAGCGACATAATAATCACGAAGATCCTTCGGCGAAAGTACTAGTGACCGTCGTTTGACCGTCGGTTGACCGTCGGCTCACCGTCGGGAAAGGTAAGCAACAGGTAACAGTTGACAAGTGGTAGTTGACAGGTGACAGGTGGCAGTTGGCAGTTGACAGGTGACAGGTGACAGGTGGCAGTTGATAGTTGATAGTTGACAGGTGGCAGTTGGCAGATGAGAATTATGATTATCAATAAGTTATGGAATAGTTGTTAAAAAAAAGTAACTTTTTTTACAAAAAGATTTGTTTATATCGAAAAAAGGTTGTATCTTTGCAAAAGATTTGAATTTATTTACTATCTGCTTAATTAATAATTATTATGAAAAAGAATATTTTGTTTGCATTATTGCTATCATGTGGTATCATTGCTAGTTGCAATGGGATTAATCCAGATCCAGACGACAACACGATTAATAACAATACCAGCCAAAATGATTCAGTGCCAGGAGATGACAAAACTCAAGATGACACGATTCCTCAAGACAGCATTGACCCTAACATGCCAGAGACATTAGAGTTAGACACAACTTTTGTTCGCAAAAGAGCAGGAACAGCATACGGAAGAGATTTAGCAGAGATTTCAGGTATGGTATGTAGTCGCGTTACTCCAGGTTATCTTTGGGTACAAGGCGATGATAGCTACAAGGTGCGTGCTATGTTGCCAGATGGCACCTTCACAACTACCATCAAATTGCACGATTCCTACCGCGATTGGGAAGGCTTGAGTGGTGGTGTGTACAATGATACGAACTATTTATTTGTTGGCGTATTTGGAGATAATGGATTGAGTTACAAGAACAAATACTACATTTATTACTTTGCAGAACCCGAGATTGTGGAAGGTGAAATTCAAGTAGAGAAAAAGATTATTCACTTCGGCTACCCAGACGGTAAGGGGCATAATGCAGAAGTGCTGATGTATGATAATGTGGAGCAAAAATTGTATATAGTGGATAAATGGAACACCTTTAACAGCACAGGTATGGTATATAGTTTGCCATTTAGTACTGATATGAACTTGGACACTATGCATGTGCTGACAGAAGAATGTCAATTGGGTGGTAGTGATATGTATATCCTATCTGCTAGCGGGACGGCAGCCGGTTTGTTTCAAAATCCTACTGGCGGAGATATTACTCCAGATGGCAAATATATCATAGTAAAAAATGAGGCATATATGTTGATTTGGACACGCGATAGTGTAGATGGTCGTTTGGAAAGTATCGGAGAGACCTTGGCTCGTCGTCCGAAAAAAGTGACTGCCTACAAGAAGGAGCCACAAGGTGAAGCAATAGCATGGTTGGACAACACCACCTGCTACACGACTAGCGATGTTTACAGCGATGGTAGTGCTCCTATTTGGTTGTACACCAGAGAGTTGGAACCAACGGAATAAGTCCTAACACATATATAGTTAAGACACATTAATAAAGAAACATAAAGCACGAAAAAAGCACTGTTCTATGACACGGCATGAACAACTAATTGAAGCACTACAACACAATTTTGGATTTGATGCCTTCAAAGGCAATCAAGAAGCGATTATTAACAACCTGATGGACGGCAAAGATACGTTCGTATTGATGCCAACAGGTGGAGGAAAAAGCCTTTGCTATCAATTACCATCCCTATTGATGGATGGCGTGGCGATTGTGATTTCCCCATTGATTGCGCTGATGAAGAATCAAGTGGACGCAATGCGTAACTATTCAGAAGAAGATGGTGTGGCGCATTTTATCAACTCATCACTCTCTCGCCCTGAAATTCATCAAGTAAAGGAAGATGTGCTGAGCGGTAAAACAAAGTTGCTATACGTAGCTCCAGAATCGCTAAACAAGGATGAAAATGTGGACTTTTTGAAAGGCGTGAAAATATCGTTCTACGCAGTGGATGAGGCACACTGTATATCGGAATGGGGACACGATTTCCGTCCTGAATATAGACGTATTCACCCTATCGTGGAACGTATTGGCAAAGCACCTATCATCGCTTTGACAGCAACTGCAACCCCAAAAGTGCAGAACGATATTCAAAAGAACTTGGATATGATGGATGCCACGGTGTTTAAGTCATCGTTCAACCGCCCTAACCTATATTATGAAGTACGCCAAAAGACCGATGATGTGGACAAAGATTTGGTGCGCTATATAAAAGGAATGGACGGCAAGTCGGGTATCGTGTATTGCTTGAGCCGCAAAACTGTGGAAGAATTGGCAGAGACACTGCGCGTGAATAATATCCCTGCATTGGCCTATCACGCTGGCATGGATGCTGCTACACGTAGTGAGAACCAAGATGCGTTCTTGATGGAGAAAGTGCAAGTGATTGTAGCTACCATCGCTTTCGGTATGGGTATAGATAAACCAGACGTTCGCTTCGTAGTGCACTACGACATTCCAAAATCATTGGAAGGATATTACCAAGAGACTGGTCGTGCAGGTCGTGATGGCGGTGAGGGACAATGTATTTGTTTCTACTCGCCCAAAGATATTGAGCGTCTGCGGAAATTCCAACAAGGTAAGCCCGTTTCAGAGCAAGAGATTAGTAATCAGCTGCTTTTTGAGACACAATCATATGCCGAGAGTTCGATTTGCCGTAGGAAATTGCTGCTGCATTACTTCGGTGAAGAATATAAGAAAGATAACTGCGGTAGTTGCGACAATTGCCGTAAGACCTACAAAATGGTGGAAGCAACCGAATTGCTAGGGTTGATATTGGAAACCATTCATCAATTGAACGAGAAATTCCGTGCAGAACATATCGTGGATATCATGAGGGGCAAAGAGTCTGCAAGCGTGTTAGCATACAAACATACGGAATTGGAAAACTTCGGTTGTGCAGAGGATGAGAATGATGCAAACTTGCACGCTATCATCCGTCAAGCTATGGTGAGTGGGTATATTAGGAAAGATATAGAATCATATGGCGATTTGAAATTAACTTCAGCAGGTAAGAAATTTATGAAACGTCCTACCATGTTTGAAGTACCAATCGAAGTGCACAGCGATGATGAAGATAGCGAATTAGGTATGGGTGTAGCCACTTGTGCTGCTGCAGATGACGTGCTATTTTCGATTTTGAAAGACTTGCGTAAGAAATTAAGCAAGAAAATGAACGTGCCTCCTTTTGTTATTTTCCAAGACGGCAGTTTGGAAGCAATGGCGACCTCCTACCCTATTACGATAGAGGAAATGCAGAACATCCCCGGTGTGGGAGTAGGCAAAGCCAAACGTTATGGCGAAGAGTTTATTCGTGTAATCAAAGAGTACGTAGAAGAGAATGATGTGATTCGTCCAGAAGACTTGCGTGTACGTACCGTGGCAAAGAACTCGGCGAGAAAGATTGCGATTATCCAAGCAATTGACCGCCGAGTTGCATTGGATGACTTGGCAGAGCGATTGGGTATGTCAATGGAAGAGATGCTGGAAGAGATTGAAGCCATTGTATATTCAGGTACAAAGTTGAATATCAAATACTTTATCGAAGAAGTGGTAGATCCAGATGAAGAGTTTGACATATACGACTATTTCCGCCACGCTGAAAATGATAATATCCGTCAAGCTATGGAAACACTGGGCGAAGATGACTACGATGAAATCAATGTGCGACTGGTGAGAATAAAGTTCCATAGCGAGCTGGGGAACTGACCCTCCCGACCTCCCTTCAAGGGAGGAGAATAATATGAGAAAAGGAGAGATAGATATAATCACATTGGGTTGCTCGAAGAATCTGGTGGATGCAGAGCGATTGATGCGCCAATTGGAATTGGCAGGATATAAGTGTGTACATGACGCAGCAAATCCCCAAGGAGAAATAGCTATCATCAATACCTGCGGATTTATCGGTGATGCGAAAGAAGAAAGTATCGAAATGATACTGCAATTTGCAGAACGCAAGACAAAAGGTAAACTGCGTAAGTTATATGTGATGGGGTGTCTATCACAACGTTACAAAGAAGAACTGCCTGCGGAGATTCCAGAAGTGGATAAGTGGTTTGGGAAGTTTGATTATATGGGGATTGTGGAGGAATGTGCAAGCGCACAGTTTAGAGAACGCCCTGAGGGCTACAGTTTAGAGTTTAAAGGCGAGGAGTTTGAGCGGACATTAACCACGCCCAAGCACTATGCGTATTTGAAGATTGCAGAAGGGTGTAATCGATACTGCTCGTACTGCGCTATACCGCTGATTACAGGGCGATTTACATCGCGTAGTATGGAAGAAATATTGGATGAAGTGCGATGGTTGGTAGGGCAAGGTGTGAAGGAGTTTAACGTGATCGCACAAGACTTATCCAGCTATGGGTTAGACCTTTACGGCGAACATAGATTGGCACAGTTGGTGGATGAAATGGCGCAGATTGAAGGCGTGGAGTGGATTAGACTACACTATACCTACCCTACGGATTTTCCATACGACCTGTTGCCCGTGATGGCAAAACACAAGAACGTGTGCAAATACATGGATATTGCATTGCAGCATTGTTCGGATAATATGCTCAAGAAAATGCATCGCCATATCACTCGCGAGGAACAAGATGCAGTAATCAAACGTATTCGCCAGGAAGTGCCAGGGATATGTATTCGTACCACACTATTAGTAGGACATCCCGGCGAGACAGAGGAGGACTTCAACGAGTTGTGCGAATGGGTGAAGGAGATGAAGTTTGAACGCATGGGGGCATTTGCATACAGCGAAGAAGAAGGTACTTTTGCAGCGCAACATTACCAAGATGATATATCACAAGAGGAAAAAGAGCGTCGCGTGGAGACATTGATGGCTATACAACAAAGTATTTCCGCGGAACTATTGAACCAAATGGTAGGGACACAACAACGGGTAGTGATTGATAGAGAAGAAGAGGGATATTACGTGGGGCGTACACAATATGATTCACCCGAAGTGGATTGCGAGGTACTGATTGAAAAAACGGGAGTCGGGAGTCGGGAGTCGGGGATCCAAATGTTAGAAATAGGAGAATTTTACACTGTAACTATCATAAAATCAGAGGATTTTGACCTCTATGCACAATTATGAAAACGAAAGAACTTATCCAACACATCGCTACATCTACTTCCATGACAAAAGCACGCACGGAGGAGTTGCTGAATGCGACTGTGGCCGTGTTGCAAAAAGAATTACTTGCAGGAAAAAGCGTACAGTTGCAAAACTTTGGTACTCTGGAGATGAAACGCAAAAACGCTCGTATAGTAGTACACCCACAAACCAAAGAACGTACCGAAGTTCCAGAGAAAATGCAACTGACATTCAAACCCAATCAGTCAACCAAAGAACAACTAAAAAACGTATAAGCTATGGCAAACGATAAACTGACATGGGTGGAACTACGCAAGGCTGTAGCAGAAACCGCAAATACTTCGGAACAAGAGGCAGGACAATTTTTGAATGCCTTACTAGATGCTATTCTGACTGGCTTGAAAGAAGATAAACAAGTGAAAGTCAAAGGTATTGGTACATTCGCATTGAAAGCAGTAGCTCCTCGCAAGAGTGTGAATATTGCCACAGGCGAAACCATTACCATTGAGGGCTACAACAAACTGACATTCAATGCAGAGTCCGTGCTTAAAGAGAATGTGGAAAAACGTTTGGAACAACCAAAAACAGAAGCAATCATGGCAGACTTGAATAATGATCCGATAAAGAAATTGGGCGAACAAGCCGATGAAATCGTTGATATTCTAGCAGAATTGGGACAAGCTGTATCCAAACCATCAACTGATAGTTTGGAGGTTGAAGAAGTTTCAGAAGTTTCAAAGCCAGAGATAGAAGAAGGTATTGAAAAACCAATAACACAAGAAGAGCCAGAGATAGGACCTACGCCAGAACTTGAAGAGGAACCTGCAGATGAACCAACTGAAGAAGCAAAACCTATCTCAGAGCCTATAGCAAAACCTACTTGCAAATGTCACAAATGGGTGTGTTGGGTGATTCTTTTGGTAGTGCTATTAGGGATTATAGGAGCTGGTATATATTTCCGCGATACACTGATTCAGTGGTGGCAATGTATGCAAGATTGTCAGCCCACCGTAGAGGAAGTGGAAGAGGTAACAGAGGTTATAGAGGCAGAAGAGTTGACATTAGCTGAGAAGCCACGCGAGTATGTGAACTTTATGAAAATTGAGAAAGTAGGAAAAGATAGTCGTTTAGCTTGGATTGCATATAAATACTACGGACAAAAGGACCTTTGGGTATTTATCTATGAAGCCAACCAAGATTTGATTAAAGACCCTACTCATATACGTCCTGGACAGCATATTCGTATTCCAGAATTAAGCGAAGAATATCGCAATTTGTATAACCCTGAACTGAAACAACTGGTGGATAGTTTGGCAACAAAATATTTGACAGTTGACAATTGACAGTTGAATGAGGATGTAATACATATTCACGGAGCACGTACGCATAATTTGAAAAACATCACGGTAGATATACCACGCAACAAGTTGGTAGTCATATCGGGTGTGAGCGGTAGCGGCAAGTCTTCTTTGGCCTTCGACACATTGTTTGCCGAAGGTCAAAGGCGTTATGTAGAGAGTTTGAGTTCGTATGCCCGTCAGTTTCTTGGGCGCATGCAAAAGCCAGACGTGGATTTTATAGATGGTATTCCGCCCGCTATAGCCATTGAGCAGAAAGTGACTAATCGCAATCCGCGAAGCACAGTGGGAACCGTGACAGAAATTCACGAATACCTAAAATTGCTCTTTGCTCGTGCAGGCAAGACCATCTCGCCTGTGAGCGGTATGGAAGTGAAACGCCATAGCATACATGACGTAGTGGAGTGCTTGCGAAGTCAACCCATTGGCACAAAAGTACTTCTGCTATCTCCAATCATGGCAGAGAATGTAGCCGAACAATTAGAGATTTGGAAACAACAGGGTTTTTCGCGCCTCTATCGAATCAACGAAGATGGAACAGGTGATACGTTGCGTATCTCTTCATTACTCAATAATTCCACCCTTTCATCGGCAAATGGTGCTACATATCTTTTGGTAGATCGCCTCATTGCTGACGGCGAAGAGGGTACGCTCAACCGTTTTGCCGATTCCGTACAAACGGCATTTTTCGAGGGTAAAGGTGAATGTCGTTTGGCTATAGAATTACCAGATATAGATTGCTTCGCTGAAGATCGCCCTGCGGGCTGTAGATCGGCTTCGCCTAAAGAAGGAAGAGAGTCTAAGATAATTACATTCTCGCAACGCTTTGAGGCAGATGGAATCACATTTGTAGAACCAACAGAGCATCTGTTTGATTTCAACAATCCTTTAGGCGCATGTCCTACATGTGGAGGATACGGCAACGTGATAGGCATTGATCCTGATTTGGTTGTACCCGATAAATCAAAAACCATATATGAAGGTGCTATCGCCTGCTGGCGTGGTGAGAAGATGAGTTTGTGGAACGATGCACTCGTGTACGCGGCTGAGAAGTTTAATTTTCCTATTCATACACCATATTACGAACTCACTATCGAGCAGAAACAACTGTTATGGACAGGAAATGAGCACTTTCACGGACTCAATGACTTCTTCCATGAGTTGGAAAGCAAACAATATGCCAAGATTCAATACCGCGTGATGCTCAGCCGTTATCGTGGTAAAGCGATATGTCCAGACTGCCTCGGCAAGCGCTTGCGTAAGGAAGCTGAATATGTGCTGATAGAAGGTAAATCTATCACTCAACTCAGCCAAATTCCGATTAGTAATTTACAGGTAATAGTTGATGGTTGGCAATTGCCAGAAGCATTTGCACCACTGATTGCGGAGATTCGTTCGCGTCTGCAGTTTATGCAGGACGTAGGATTGGGCTACCTTACGCTCAACCGTATGTCAAACACTTTATCAGGTGGTGAGGGGCAACGAATTAACTTGGCTAAGTCGTTGGGCAGCAGTTTAGTAGGTTCGTTATACGTATTGGATGAGCCCAGTATAGGTCTGCACCCACGCGATACACAACGCTTGATTCACGTACTGAAGCAATTGCGCGATTTGGGCAATACGATTGTGGTAGTGGAACACGATGATGAGATACAAAAAGCAGCCGATTACACCATAGAGATTGGTCCGAAAGCAGGACGCCACGGCGGCGAAGTGGTGTATGCAGGTGCACCAAAAATAGAGAAGTTTACCTACGCTATCCCACCTTATCGACGTCAATGGAACAATTATATTGAGGTGATTGGAGCAACGGAAAATAACCTCAAGAACATCAATGTTCGCTTCCCTCTGAATGTAATGACCGTAGTGACTGGTGTCAGCGGTAGTGGAAAGTCATCGTTGATTAGCAAAGTGCTCTATCCTGCATTGAAAAAGTACTACGGCAGTATTGCAGAACGAACAGGCGACTTTGGCAGTTTGCGCGGTAGTCTGCATCTAATTCACGATGTGGAGTTTGTGGACCAAAATCCATTAACAAAATCCTCACGTTCTAATCCCGTCACTTACCTCAAAGCATACGATGAGATTCGCAAACTATATGCCGACCAACAATTGAGCAAGCAGATGGGCTTTACTCCTGCACATTTCTCCTTCAACACCCCTGGCGGACGCTGCGAAGCATGTCAAGGCGACGGAAAAGTGACCATCGAAATGCAATTTATGGCAGATATCACGCTAGAGTGCGAACACTGCCACGGCAAGCGTTTTAAGCAAGAGATTTTGGACGTCCTCTATCGCGAGAAGAGCATTCATGATATCCTTGAAATGACTGTGAATCAAGCCATTGAATTCTTCTCGGAGGATACTGCGTGCAAAAAGATTGTCACTCGCCTACGCCCACTCCAAGACGTGGGTATCGGCTATGTAAAATTAGGTCAAGCAGGTAGTACATTGTCAGGCGGAGAGAGCCAACGTGTGAAACTGGCATCATTCCTTGCACAAGAGAATGCGCAACCTACGTTGTTTATTTTCGATGAGCCAACTACAGGTTTGCACCATCATGATATAGCAGTACTACTAAAAGCACTTAACGCCTTGATTAGTAGGGGACATACAGTATTAATCATCGAACATAATCCGTCCATCATTCTGGCAGCGGACCATATCATTGACCTCGGGAAAGAGGGAGGCGATGAAGGTGGAACTATCGTGGCAGAAGGCACACCTGAGCAGATTATGGAATGTACGGACAGTTATACAGGTAAGGCGTTGAACGAACTAAAAGACAATTTTATATGATTTCCGTTGAACATCTCAGCATAGAATTCTCTTCGCGTCCGATATTGGACGACATCACCTTCCTAATCAACCCGCGCGACCGCGTAGCGTTGGTGGGCAAGAATGGTGCGGGCAAAACCACCCTACTCCGTCTATTAGCAGGCGAGGAGACCCCCACCTCGGGCCGTATCAGTAAGATAGGCGATTTGTCTATCAGCTACCTGCCACAGGTGATGATGCACATGGACGGAAAGACGCTGCGAGAGGATGTTATGTCTGTATTAGGCAATAAGGCGAAAGGCGAAGAGGCGAGAGGGAATGAAGCACGATTTATTGCTGAAATGGACCGCACCATCATCGGTTTGGGCTTTGAGCGAAAAGACTTCGACCGCCCATGTTCTGAGTTTTCAGGCGGATGGCGCATGCGTATTGAGTTGGCAAAGATTCTGCTGCAACACCCTGATTTGTTGCTACTTGACGAGCCAACCAATCACCTTGATATAGAGTCTATTCAATGGTTGGAGGAGTTTCTCAAGACCAACAGCAGTGCCCTCGTATTAGTCAGCCACGACCGCGCTTTTCTTGATAATGTTACCACTCGTACCATTGAGATTACACTCGGGCGTATCTACGATTACAACGTTCCATACACCCAATTCAAAGTACTGCGCCAAGAGCGCCACGAGCAACAAGTACGCGCCTATCTCAATCAGCAAAAGATGATTCAAGAAACGGAAGAGTTCATCGAACGTTTCCGCTACAAAGCCACCAAGGCGGTGCAAGTACAATCGCGTATCAAACAACTAGAGAAACTAGAGCGTTTGGAAGTAGATATAGAGGACAACTCACGATTGAGTTTGCGTTTTCCACCAGCCCCTCGTAGTGGAGATTTTCCGCTAATCGTAGAGGACTTGCGTAAGGATTTCGGCGAACATATGGTCTTCCAAAATGCTACCTTCACCATCCGCCGTGGCGAGAAAGTGGCGTTTGTGGGTAAGAACGGCGAAGGCAAAACCACCCTTGTACGTTGTATCATGGGGCAACTAGATTACATGGGTACGCTGAAGATTGGGCATAATGTCAAGATTGGCTATTTTGCACAAAACCAAGCTGCGCTATTGGATGGCGAACTGACTGTTTTCCAAACCATTGACAATGTAGCTGTGGGCGATATCCGCACGCAAATACGCAATATATTAGGTGCATTTATGTTCGGCGGCGAAGCATCGGAAAAGAAAGTGAAAGTGCTTTCTGGTGGCGAGCGTAGCCGTTTAGCCATGATTCGCCTACTACTGGAGCCCTGCAACTTGCTTATTCTTGATGAGCCCACCAACCACCTTGATATGCAGTCGAAGGACGTATTAAAAACCGCATTAAAGGAGTTTAATGGTACCGTGATATGCGTAAGCCACGACCGCGATTTCTTAGATGGATTGGTGGAGAAAGTGTATGAGTTCGGCGGTGGCAAAGTGAAAGAACACTTAGGCGGAATCTACGATTTCCTGCGCAACAAGCGGATTGATTCGTTACAAGAATTGGAGAGGAAGACCGATGAGGCGATGAGGCGAAAAGACGATGAGGCAAAAGGCGAGAGTTCTTCTGCGAAGTTGGATTACGCAGCACAGAAAGCCGCTGCAGCAGCGCGCCGCAAGAAAGAGAAGCAAATTGCTGATATCGAAGCTGCCATTGCTAAATTAGAGCAGGAGCAACAAGAGATAGAGACGTTACTCGCAGATGTAGCACATCAAACAACCGAAAATTTCCAACGCTACGACCACATCAAACGCGAGATGGAACAACGCCTCTACGAATGGGAAATACTCAGCGAAGAAGAATGATTATGAACGAAATTATTGAATATATCATCACATTCTTGCTATACGGCAATGCAAATGCAGCCAAACAAGTAGGCTATACTGCTGATGAAGCAGAATGGCACAAATATCGTGTGGTGATTGTACCTAACGGGTATTTGGGTAAAGAGATTATTATGCCCGATTTGGGAGAGGTGCAAACAGAAAGCAGAAAGGGAGAAGATGATAAACCACACTTTGTGATTCATACGGATATTATCTATAATACGTTCTTCTTTATCTCTCGCGCAGAGGAATTGATTAATTCGCAACGTGATAAGCACGGACGTTTTTTAGCCAAATTCTCCATTTTAGGCGAGAATAATCGGTTGATGATTCCTTTAGTAGATGAGTATGCGCGCATGCTGATGAAACTATTGGATTTGCCATTGCCTACCCCATCATTCAGCCAGATATACCTGACACACGATGTAGATTCCATCGAACAATATCGCCACCTACGCGGTTTTATAGGAGGCATATTACGTGGTCAATGGCGCAAAGTATTAGCTTCACTAAAGAATATTCACAATGACCCTGCCTTCACTTTCTCGTGGCTGATTTCGCAGGATAAGAAAGTGAAAGGAGCCAAATGTATTTACTTTGTCAAGGACACATTGGGAAAGGGTTATGATTATCCGCAATACGATCTCAATAATAACGATTTCGCCATTGTGAAACAATTGATTGAGAATAGCGGTGCTGTTATTGGATGGCATGGTAGTTATTATGGCGATCAGGCAAAAAGGCTCTTGGGAGATAAGGCAAAACTGCACCGCAGCCACTATCTGCGTTGTTCTATTGATCGTATGCAGGAATTAACAAATATGGGGGTGAGTGATGACTATACAATGATGTTTCCCGACCAAGTAGGCTTCCGATTACAAACCACACGCCCAGTGCGCTGGATTCACCCTAAAACAATGAAAATCACAGACTTAACATTACATCCATTGACCGTAATGGACTGCACATTGAGCAACACCAACTATATGAACCTCAATGAGGATGAGGCATATTTCGAATGTCAGCGATTGTTTGAAAAAATACATCAGAATGCTGGTGAAATAGTACTATTATGGCATAATACCAACCCTACGAACAATCCATGGCACAAAACATTATACGAACAACTAATCAATTATCTCCGTTGAAACCACGTATTCTCATATTGACAGATCCTTTTGGGGCTCCTGCCTACAATCCGCGCCTTCGAACTGTTTGCGATTATCTCGCAGCCAGGGGATGGGTTGTGGATGTATACACCGAACGTGGCTCGTTATGTTTTTCACATGCCTATCCGATACACGAGATAGCTATCTATAACACTACCTCATCGCTAGAATGGGCTTGTAAGAGTTTGTGGAGTTTGTTGTTTGACTGGCGTAATCGCTACTTCTCACAGGCGGTTCGCAAAGCTATCAGCCAACGTACGTATGATTGCATCTTTTGTTGCACATTTTCCACCTTCCCTTTGCGTGCTGCATTAGATATTGCCCAAGAGCGTCACCTGCCTTTGCATGTAGACCTACGCGATATTGATGAACAAGTGCCTGGGGCGCAATACCAAAACCATAGACAATGGTGGTTGCGACCTTTTCGCAATTGGTATAAGCAGGTAAATATCCAGCGCAGAAACATTGTGTTACGCCAAGCGCAATCCATTACATCTGTTTCACCATGGCATGTGAATTTTCTCAAACAAATCAACAACAATACACATCTAATTTACAATGGATTTGACACGAATATCTTCAATCCAAAAGATTGCGCCACACAGCATTTCACAATCGCGTATGTAGGACGTATATACGAACAACAGATGCAAGATCCCACTTTACTGATGAAGGCCTTGCAAACCCTCCAACTTGATATTCGCATATCGTGGTATACTAACCCTGAGGGACAACAACGTATTCGCCGAATGGCAACTGATTATGGTGTAGAGCACCTAATGAACTACCATGCTTATGTACCTTTAGAGCATGTTCCAGAGATTTTGCGACAAGCTTCCATTCTGTTAGTACTCTCCAACAAAGCAACTACTAGTGGTGCGCATGGCATTATGACAACCAAATTCTTTGAGGCATTGGGCGTAGAAAAACCTGTTTTATGCGTAAGGTCTGACGAAGAATGTTTAGCGAATGTTATCAATCAAACCAATGCTGGTCTGGCTGCAACAAACGTTGAGGAGATACAAACATTTATTTGCGAGAAATACCACGAATGGCAAAAAAATGGCTTTACTCGCCAAGCCATCAATGCGAATCAAAAGCAGTTATACACCCGACAATATCAAGCTCAACAATTTGAACAATTGTTGCTATCACTACTAAAATGAAGAAAACAAACAACATATTAGTGGATATTTGTTGGACGTTATTCTCTTCCAATACCACCTTTGATTTCCTTGATTTTATCATTCAGAATCAGCATTACTCGCGCATACGCAAATTCTATTCTTCGTGGTTTGGAAGACGTTTTAATTTGCTTATATACAAATTGTTTCACTACGATTGTCAACGTACACAGTGTTTGCGTTTTCTTCGAGGTTTTACTCATCAACAGTTACACACACTCGCCGAGCAGTTCTATACAGAATATCTTCTCCCACGTCGCATTCAACCAGTATGGAAATTGTTAGACGGTAAAGATGTCATCTTAGTATCTGGTACACTAGATGTTATTGCTCGAACCGTTGCTTCACATATTGGTGCTAAAGCCTATTATGCTAGTGAATTGTTATACAACGACGACATCTGTATAGGCAAGTACCATGACTTCTTGCTCGCGAAAAGAAATCTACTACATTTGTATTCTGATTTTCAAATTATTACCGACAATATCACTGACATTGACCTCATTCGTCATGCACAACATGCAACAATCATAACATACAATAACACCAAACATTGGGAAGCCCTTTTATCCGCTAACCAGTCCATTACTTTCATCCATGGTACCCAATCAAGATATTAGACTCAAATATGCTAGCAAACATATTTCCAACGTGGTATTTTATATCCCGTTTGCTTACTATTATATAGTACGTTTAGGTACATTCCCAAAATTCTTATCCTGGGCACTTATCTATATTTTTCCTACGTTCTTTTATTCCACTTTAAACTATCATGGTGCTTGGTTGCCTTTTATAGTCAACTACTTTTTGATTTTATTAGCCGTTTTTTCGGTATACGAATTAGGATATATACTCAATGATACCACTACTATTAATCGCGAAAAATCCCCTACAATACGCCTCTACAAACATAATTTTCTACATTTTCAATACAATCGTCATTGGATTATTCTCATTCGAATCTTTTATTGCGTTATAGCATTAGTTGGATTAATAATTCATTTCAAACTACAAACACTCAACCTTAATCCACAGCAATTAGGAATCACCTGTTGCGCGATTGCTATTATCTTGCCTATTTTCGTACTCTACAACCATTGGCGCAATCGCTATAACGTATGGCTCTACCCCATTCTCGTGTTTTCTCGCTACCTACCGTTTATGCTTCTCTATGATATCCATTGGCTAACAATACTATTCCTCTTTCTTGCCTTCCCATTGCCAAATATGCTAGAAAGGTTTTCAATGCCACGGTATCGTTTTCCAATCATGCGCATACTCATTCCTACAGAGCAATCTAAAACCACTTTTCGCGCATGTTATTACATCGTTTTATTGCTCGCGATTATTCCACTTGTACTATTTTCATTACTAGATTATCAATACTCCATTCCTATCATCCTTCTTGGATTATACCGCATTGCTTTGTATTGCATTACCAAATTTTATCATCCTCGAAACTACTTAAATGGCTAAATATTTATGACAAACCCCGAACTCCTTCATCTGCTCCGCTCAGAGGTTATTCCTGCCATCGGTTGTACCGAACCGATAGCCGTAGCATTGTGTACTGCTCGTGCAAAAGAACTCCTGGGTGCAGAGCCTGATAGCATCACGGTTCATCTGTCGAAGAATGTGTATAAAAACGCCCTAGCAGTAGGTATTCCTAATACAGGTATGACAGGCCTACCCATTGCCATTGCCTTGGGTGCAACAGTCGGCAAATCCGAATATATGCTCGAAGTATTGCGCGATGCTACCCCCGAAGCCGTAGCCTATGCCAAAGAATATATGTTGCGTGTGCCAGCCACAATCAAAGTGGACTATGAAGCTCCAAGTCTGTTGTATATCCATGTAGAAGTGTCTAGCAATGGGCAAACTGCTCAAGCTACTATCATGGACGAGCATACCCATTTTGTTACCTCACCCATATCCAATAGCGAAGCGTCCAATACCCAACCATCCTTGAAGGAGTCCTCCCCATTGAAGGGGGAATTAGAGGGGGTCAACCTCCGTCGTGTATATGATTTTGCAGCTAGCGTAGATACAACCGAATTGACCTTCCTGCTAGAGGGAGCTGAGATGAATACCGCAGCAGCAGAAACATCGTTTGCTGACCAATATGGTCATGGGTTAGGACGACTATTGCGAGCCAATACGCTCACTGCAACGCCCGACATGGAAAAACTTTTTGGCAACACATTATTCACCAAGATAATCAGTTACACCTGCGGTGCGTGCGATGCCCGCATGTCGGGTGCGATGGTGCAAGTAATGAGCAATTCGGGTTCAGGCAATCAGGGTATATCTTGCTCTATTCCCGTATATTTATACGCGAAGGAGAATCATTGTTCCGAAGAACAAACGCTTCGCGCTCTGGCACTTAGCAACCTCACCGTTATCTATATCAAACAGTCGCTCGGACGTCTGTCTGCCTTGTGCGGTTGCGTGGTGGCTGCCACAGGTTCGGCAGCAGGTATCACCTACCTCATGGGCGGCAACTACGAAGAGATCACCTATGCTATTAAGAACATGATTGCCAATATCTCAGGTATGATCTGCGACGGCGCCAAACCGGGTTGCGCATTGAAGGTCACCAGTGGAGTGGCTACGGCTATCTTCAGCGCATATCTGGCAATGCAACATTCCTATGCCAACTCCACCGAAGGCATCGTAGAGGACGATATCGACCGCACTATCCGCAACCTCACCCGCATTGGTCACGATGGCATGAAAGTCACCGACGACCTCATCCTCGACATCATGACACATAAAAAATAGTGCCAAAGGCACGAAAAGCGGTCGCCATTGGAGACGTAAGTGGTCTTCGACGAAAATGGCACCTGTGGTGCGAAAGTGGCTAAAGCGTACATAAGCGAAGCGAATCAATTTCGTGAACGAAGTAAACCATTTTCGTGAGCAAAGCAAAGTAATAACGTGAAACGAAGTGAAACCATCAACGTGAATAAAATGAACAAATTCCGCCCCATCCGTGCTTATCATACTGGTTGGCTACTGCCATTCATTGATTTCTTCATCCTCTACCCTATCCTACTATGGATGAAACGCAAGACCACCAAGGGTATCCAACTGCAATATCATGGCGACAGAAAGCAGATTGAGCAGGACATCCGTCACGGCGCGTTCTTTATGACCAACCACCGCGACATTGTCATGGATGCGGCATGGCTTACTTTTCTGCTGCGCACTCGATACTTTATCCATCCCTATTTTGGTATTGGCAACAACCTTTTCGGCAAATGGTGGATTGAACATGTAGTGCGTTCTCTCCGCGCTTTTGTGGTCATCCGCAACGGTGGATTCAGAGAACAAATCAACAATGCCACCACACTCTCTCAGTATATCCGCCACTTGCGTAAACACCACAAATCCATTTGGTTAGCGCAACGCGAGGGGCGTGCTAAAGATGGCAATGATATCACCCAACCGGGTGTACTGAAGATGCTCACGATTGATGCAGAGGACTTCTTCGAGAGTGTAAAAGAACTGAACATATGCCCTGTCAGCATATCGTATGAGTATGACCCATGCGACTACCTCAAGGCACGTGAGATGCAACTCAAACGCGATAATCCGAAGTGGAAAAAATCCCGCAAAGATGACCTTGTATCAATGAAGGTAGGCATTGATGGTCAGAAAGGTAGGATTGTCTATCGTTTGACTCCATCTATCAATCACGATATTGACCGTGCTCTCGCTGCGCAACCCGAGTTGCGCGAACAGAGCCGCAACGAGCAGATTCAGTTTGTATGCCAAATTATCGACCAGCATATCCATGCAGCATACGAGATCTATCCTCGTGGTAAGAAGTTTGATGACTATATTGAGAGTAGATTGCAATTGATTCATCTCTCCAACAAGGACACAGACTTCCTTCGCGACCGCCTGTATGAGATGTACAACTACCCTGTATTGAACTATGAGAAAGCGATAAAATTGCCAAAATAACACTGAAATAAAGAATCATTTTATGTATGGATGATAAGCCGAAGATAGAAATATCCTCGGCTTATTATTTTATATAATAAAATATTTGCACATATCGTTTTTTTTTTGTACCTTTGCACCCACTTTTGGGGAAACTGAAAACTGAAAACTGAAAACTGAAAACTGAAAACTGAAAACTGAAAACTGAAAACTGAAAACTGAAAACTGAAAAGTGAGAACTGACAGGTGAAAACTGAAAACATATGATAACAATAGAACAATTAAAAGAGATTCAACAACGTGCGGACAAGCTCAAGCAATACTTGGCTATTGACGAGAAGCGCGTACAACTCGAGGAAGAAGAACTTCGTACCCAAGATCCTGGCTTTTGGGAAGATGCGAAAGCTGCAGAAGCACAAATGCGAAAAGTAAAAAGCATCAAAGCTTGGATTGAAGGTTATGAAGGTGTGCGTGCAGCCACAGAAGAATTGCAATTGGCCTTTGACTACTGCAAAGAGGAATTGGTGACTGAAGATGAGGTAGATGCCGCATATGCTCATGCTCTGAAAGAAGTGGAAGCGCTCGAGATGAAGAATATGCTCTCGCATGAAGAAGATCAGATGCCAGCAGTGCTGAAAATCGTTTCGGGTGCTGGTGGTACGGAAGCCCAAGACTGGGCCGAGCAATTGATGCGTCTCTATCAACGCTATTGCGAGAAGCACGACTACAAAGTGACTATTGCCAACTTGCAAGAAGGCGATGAAGCAGGCATCAAGACCGTAACCTTCAATATCGAAGGCGATATGGCATACGGCTACCTCAAGTCCGAGAATGGTGTGCACCGCCTCGTGCGCGTGAGTCCATACAATGCACAAGGTAAGCGTATGACTTCGTTTGCGTCGGTGTTTGTGGTGCCATTGATTGATGATACGATTGATATTCAAGTAGATCCTTCTGCTATCTCATGGGATACGTTCCGTTCTTCGGGTGCAGGTGGACAGAATGTCAATAAAGTGGAATCAGGTGTGCGTTTGCACTATAAGTTCATTAACCCGCTGACTAATCAGCCAGACGAGATAGTGATTGAAAATACCGAGACCCGTGACCAGCCCAAGAACCGCGAGAATGCACTGCGCCACTTGCGTAGTCAGTTGTATGAGTTGGAATTGGAGAAACGTCGTCAAGCGGCTGCCAAAGTGGAAGCAGGCAAGAAGAAAATCGAATGGGGAAGCCAAATACGCAGTTACGTGTTTGATGATCGCCGCGTGAAAGACCATCGCACGAATTACCAAACCAGCAATGTGAATGCTGTGATGGATGGCGATATCGACGAGTTTATCAAAGCGTATTTGATGGAATTTCCAGATTAATGGCCCTACGGAGTATCGGTGAAGGTATAGTGATGATACGGCGAAGTTCCTATGAAGTCCCTATGAGGTTCCAATGAGGTTCCAATGAGGTTCCAATGGAAGTAAGGGGCGTATAAGGGGCATGTAAAAGGCAACAAGAAACAAATATAACAACAACAAAATAGAAAATTTATGAAAAAGATTCTCTTTTCCTTCGCAGTTTGTGCAATGAGTATGAGTCTAGCAGCACAAGTTGACAACACAGAAACACCAAGCGATAGTACTGAAGGTTTTCGCTTTACCACAATAGATAGTATTGCTATCACGCCTGTAAAAGATCAAAACCGCAGCAGTACCTGCTGGAGCTACTCTACCATCGGTTTTTTGGAGAGTGAACTCCTTCGTATGGGCAAGGGCGAGTATGATTTGAGTGAGATGTTTGTGGTGCATCACACGATGCTTGATCGCGCCGAGTACTCAGTGCGCATGTATGGCACCGCAGAATTTGCGCCTGGCGGTTCGGCATACGATGTGATTTACTGCTTGAAGAACTATGGTTTGGTACCACAAGAAGCTATGCCGGGTATTCAATACGGTAGCACTCCTGCGGATACATTACCTGTTCACGCAGAGTTGGATGCCATTGCAAGTGGCGTAGTGAAAGCCGTGACTAATAGCGGCTTGAAGAAACTGACTCCAGTATGGAAAAAAGCCCTCACCGCAGTATATGACACCTATCTCGGCGAGTGCCCTGAGACTTTCATCTATAACGGCAAAGAATATACTCCAAAATCATTTGCAGCGGAATTGGGATTGAATGCAGATGACTACGTAAGCATCACTAGCTACACCCACCATCCTTATTACACCACTTTTGCACTTGAGGTACCTGATAACTGGCGTATGGATCAGATGTATAATGTACCTATGGAAGAGATGATGGCAATTATTGACAATGCCTTGGCCAAAGGTTATACCTTGGCTTGGGGTGCTGATGTAAGCGAGATATGCTTTACCCGCAAGGGACTAGGTGTAGTGCCAGAAGAGGAGAAAGCTGTCGATTTGACAGGCAGTGATGCAGCTCGTTGGCTAGGGCTTTCCGCAACTGACAAACGTGAAGAACTGACCAAGAAGCCTTTGCCAGAGAAAACCATCACCCAAGAGATGCGCCAAGCAGCATACGATAGTTGGGAAAACACCGACGACCACGGTATGCAAATATTTGGTACTGCCAAAGACCAAAACGGCAAACGCTATTATATGGTGAAAAACTCCTGGGGCACAAAGAGAAGCGAATACAAGGGTATTTGGTATGTATCTGAAGCGTATATGCAATACAAAACCAACGATGTACTCGTTCATAAGAATGCTATTCCAAAAGAGATTCGCAAGAAATTAGGTATTTAATTTAGAATAAATCAAAACATTATGAATATATCCTATAATTGGCTTAAACGCTATATTGCACTGAATGATAGTGCAGAAGAAGTGGCAAAGATACTGACTTCTATTGGTTTGGAAGTTGGTAAAGTGGAGAAAGTACAAACTATCAAAGGCGGTTTGGAAGGATTGGTAGTAGGTGAAGTGATCACCTGCGTGGACCATCCTAACTCTGACCACCTACATATCACAACTACTCGCGTGGCTCCCGATGCAGAGCCATTGCAGATTGTTTGCGGTGCACCTAACGTAGCAGCAGGTCAAAAGGTGATTGTAGCTACCGTAGGCACTGTACTCTACGATGGCGATGAGAAGTTCACCATCAAGAAAGGCAAGATCCGTGGCGAGGAGTCGTTGGGTATGATCTGTGCCGAAGATGAGATTGGCGTAGGCACGAGTCATGACGGTATTATGGTATTGCCAGCCGATACGCCAGTAGGTATGCCTGCTAAGGAGTATTTTGGAGTGGAAGATGATACCTTGATTGAGGTAGATATTACTCCTAACCGTGCTGACGGTGCTAGTCACTATGGCGTAGCACGCGATCTATACGCATACTATCAAGCCAAAGGTGTGAATGTTGCATTGGTTAAGCCAAGCGTTGAGGATTTCAAAGTAAATAGCCACGCATTGCCTATCGAAGTGGTGGTAGAAAATGCTGACGCATGCCCTCGCTACACGGGCGTGAGTATCAAAGGCGTGACAATTAAGGAGTCGCCCGATTGGCTCAAGAAAGCCCTCAACACCATCGGTATTCGCCCTATCAACAACGTGGTGGACGTGACCAACTTCGTACTTCACGAGATGGGACAAGCACTCCACTCTTTTGATGCAGATAAGATCAAAGGCAATAAAGTGATCGTGAAGAACGCTACCGAAGGTCAGAAGTTCGTAACCTTGGACGGTGTAGAGCGTACCCTCTCAGCAGCAGACTTGATGATTTGCAACGCCGAGGAGCCAATGTGTATTGCAGGTGTGTTTGGTGGACAAGACTCTGGTATCAGCGAAAAAACTACTAACGTCTTCCTTGAGAGCGCGTACTTCGACCCTGTGAGCATCCGTAAGACCGCTCGCCGTCACCAACTATCTACCGATGCAAGTTTCCGCTATGAGCGTGGTTGTGACCCAAATAATACACTCTATGTACTCAAGCGTTGCGCATTGCTCATCCAAGAAGTAGCAGGTGGAGAAATTGCGATGGAGATAGTAGATGAGGTTAAAGGTGAAAGGTTAGAGGTTAAAGACGAGAAATACTTTGCACCATTCCCAGTAGAGTTCAACATCGACCGTGCACATGCATTGATTGGCAAAGAGTTAGGCGAAGAACTCATCGAGCGTATCCTCCGTGCTATGGAGGTAGAGATACTGAGCAAAGAGGGTAAGACATGGCGACTGGGTGTGCCTCGCTACCGCGTGGATGTACAACGCGAATGTGATGTAGTGGAGGATATTCTCCGCATCTACGGCTACAACAATGTAGAGTTCCCAGAGAAGTTAAATACTTCACTCAGCTATAATCCAAAGCCCAACCCAGTGGCGTTGCAAATTCGCATTTCTGAGCAACTGACTGCTCAAGGATTCAATGAGATATTGAATAACTCGCTGACCAAGGTTTCGTACTATGAGGCATTGGAAGGATTGTCGTTAGCTACCTGCGTGAAGATCATGAACCCACTCAGCCAAGACTTGGGCGTGATGCGTCAGACTTTGCTCTTTGGCGGTTTGGAGAGTATCCAACGCAATGCCAACCGCAAGAACGCCGATCTGAAGTTCTATGAGTTTGGCAACTGCTACCACTACAACGCACAGAAGATTGCCGACCGTCAAGCCAAAGACCCACACTGGGTATATGACCCACTCTATGCCTACAGCGAAGAGCCACACTTGGCATTGTGGTTGACAGGTAACAAGACCGCACAATCATGGGTGCAAAAAGAGGAGAAGACCAGTTTCTATACCCTGCATGCATACGTAAACAACGTGCTCCGTCGTTTGGGCGTGAATATAGCAAACTGCACACTCGAGCCACTGGAGAATGAGTTATGCGCCGACGGTATGACAATCAAAGCACCTAACGGCAAGCAGATAGGATATATGGGTATCGTAAATGGCAAACTGCTCAAGGCATTCGACATTGACAATCCTGTCTATTACGCCGACTTGGATTGGAGCATGCTCTTGAAGCTCAACAAGCAATACAAGCCCGTTATCAATGACTTGCCTAAGTTCCCTGAGGTGAAACGAGATTTCGCACTCCTTGTGGATAAGTCGGTGAAATTCGCAGACCTCGCTAAGGCAGCTTTGGCAACGGAGAAGAAACTGCTGAAAGCAGTCAATCTCTTCGATGTGTATGAAGGCAAGAACCTCGAAGCAGGCAAGAAGAGTTACGCGTTGTCATTTATCTTACAAGATACTGAGAACACATTGAAGGATAAGCAGATAGAAGCCATCATGGCGAAATTGCAGAATGTATTCGAGGAGAAATTTGACGCAAAACTTCGTTGATGACTTACGAGGAATATATACAAGAACAGCAAACTGCATTTGCAGAAGAACATTCGGATGAATGCTGCTTTGTAGATAATCAAGCTGAAGGTGTATTTGTACGTGGACATTAATGGATAGTATTTTTAACATAGCCGTTTTTGCTTCTGGCACTGGCACTACGCTGCAGGCCCTGATAGACAACCAAGCGCTACATGGCTACCATGTGGCGTTGGTCGTTGCTAACCGCACATGCACAGCCCTTGAGCGTGCACAAGCAGCAGCGATCCCTACCCTACAATCCAAAGACTGGGAAGCGATAGACCAAGCACTGACGGACAACCACGTACAGCTCATCGTACTGGCAGGATTTTTAGCCATCATCCCCGAGTGGATATGCCAGAAATGGGAGCAACGTATCATTAATATCCATCCTTCGTTGTTACCTAAACATGGAGGCAAGGGTATGTATGGTGTACACGTGCAAGAGGCAGTGTTGGTCGCAAGCGACAAAGTGGCAGGATGCACAGTGCATTATGTAAGTGCAGAAGTAGATGGCGGCAGCATTATCGCACAAGCTACTGTAGTTGTGGAAGATAACGATACAGCAGACTCCTTGGCACAACGCGTGCAGATACAAGAAAAATTGCTCCTTCCGCAAGTTATTGGAGAACTAAAAAAAACAATCAAAGAAACTACCAAGTGAAGTTCTTAGGATTAATAGCAAACAAGGTTGGCTTCGCAGAGAAGCAAGTGGAAGCCATAGTAGCATTATTAAGTGATAATGCTACTATTCCATTTATTGCTCGCTACCGCAAGGAAAAGACAGGTAGTTTGGATGAGGTACAGATTGCAGCCATTGCTGATGAATATCATCGATTTTTGGAAATTGATGATCGCAAAGCGACTATCCTAAAGACGATAGAAGAACAAGGAAAATTGACCAATGAACTCAAAGCACGTATTGAGAAATCATGGGATTTAACCGAACTAGAGGATATCTATTTACCATATAAGCCACATCGAAAAACACGTGCTGATGTGGCTCGTGAGCAAGGATATGAGCCACTCGCAAAAGCTATTTTTGAGCAGCGAGCTGCAGGCGATGAGGCAATTAGGCGATTAGGCGAGAGGCGAGAAGAGGCGTTGCAAGGTGCACGCGACATCATTGCTGAATGGATTAGTCAAGACGAGCAAGCAAGAAATAGTATTCGCCGAGAGTTCACCTACTCTGCCCTACTTACTACCAAAGTGGTTAAAGGCAAGGAATCAGACGAAGAGGCACAGAAATACCGCGATTATTTTTCCGTGAAAGAACCACTGAAGCGCATCACTTCCCATCGGCTATTGGCTATCCGTCGTGCAGAAGCCGAAGGATTTATCCGCGTGGACATATCTCCCGATAGCGAAAAAGCATTGGATAAGTTAGCGCGACTATTCCTCAAAACTAGTAGCGACACCACGTACCAAGTGGAACTGGCTATGGAGGATAGTTACAAGCGACTATTGAAGCCGTCCATCGAAACCGAATTTGCCGCAGCGAGCAAAGAAAGAGCAGACGAAGAAGCGATACGCGTATTTGCACAAAACCTGCGTCAACTATTGCTTGAGTCACCATTAGGTCAGAAGCGCGTCTTAGCACTTGATCCTGGGTTCCGTACTGGTTGCAAGACCGTCGTATTATCCGCACAAGGAGACCTGTTGCACCATACGGTGGTATTCGTCAACAACATCACTTCCACCAAAACCCTCCAAGACTTGATTGCGCGCTACCAAATCGAAGCCATTGCCATTGGCAACGGAACAGCATCTCGTGAATGTGAGCAGATGGTGCGTGTAGCACTAGGCGACGAGGCGAGAGGCGAAAGGCGAGAGGTGCAACTCTTCGTGGTCAGCGAGAGCGGAGCGTCGGTGTATTCGGCTAGCAAGATTGCGCGCGAGGAATTTCCTGATGAGGATGTGACCGTGCGTGGTGCGGTATCCATAGGCAGACGATTGATGGATCCGTTGGCAGAATTAGTAAAGATTGACCCAAAGTCAATTGGTGTAGGGCAATATCAACACGATGTAAATCAAACGCGCCTCGGAGAGAGCCTGCAACAAACGGTGGAGAGCGTGGTGAACCATGTAGGCGTGGATGTGAATACAGCAAGTAAGCATATATTAACATATGTCTCAGGATTAGGACCTGCATTGGCACAGAATATCGTCAACTACCGAAGCGAGAACGGTGCGTTCCCTAACCGCAAAGCGCTACTGAAAGTGCCAAAGATGGGGGCAAAGACTTTTGAACAAGCAGCAGGATTCTTGCGCGTCACTAATTCCGATAACCCACTAGATAATTCCGCTGTTCACCCAGAGAGCTACAATATCGTAGAGCAGATGGCGAAAGACCTTAAATGCAGCGTGAGCGACCTGATGAGCCATGCTAATCTACGCGAGAAGATTGATTTGCCACGCTACGTAAGTGACAAGGTGGGAATGCCAACGCTCCAAGACATCATGCGCGAGTTGGAGAAACCTAGTCGCGATCCACGCGAACAATTGGAAGAATGGCATTTCGACGAGAACGTGCATACCATCGATGACCTGCAAATAGGCATGGTGCTACCAGGCATAGTGACCAATATTGCTAATTTCGGTGCTTTTGTGGATATAGGCGTGCATAAAGATGGACTAGTACACATCTCCGAGATGAGCAATCGCCGCATCAGCAGCCCAACGGAAGTAGTCGCACTGCATCAACACGTGATGGTGAAAGTGATTGACATCGACAAATCACGCGGACGAATACAATTATCAATGAAACAATGATTTTTAAGGATATGAAAAAGATTTTTACTACTTTGCTACTCTCAGTAGCACTTGTGACGATGGCGCAAGAGGTGCCAACGTCTTTCCCTCGCAAGTTTCTTATAGAGCATTTCACGGGTACATGGTGCCAATATTGTCCCTATGGCATGATGGCTATAGACTATGCTGTACAGACGTCAGAAACCCCATATATTTGGGTTAGCCACCACCTAGATGACAACTATTCCATTGCAGAAGGCTATAACATCTACTCAATCGCTAATGCAGACGGTGTTCCTTCCATGATGCTCAATCGTTCGCAGCAATCACAGGGGTTCTCATTTCACCCTGCTTACATGTTTGACATGATTATTAAAGACGCTACTACTGCCGAAGCTTCAGTAGAGATTGAGCATACTTATAATGCAGAAACTCGTCAATTGGACATCACCGTCAGCGGACAAGTAGCCAATACCACTACCACCTCCTATCTGCTCACCGTACTCATCAAAGAAAATGGTATCATTAGCAATCAAAACGATGCATATTTTGCATGGGGCAGTTCATGGAAAGAATTCCTCCACCCACGCATCTCACGCGCATTCCTCAGTGCCGCTACGGGCGATCTCGTTAATGTAGCAAACCAAGCTTATAGCAAAACATATAGCTATACTCTCAACGAAAAATGGGTACCAGAAAACTGCTGCGTGGTAGCATATATCACTCCAATCACAAAAAAAACAATCATCAATGCAGAACAAGCTGCGATTGTAGCAGGCACCACGGGTGGTGAACAATTCTATCCGTTGGGAATAACTTCTAGTATTGCGCCAAGCAATCCTGATAAAATCACCTTCGACTCTATCATCGTAAATAAAACTGAGGCAGACAAGATAAAGGTGCTTTTGATTTCTGAGAAAGTTGTAAGCCATGCACAGTATGGCGAATTGCAACCTGTGTTAGTCTTAGAGGTCAACACTAAGTCTGATCAACTGCCAGTAGATACATTAGATATCTTGGCAGGCAATGTGGAGAATACTATTGCAGCAGGCTATTTTGATATAGAGACTATGTCATATGGAGGATCATGTTACTATTATGTAGATCCTGCGGCACTGAAAGCGGGAGTGTTAGATCCATACTTTGCATGGCGTCTTAACAAAGGTAAATTAGCAATTGATGCCCAAGGAAATATCCTGACAGCAGGCAACTTCTACAATGGCAAGCACTTCACTATGCGCTATACTGCACCTACCAATACTGCGCTAGAAGATGTGGTGATTCCTCAACAACAATCTACCAAGTACATCAAAAATGGTAAACTCATCATCCGCAACAACGGGTCTGAATACGATGTGATAGGTAAAAAGTTATAATCGACATTTATAAACAAAATATATGAAAAAGATTTTATTACTCGCTATGATGGCTATTTGCGCATTAACTATTAGCGCGCAACTGCCAAATGTGAAGTTACAAGACATGGATGGCAACGCCGTGCAGACAAGCGAAATCAGCAATGATGGCAAGCCTATCATCATCTCCTTCTGGGCTACATGGTGCAAGCCTTGTTTGCGCGAATTGAAAGCCATTCACGAAGTATATCCTGACTGGCAAGATGAGACTGGCGTAAAGATGATTATCGTCAGCATCGACCAAGCGCAAGACGCTCATCGAGTAAAACCCATGGTGGACGGCTTTGGATGGGAATATGAGGTGTTGCTTGACCCTAATGGCGACTTCAAACGCGCAATGAACGTACAAAACGTACCTCATGTATTCGTGCTAGATGGCAATGGACAGATTGTATATAACCACACAGGTTATGTAGATGGTGGTGAGGAGGATATCTACGAAGCATTACAATAACAAATCCAATACCCTTACTATTTCGTGTTAATTACGGTAGATACACGGTAGATATACGGTAGATACACGGTAGATACACGATAGATAACCCAAGCTACACCAATGCTATACCGAAAGTTTAAGTAAACAATACAAGATGAAAATAAGAACATTCATACTCATTCTCGCCCTCATCCCGACTTTGCTACAGGCAAAGGATACAGTGATTGTCGTAGGAGGCATTCAGCACGAAGCATTGGTGCCCGTTCCAACCATAGAGGAAGGTTACTACCTCAGCAACTCATACTTAGATTTGGGTGTGCGCTGGAATCGGGAGTCTGGAGTCAGTAGTCAGGAGTCTGCAATCGGATTTCAAAGTTTAGAACTCATCACTCGTGCAGAACTGACCCAATGGCCTATGCTGGGCTACGACCCAGATTTTGGTGGATATGGTTTGAGCCATTTGCATGTAGGCGCGACATTTGATTGGGGTAAGATTACTGTGGGCGATGTGTATGGTCAATTCGGCAGTGGTATGGTACTACGTCTATACGAAGACCGTGCGCTGGGTGTGGATAACGCATTGCGTGGTGGAAAGATTGAAGTAACCCCATACAAGGGTATCTACCTCACTGCATTAGGTGGTAAGCAACGCCGCTATTGGAATTGCTATGACGACGGTGCATGGGGCTGGAACTACAAGCAAGATGCAGTACTTGGAGCGAACCTCGAACTAGGACTACAAGAATGGATTCCTCAGTTGCAAGATGCTGGTGCTAACCTTACGATTGGTGGAAGCTATGTGAGCAAGTATCAGAAAGCAGATACCATCCTGTTTATTGACCCAAGTGCCATGCAGGCGTATATGTACAACTTGCCCAAGTGGGTAGGCGCAGGTAGCGTGCGTGCACAACTGCAGATGAAGGGATGGAACGCGATGGTAGAGTACGCCTATAAGGCCAATGACCCAAGTATATTGAATGACTATAGTTACAATCATGGCGAAGCACTACTGATGTCGCTCAGTTATTCGCAAAAGGGACTAGCTGTGTTAGCACAAGTAAAGCGCTCAGAGAATATGTCCTTCCGATCAGATAGGCAAGCCAATCTCATAGCAGGTACCATTAACCATATGCCTCCGTTTGCGATGCAGCATACCTATATGCTAACATCACTTTATCCCTATAGCACAGATTTGACAGCCAACGAATGGGCTTTCCAAGGCGAGGTGCGCTATACATGGAAACGCGGCACAGCTATGGGAGGAAAGTATGGCACGACATTGAAACTCAATGCCTCTCATGTTCGCGGAACAAGCGATACATGGTTTGGCATGAGCGAGGAACCATACTATACCGATGTGAATTTGGAACTCAATAAGAAGATCAATAAACAATGGTACATCGGTGCTATGGCTATGTATCAAACCTACAATAAGCGCATCATAGGAAAAAGCGGAATCGCTCGTTCTGGCATAGGAGTTGTAGAAGCCAAATATGCGATGAACAAGAAAGTGCAAATGCGTGCGGAGTTACAATACCTTTACTCCAGACAGTATGAAGGTCAATGGATAGCTGCATTGTACGAATTGAGTCTATGGCGTCAATTGGTGCTATCTGGACAATGGATGTATAATATCGGCCATGCACCAGACGCTACCAATGGACACTACTACACTGTGGCTGCTACTTACACGCATGGTGCACATCGCCTCATGGCAGGATACACGAAAACGCGTGAGGGATTTAACTGTTCTGGAGGTGTATGCCGCTATGTACCCGAACAACAAGGTGTGACACTTACATATAATTTTACATGGTAAGGTTGATATTTAGAATTATGAAATCGAATATACAAATAAGTCTTTGTTCCTTACTCTTGGTTCTTGGCTCGCTACTGACAGCTTGCGAAGTGATACCGGAGAATGATCGATTGATTCCCATTGAGATAGAGGAAACCAATCGCACGACGCTGATTGTGGAGTTTTCGGGATTACAATGCAACAATTGCCCTAACGCTGCCACTACGGCACACGATTTGCAGGAGTATTATGGAGATAAGTTGGTGGTCGTAGAGATGCACCCAGCAAGCAACACGCTCACACAAGCAGCTCGCCCTGAATGGGATTATACATGCCCCGAATCAGATGAGTATTACAAGCATTGGGAAATCCCATTTCTCCCATTTGGTGTTGTGAATATGTCGCAGAAGGAAGAATACCAGACATGGGGAACAGCGTGCCAGCAGTCCGCTATGATGCTCTCACCTGTAACTTTGACACAGGTGATACAAATTGACTCCAGGAACATACAAATAGTAGCTACAATCGAGAACCTGTCTTATGATGGGTTATCCTTAGAATATATCGCATGGCTAACTGAAGATTCTATCATCGGACCACAGATAATGCCTAATAAAAAGACGAACAGAGAATATGTCCACAATCATATATTGAGAGACGCGATTACTAGCACATGGGGAATGCCAACGACAGTGGAAAGTGGTGAATCTTCATCTATCTCCCTCAATTATACACTACCCAACAATGTTGTAGCCAAGAACTGCAATATCGTGGGTGTTGTAATGAAAGATGGTACGGCAATCCAAGTAAACGAATATAAACTTAAAAACATTATTGAATAAAGTATGAAAAAGATTTTTACAACTCTCTTAATGGCAAGTATGCTGCTTACCGCACACGCTGGTATGGGATTAAGCATTAGCTATTGGGATGAGAACGACGAAGAAGTAATCACCGAGATTACCAAAGACACTACTATCGTAGTGACTGACCACGAAGAAGATTTTATCACTGAAAAAGATGTGATGTCTCTCATGGGCTATGTCACTCCTGCAAACAAACAGTTGAAGGTAACTATTGAGCGTTCATCTATCCCATCGAACGATCAGTTCTGTTTAGGTTCTTGCTTCCAAAGCAATGGCGAACTCAAGCAAGAGTTGTCTATAGACCTGTTCTCAGCAACAGGAGATTGGCAGACTCACTTCTTTCCTACGGAAGCTGGTACTACTACCATTGACTACACCTTCAATGACGGTGTAAATCCTGCAATTACTTTGACAGTTAAGTATTGCTATCTCACTAGCGCAGTGGAGGATGTGGTTGCCCCACAATACAATGGCATTATCTATAGCATCCTCGGTCAGAAAATGCCATACAACGAACTAAGTGAGTTACCTGCTGGTATCTATATTATTAATGGCAAGAAATATATCAAACAATAATCTTGTATATAGTATGAAAAAGATTTTCACTTCTATTCTGCTCCTTGTAGCAGCAATAATGTCAGCACAAGAAGTCCCATCGTCCTTCCCACGCAAATTTCTCATGGAGCACTTTACGGGTGAGGATTGTGGCAACTGCCCCACGGGTATGGCCAGTATGGTAGAGTACATTAAGGCCTCCACTACCTCACATATTTGGGTAAGCCACCATTATGGTTACGGTACCGATGAATATACAATTCCTGAAAATGCTAAGATCGGTAAAGCATGTGGTGTAAGTGGTGCACCTAATATGGCTATGAACCGTACTAAAATCATGGGTACAGCTATTGCCTTCCATCCTAGTTATTTGGTAGAAGATGGCATGGCAGAGCTAATCGAAAGCAAGTTAGATACTACTGCAGAAGCATCGGTAGTGATCAACCATACCTACGATGCTGAAACTCGCGAACTCAACGTGACTGTCAGCGGTCAAGTAGCCAATACTGAGGTAACAGAATACCTCCTTACCGTACTCATCAAGGAGAATGGACTAGTCGGCAAACAAGCGGATTACTATGCTTCTTGGAAAAAGGCAGGGTATAAAGAATTTTTACACCCATGCATCGTGCGTGATCTGCTCTGCGCAGACGCTTTAGGAGATACGGTTGCTGTTGAGAATCAGGCATATAGTGCAACATATACTTTTACTATGCCTGAAAACTGGGTGGCAGAAAACTGCTGCATAGTAGCCTATATCACTCCTACAAGCAAGAAACCGATCATCAACGCAGAAGAAGTGCCGGTGGTAGATGGTACCGATGGCGGAGCACGCTATTTGCCATTTGCTATTACCGAAGCAAAAGAGCCTACTAATGTAACCAAACTAGAATTTGACAACATTGCTCTTAGCAAACCATCAGACGAGAAATTAATGCTACAATTGGTAGCTAGTTCAACTACTCGTTCAGATACATACGGTCCTGTGAAAATGGTAGTTGATTTAGAATTCAACACCTCAGATACAATCGTACCAATACAAACCCTTGAGATCAAAGATGGCAATGAACTCAACACCTTTACTGCGGGCCAAGTAGATCTTGCAACGCAAACATTCAGCGGCTCGCAAATGGCTTACTATCAGGCAGCCAACATGGAGCAATTATGCAATCGCTGGCGCATCAGAAGCGGTCAAGTAGTAATGGATGAGAACGGTGGTTTTGTGGCTACTGGTAAGATTTGCAATGGCAAGAACTTCACCATTACTTGCACAATTCCAAACGAAAACACGGCAGTAGAGAATATCGTATTTGACCAAGCTCATGTAGAGAAACTTATACGCGATGGTCAAATTGTAATCAGCATAGATGGTGTTGAGTTCGATGTTCAAGGTCGTGTAATTAACCAATAATCTGTCTAAATAATCAACTAAAAATAAGGTGTGTCGCAATTGACACACCTTATTTTTTATCCTTTAGTCCTAGCGCAAAGGTAGCGCAAGGGTAGCGCAAGAGTTAGATCTAGATTTGGGACAACTCCTTACAATTCTGCACCTACAACGTTGAAGGTTCTATCATTGCGGATAATCAGCAATCTGCCATTCTGCAATACTTTTGTTGCTGCAGTTTGCTCTGTAGCTACATTCTCCACTCCCGCTCCGATAGGTGTACCATCATACACGATATGCACAGATACACCATAGGAGTTATAAGCATTTACTTCCAAATGTGGATTACCATCCTTGTCTTTTGACACCTCCACCGTACCACCTACCAATAGCCACAATGGTACTGCAAAACCGCCCTCTGCTTTTTCTGCATAGAAAGATGGCCATACGCCATTACCTTGTACACCAGGGTTGGCCTGAACAGTACCATAATCCTCTGTATAATCAATTGTATAGGTACCTACAGGAATAGTAATATCCTCATCAACTTCCTCTGAATAGAAGAAAAATTGCGCTTCATCCGACTCATCCGCTGCTATCAATTGCAGGAATATATACCCGTTCGTAGCTATTCTATTCTCAATAAACACTACATCCTCAGTAGTATATGTGCGATTTACTTCCTGTTCTGGCTCATCATAATCCAAATGGGTATTATACTTCGAAGTCATCTTAATATGGTAATATACCGCATTCGAACAAATCACTTTGGCTTCTGCTGTAATTTCTCCGCTCTCTGCAACCTCAACTACGAGAGTGCCTTTCTCTACGGAATATCTGCCCAAGTTGGCTTCTTCGTAGATAAAAGTCTCTCCACCATAGAAGTCATATTTGCCCTCCGTATCACCGAATCTACCAAACACACCATCGTTAACAAATGTACCAGCTACCTCACTCGTCATTGGTGAAAAAGAGACATACCATGTGGAATCAGGGGTATAGGCACCTAAGGTATAGTAGCCATCTTGCATTCGATTGATAAACTCTACTGGCATTTCCAGTTCCACCGTCCTCACAGGTTCTGGCACAGCATACCACAATTCGATATCGTATTGTACTGCATCCCAACCTATGACACTAACATTAATCACTGTAGTATCTCCACGCTGATTCAGCACACCCTTTACATCTGCCATTAGCACGGAGCGTTGCGCCAATTTATCATAAATGCCAGAATAATCCATCAATACATTGTCCTTGCCAAACTCTTCGCCGAGATCAATACTATAAATTGTCAGCGAAGCGTCATAATCTGCACTAGTATTCTCATGCAAGAGCTGAATCATATTGAATTGATCGGGTCTAAAAGTAGCTATAGCAGGTTCTTCAAAACTAATCTTTACTGTCTTAGTTGGTTCTGGCACGATATATTTCATATCAATGGAGTACCAGTTATAGTCGCTACCATATGCTTCTATGTTTGCTTCCCAGCCGTCTGTGCCTTGGGTAAGTGTGAGCGTAGCATAAATAGCTGGTTGCTCCATCCATGTGACCTTATCGGCTATAGTAAGCCCAACATTTTTATACACACCTTCCTCCGCGCGCGTACCTTCATACATCGCAATCACGTCATATTCATCCGACGAACCAGTAACTAGCATCATGCCATATGCTGCAAACGATTCATCAATCTCCAAATTATTACACGATACACGAATCGTGTCATGTACTGCTGGCAATGGAGCTGACAAATATACAATATGTTGCACTGTATCTTGATTGAAGAATGACAACTCTGCTTCATAGCTCAATGAGCCATCTTCCATATATCCACCTACGACATTTAATGTCGCTTGCAATATATCTTGTTTCACGCCCTTGTACTCAATTCTGGTCATTCCTGCTTCGAAATCCTTATGGGTATAGAAGCCATCCACTACATTCGATTTCACACTCAGAAGAATATCCATATCTGCGTTATTACCATCTAGCATATAGCCGCTATCATACATCGTCACTTCTGCTTTATCAATTAAGTTATAAACCGTGGACTTAGGGATATACATATTGTGCACCGCATGCAACTCGTAGATATTATCTTGGTCATCAACAAGTGTGGCATCCAATATGATTTGCTTGAGGTAATTGCCCACTTGCCTCTCCGAGATGCTCATCGTAATATCAGATAGATATATCTCATAAAAGGAATTAGACGACTGATACCATCCCCAAGTCCAATCCCAACTAATATCATCAAAGGTATATTTGCCGCAATAGCTTTCTTCATTGCCATACCAGCAAAGGCGGAATGTATATCCTTGTGCTTCCAACGCTATATACCATTCACCTGTTTCTGCCTCATATTCAGGACCCACTAAAAAACCATCACCATTGAGGCTAATAACCTCGGCTTTCGCCTCTCGCTTGAGTGGCATAGCATATGATGCAGCCGGATGACGACGCACATCTGATGCATCAGCAGATAATGGACGAACTACTTTTTTTTGCACATCTGTCAATTGGCTCATAGTAGCCATTGGCTTAGTATTTAATACTTGTTCTTTCTTAGGGAGCTTCATCGGGGAACTAGCCAATATGCTTGCTCCTACCATCAGCACCATGAAAATGGTAAAAATCTTCTTCATACAGACTTATTGATTTTATTTATAATTTTGCACCAAAAACATTGTATGTCTCACCATTGCGGAGAATGAGGAGCAGCCCCATTTCTTACTGCAAATTATTTCACTTGCATTCCTATTACATTGTATGTTTTGCCATCACGGAAGATAAGCAATTGACCTTCGGAAATAATTTTGGTTGCTTTGTTTGCATTAGGTGTTTGCACATTCTCCACATCAGTTCCTAAGAGATTAACCAAAACGGTATTGGAGATGTTGGATGTGTAATCCAAGAAGTCTTTTGTGCGTTTAACAATGACGTTATAGGCATATTCAGTAGTTCCTGCTGGCAGGTCAGTTATCGCACAAGAGGTTTCTTGTACTTCGAGGGTCTTATA
The DNA here is from genome assembly GCA_045601825.1 of Paludibacteraceae bacterium. GTDB lineage: Bacteria > Bacteroidota > Bacteroidia > Bacteroidales > Paludibacteraceae > Colicola. Next base: position 19,387 of record JAZSAI010000033.1, on the reverse strand, counting down.
CACTTTTTCAATGACAGTACCCGCCTCTGGAACGATGAGTGAAATCTTTACATCGTCTATATAGAACTCACCTTGCTCGCTCATGAACGCAATGTGCAAAGGTTTTTCGCCGAAGTCCACGCCTTTCAAAATCACTGTGTCGGTGGTGAAAGTGTTTGCTTTACCACATGGCACTACTACACCTGTCACGGCCTGAGGTGAGTCGTGTTCCTCTACAGCCATCACCCAAATACGTTCGCCTGCCAATTTATTATACGCCTTGAACGATACTTTCACAGCGTTGTTACCTAACTTCATTTTAGGACTCAACACGAGTCCTGCTCTGCCACTAAATTCGTTTGGTCCTTGGCTACCCGCCATACCCACTACCCAACGAGGATAAGTGAGCAACCATTCTTGGGTGCTTTGTCCGTGTTCGCTGAGGTTGTGAATCAAATCCCACGAGAATCCAGGGTCTGCAAAAGTACCATCTTTAATACCACTGAAGTCCTCTTCAATCATTACTACTTCTTGATTGGCAGTAGTGGTCGTTTCTGTTTGAGAAATTGTCAGTTTGTAGGAACCTACATTATGATTACCTTCCCAATTTGCCACAAAACTATTCTCCGTAATATCCGTGGCTGGCAATGCTACAGGGGTGATACCTGTGATACCATCCACCCAAACGCTATTACTTGGAGCAGAAATCAAATCGCCCTCTTTTACTTTTACATTGTAGAAGTGTTCCATGGTTGGGTCAATGCCTGATACGAGGCAGAAAGTGTCGGTTACTAACGAATCAGTAATCAGCATCTTTGGCATTGCTTGTGTGGCATATTCCAACGTAATATCATCTATGGCAAAAGTGATGCCGTATGAACCCTCGCAAGAGAAGCGAACTTGTGTGATATAGTGTCCCACTTCATCACCTTCGAAAACATACATGCCGCCTTTACTATTCATCCAATAGTTTGGCAACGCAGCAATAGGCTCCCATTCGCCGTAAATATCTTTCACTTGTACACCTACCAATGAGAAGTAATACTCTTCTGATTTCATGCTGCTGGGTTTTACCCAGAACGAGATCTTGCTGATTGGAGCTGGCATCTCTGGTGATAGGATATAATCACCTTCAGCATCGAAGTTAATACCTTGTTTGCCAGAGTTGTAGTCGCCCTTGGTAGTACACATATCTTTCTCACCATTAGTAGATACATCAATAGTCCAACCCTCAGGATAGCCTGGATTATCTGTATCAATGGACTTGCCATCGGACAGTACGTTGATGCTCTCAAAATCGATAGATGCACTACCAGTTTCTTCTTTTTCTGGCATTTCAGTGCGCCACAATGAGAAGAGATAACCGTCTATATCAGCTGTAGTGCTACGCATCCAACTAGCTACAAACTCTGTGGGAGAGTTATTGATAGGGTTGTTGGCATCTACATTGGCAATCTTGTTGCGAACACGAGTAATCTTGATGTCATCCACCAAAATCATACCACCCACAGTAGTGAATTGGAAGATGTTTTTGTCATTGAATGTCGCTTTGTCGGTGGTCCAGGTAAACTCTTGCCACTCGCTTGTCAATGGAAATTCTTTCGTCTCCAAGCGACCAGAGGTGTTGTCGCACAACGCCAAGTCCAGAGTTCCTACTGTAGGATTGGCTGTAGCACGGCGAGCACGGAAAGTGATAGTAGCTTCGCCATACAACTCTGCTTCTGGAGTGGAGATATAACCACCATACATGTAACCATAATACTCGTACATACCAATTGCGGCACAGCCACCTGCCTGATAAACGCTATATCCCAACCAGTGTGGAACGTGCGTATATGCAGGATCAACCTCATACACATAATTAGTACCAGGAGCAATATTCTTGCTATCGGGTTGGTCTTCTGTACCCGCAGTAAATAACGAGAAATCCTCCTCCAATACCACTTTGCTCTCAGGAGTTGAAGTTGCGGTGAGCATTGAAGCAATCGCGGATTTTTCGCTAGGTTTAAATGCTTGCTTTGCGCTCCAATTGCCATGCAGTTGTGCTGTCATCATCATTGAGATAGCCAGCAGGGCAAGTAAAAAAGTACATTTTTTCATACGATACAAAATATTAATTATTAATTACTTTTATGCTAATGAAATTAACGCCGCAAAGGTACAAAAAAAAATGCACATGTGCAAACGCCATGTGCATTTTTATTGTATTTACCATAAGTTACTTCACTTGTACACCAGTGGAAGTATATACTTTTCCATTACGGATGATAAATAATTGACCATCTACAACCTTCTTTTGTACGTCCACGACGCCCTCTGTTTGGATGTATTCAATTGCAGTAGTATTAGCAGAAGCATCATAAACTATATGTACTGGAATATCGTAGGAGTTAAATGCATTCACCTCTATGCGAAGTTTTCCTGTACTATTCTTTGATACTTCCACTGTACCAGAAACCAAGAAATAGAAAGTAGCCATCTCACCATCACTCTTTCCGTAAAAAGAAGGATATAAATTGTTTCCAAGATAGCCTTCACTTGCTACAACCGTTTCGTAATCCCATGAAGCATCTATAGTATATATTCCTTCTGGAATGATTATATCAGGATCCGACGTTTCTGTCACAAACCAAAGAGCCATTATTTCCATTTCATCAGCTGTAATCAATTCAAAGGTTATCACACCCTCTTCTAACGAATAATCTTCTATATAAATCTCATTTGGATTCGTAAAGATGCGTTCTACTGGACAGCATTCTGAATCATAATCCAAACGTGGCTTGTCTACTTTCGAGGTCAAAGTAATATCATATTTAACACCGTCAAGAGCGATAAACCAACCTGTCATAGTAAGATTATTTTCTTCATCTACAGTAATAGTCGCTTGTCCTTTTTCTATAGTGAATACATCATAATCATTCAATTCAGCGTTCCATTTTGCAATATAGGTAGCGTATTCTTCAAAAATATAGTTGATAAAATCGTAATTCGCACCCGTAAAACCACCAAATAGGCCATCATTTACATAGGTACCAGGCACATCTTCCTCCGAATAGCCAGGTAATGAAAGTGCAAACTGCACAGTCTCATCTTCGTTTGCAGCCACCAATGCATAGTATCCGTCATTTTCCAATTGATTATAGAAAATAGCATTCGAGAAATTCAAACTGACCGTTTGTGCAGGTATTGGTGCTACATACCACAATTCGATATTATAGCGTACAGCGTCAAAACCAATTATAGACGCCTCCATATAGGTAGTATCATTTGATTGATACACTTTACCATCAGCTGCTGCAATTTCTATTTCAGTTTCATCTGCCAAATTCTCAATAAAGCAATAATATTCGTAGAGGTCCTTTTGGGTAAATGTTGCCCCCATTGGCACACCCACTATATCCAATGCTACCAAATACTCTGCATTGCCATTCATCAACATGAAATCATTTCCTAAATCGGGATAGTAAGTGGCTATCGCTGATTTTTCAAATTTTATATCTACTGTTTTTGTAGGTTCTGGAACAATCCATGACAAATCTAAATTATACAACCTATCATCATTTCCTAGCACTTGTCCTTTTATGACATAGTTATCGTTATCATCAATGGATACTGTCAGAGTTGCTATGATTGAAGACACATATTCACTAGTTACTGAAGCAGTAATATCAACCATACAATTAGCACCTTCATATACACCAGGTTCCAAGATAGTAGTCATAATTCCCGCAGACAATTGATATTCTGCATTACTTGCTTCTATAAATACGATTCCAAAACTTCCAGCATAAGAGTTATCTACAACCAAATTTGAACAAACCACATCCACCGTATCAATTGGTTTAGGTAGCGGACTCACAAATTTCAATGTATAGAGCACAGTATCTACATTTATTACATTCACCAATGCTGTGTATGCCGCTGTACCATCTTCCTGCATCTTTAAGTCAACTGTCGCTGTCATCTGCATTGGGTTAAGAGTGGTACCTTTATATGAGATAACAGTATTTGCCAAGTCAAAATATTGCATAGCATCATAGTTACCAACCACACTGGAACTAAGTAAATAGATTGATACAGTAGCATCTACGTTTGCATTTTTGCCCGAGAAAGTAAATGTTTTATCAGTTTGATTCAACGTCGCTCCGATAAGCGATTCCTCTACCACTGTCTGAGGATTGTATATATTTTGTTTTGCCGTTACTTTATAGGTATTACCATCATCTCCAAGGATAGTTGCCACTAACGAAATCACAGATAATTTCTCATTCACAACTGTTTCCGAAACTGTCAACGTAATATCCTCAAACAGAATATATTCTTCTGTGTTCAGAAGCATAATATACGAATAGTTGGTCAGAAAATCCTCCATTGTGTATGTACCACAATAATCTACACCTGTTCCATTATTGAAATAATCAAAGTAGAAAGCATAATCAGCTGTGAGCAATGATATAAACCAATCACCATCTTCATACTGATGAGGTCCATAAGCGAAAGCGTCAAACGTAAACGTCAACTCTTCCCCTTGAGCAATTCTTGAGACCTTTTTCAACTGAGGCTTCTCAGACGGCATATCATCAAGGACAATCGATTTTTTCTCTAGCAAATTACGTTTGATAACTTGCTTCTCTGCCTTTTTGGTGAACGCATTGAGAAATTTCTCTGCTTTTGCTTGTTGTACAGCTTCTTTAGACTCTTTTTTACCTTGCTTAAAAGGCATTGTCTTGTTTAATTGTGGCGTAGCAAACATAGATAATGTCACTACCATAGCCATCAAAAGAGTTAAAAATTTCTTCATACAGACTAAAATTTAAAAGTTAAACTTAATGAAATAAAAGCTATCACCCACTTCAAGTTGTAGCGCTCTATGTGGGTGATAGATATGATGTCACTTCACGCGCACGCCTGTAACACTATACAAGCCATCGTGGCGTAGGATATACATCTGACCATTGATAATGAGTTTCTTAGCCATTTGGTTGTTACCGCCAACCACATCTCCACAGTTGCCCCAGATATTCTCCAAATCAGTGGATAATTCGTTCTCGAACCACAAACTTAAATAGCCATCCTTCCAAGCCCATGGAGCTATTACATCAGACCCAAACTTGAAACCATGTTCTGTACACCATTCTGGCAAAAATGCTGTAGCAGACAGATTAGCACCCTCGGTAGTCGTGTCAGTCAATTGGATAGTAGCATCTATTGGGGCTAAATTGGAAACTACATAACATCCCTTGATTTTTGTCTCTGGATCCTCATATTTGCCTTCGAAGTAATTGTACTTATCCGAACCAGAGAATCCTATCACACGGTGTACATAGAAACTATCCAATGCGGCTGGTAAACCAATTTCTTCTACACCTACCAAGCAGTTCTCAATCACAATCGGACCATCGCCTGTCTCATTCACAGTCAGTTCACCAATCATACCTCCCATCTTTGCCACAATAGCGTTGGATTTAGCGGTCAAACTGCCTTCTACGTAGCAATTGCTCATTGGTGCACGCTCGCTATGACCAATCACACCACCAATCTGCTCGCTACCTGTAATAGCTGCATTCACATGCACATGGCTGATTTGCTCGCCGCTACCAGCTGTAGCTACAGCACCACCTACCACTTTGCCTGCCTCTATTACACCATCAAATGCACATGCTTTCACGTAAGAAGCGGTAGCCAACTGACCAGCCAAACCACCTACACCCTCTGCCAATGGCAATGTGATAGCGGCGTCTTTCACCCAACATTGAGTGATGCTGACAAACAGCGAGGCATTACCTGCGATACCACCAAACATACCTTTGTATGCTTCTCCTACTACTTTAGGAGATATGATTTGTATGTTTTGCAGGATGGCTGTTACATTTTCTACTTCCATCGAACCATCATCGCCACTCATATTGCCCTGAATCATATTGACAACTATACCTGCTGGAGTGGATACCTCACCCAACTGCATAACTGGATGTGATATCACCAAATCCTTGATGGTTGCATTATCATTGACAAAAGCAAACAAGCCACTACCATCCAAGTTTACATTCTTGAATTGGTAGTTATCGCCGTCCAAGACACCTGTAAATGCTGTCTTCAACCCTGCAAATGGTACGCTCATAAAGTCCACATCATTCACCACCAAATAATGCGCATCTGGCTCATTCTCAATCTTCATGAAATCATTCATAGATGTGATCTGATAGGGATCTTCCGCGGTACCAGAACCTTTTAGCGGTTTTTCAGCTAGTGGCAATTGAGTGAAATTCAATGTGTATTGACCTTTTTCATTCGTATAAATGGTCAGCAATTGTGGATCGTTCTGCGCATTCAGTAGGAAAACGGTGTTGATATCGCCACCCTTACTAGCATCTTTGCCATAATCCAGGAGAATATCTCCGTTGGTACTACATACTAGCAGGGCTGTCTCCTTGTCATTTGTGTTCTTTTCGGCATAACGCTTCACTAGTACCATGTACTCGCGCGCAGCGTCCGTGTTGAATACCATTGGATTCAGAGCATCCGCACTCACATACACATTCGCAGCCTCAATGCGTGGACCAAGATTAATCTTTTCATAATGGCTAAACGAGCCATCTTTGTTCAGCCATGCTAATTTCTGCGATACGGTACCATCTTGTTCGTTGTCGCCTTGCAGCAGTGCTACCACATACTGATACGAATCACCTACTGGATAACGATCTATATTCTGCGATACGGCCTTGCCATCCTCCAAATAGATGGATATTTCAGACTCTACTGTGCATGATGGAACATTCACAAACAAGAACTCACCATCATACTCCTCTTTGATAAACATCCATTGATCCTCTTGACCTGCTATAGGGTTCATATGAACGCTTGATAGCACGTTCTCCGCAATAGTACCCACTTTTTGACCAGCTACGTCATACAGATAGTACGACTTTACCGACCCATCGCTATCCAAATCATATTTTTCCATAGTCACTACATACGCTGGTGTGTTACCGCCGTTGTAGTTCATGATAATATCCCCATCAAATCCTAGACCACCTAGCAATGGGAAGGTGTATAGCAACTTCTCATTGGCATCTTGCACCACAGGAATCTTAGTCGTGTGCACGGTGTCGAATTTCTGATTGAGGTAGGTGATTACCAGATTGTTATTCTCATTAACCACAGGATCTTGATCCAATGGTGTACCTGGAACAAAATAGGGCTTCTCATATTGTGTCGTCACATAGTTGATGTACGCACCATTCTTCACCATGAAGACTGGGAACAAATCGTTCAATGCCGCAATATTGCTATATGGAATAGCAAAGGTGTGCTTCAACTCAGGACGGTCTGGTGATGCATACGATGCCTTGGTATAGGTGTCAAAATACTGCATACCAGATGCGGTGTTTGCGCTGTCACGACGGAAAATAACCGTGTAATTCTCGTTGTATTCGCCTAGGTTTTTAGATATTACCATGTTACCAGGCATTTCGCATACAGGCTGTGTGCTGACACTATCGCTATAGATGGAATAGACGCGGTTGAAGTATTTATTCACATATTGCTTCGTATTAGCAGTGATGAATAGCATCAACTCATAGTTGTTGTCAAAGTTGAAGAACTTCTTTGTCACGAAACTTGTTACTTGCAAATCGCGCACTCCCGTCACATTTTCATCTGCAATCACTAGTGAGTCGGCTATCTGACCCACCAATTGCTTCTTGGAGTCATATACCTTCAAATCCACAAAGGTATAAAAACCATACTTCGTCGTAAAATCTGCAGTATATGTCCACATCTCGCCATCTGGACCATTCAAAAAGCCGAAACTATCAGTAGGACCTAATTGCATCGTTGGCTCCTGTGCCGACACCTGCATCCCTAGTAGCATCATCATGATGCTGATACATGTAAAAATCTTTTTCATACCTTACAATTATCTTGTTGATTAAAATTTACCTTTTTCATTGCCTACAAAAAGCGCGCAAAGGTACAAAAAAAATTGCAAATATGCAAAAAAAACAGCAAAAATTATATTTTGCCATCATTTTGATGCTGTATAGGAAGTATTGGAATCACCTATTAATCACCTATTACTTGGTAAGAGAGTTGAGAAAGGAGAGAGTTAAGAGTTGAGAGTTAAGAGTTGAGAGTTGAGAGTTGAGAAAGGAGAGTTGAGAGTTGAGAAAGGAGAGTTGGGAAAGGAGAAAGGAGATTTTTTAGACATAGATTTGCATATATGCAATATTTTTTGTACCTTTGTACCCAAATTGCGTATTTTGCGCATTCGGATTTATGATGTATCGAATATTGATTGATTTTTTTAACAACTAAGATATGGCAGACGATAAGAAAATTATTTTCTCGATGGTGGGAGTAAGTAAGACCTTCGCCCCACAAAAACGAGTACTCAACAACATCTACCTTAGCTTCTTCTACGGAGCAAAAATTGGTATCATTGGTCTTAATGGTGCGGGTAAATCTACCCTACTCAAGATTATTGCAGGTATTGAAAAGAACTACGAAGGTGAAGTGGTATTCTCACCTGGCTATAGCGTAGGTTATCTGGAGCAAGATCCTCAACTTGACCCCGAAAAGACCGTGCGCGAGTGCGTGCAAGAAGGTGTACAACCCATCATGGATATGCTCGCCGAATACGATGCTATCAATATGGCATTCGCAGAGCCAGACGCCGATTTCGATAAGTTGCTTGCCCGCCAAGCAGAATTGCAAGATAAGTTAGATAGTGCCGATGCATGGAACATTGACACCCGTCTTGACCGCGCTATGGACGCATTGCGTTGTCCTGCTGACGATGCACAAGTGAAGCATCTGTCGGGAGGTGAGCGTCGTCGTGTAGCACTATGTCGTTTGCTACTTCAACAACCTGATATCCTGCTGCTGGATGAGCCTACTAACCACCTTGACGCGGAATCAATCGACTGGTTGGAGCAACACCTGCACCAATATGCGGGTACAGTGATCTGTATCACCCACGACCGCTATTTCTTGGATAATGTAGCAGGTTGGATTCTTGAATTAGACCGTGGCGAAGGTATTCCATGGAAGGGCAACTACTCTTCTTGGTTAGAGCAAAAGACCGCTCGTATGGCAATGGAGGAGAAACAAGCCAGTAAGCGTCGCAAGACACTGGAGCGCGAGTTGGAATGGGTACGCATGGCACCTAAAGCACGTCAAGCTAAAGGTAAAGCCCGTTTGGCTGCATACGATAGGATGTTGAACGAAGAGCAGAAAGAGCGCGAGGAGAGGCTGGAGATATTCATTCCTAACGGTCCACGTTTGGGTAACAAAGTTATCAATGCTGAGGGCGTAAGCAAGGCCTTTGGCGAGAAATTGCTGTTCGAGGATTTGGAGTTTATGCTTCCACCCAATGGTATCGTAGGTATTATCGGCCCTAACGGTGCAGGTAAGACAACACTCTTCCGCATGATTATGGGTATGGAGCAAGCCGATAAAGGTACCTTTGCCGTGGGCGAGACTGTACGCGTGGGTTATGTGGATCAAGTGCACTCGAATATAGACCCTAACAAGAGCGTCTTTGAGACCATCTCTGAGGGTACGGAATATATCCGCGTAGGTGGCCGCGAAGTGAATGCACGTGCATATCTGAGCCGTTTCAACTTCACAGGTGCTGACCAAGAGAAGAAATGCGGTGTGCTCTCTGGTGGTGAGCGTAACCGCTTGCACTTGGCATTGACATTGAAGTCTGAAGCCAATGTATTGCTGCTTGATGAGCCAACCAATGATATTGACGTGAACACCTTGCGTGCATTAGAAGAAGGTCTGGAGAACTTTGCAGGTTGTGCGGTAGTCATCTCGCACGACCGTTGGTTCCTTGACCGTATATGTACGCATATCCTTGCTTTTGAGGGAGATAGCAAGGTATTCTGGTTTGAAGGTAGTTATTCGGAGTATGAGGCAAACAAAAAAATGCGCCTTGGCGATGATGCTACTGAGCCTAAGCGTATTCGCTATCGCAAGCTAGAATAATCTATTCGGAATATGGCAGGGATATATATACATATTCCTTTTTGTAAAACAAGGTGCAAGTACTGCGACTTCTTTTCTACAACGCATTTAGAGAAAAGGACGCAATATGTAGATGCCTTGCTCGCAGAATGGCACGATCGATACCCAATACACGATATCCAATACACGATATCTACCATATATATCGGTGGTGGAACGCCGAGTACACTAGATTGTACGGATTTGGATAAGATTATATCCACCTGTTTACAATCGCTGCACAATACTACGCAATCGCTTGAAATTACGCTTGAAGCTAATCCTGGTGACATCACGTTGGAGAAAGTTCAAGCATGGCGCAGAATGGGAATCAACCGATTAAGCATTGGCATACAAAGTTTTAATGACGATTTGCTGCGCCTCCTTGGCAGACGCCACAACACGCAACAAGCGCTAGATGCTGTAGCCATTGCACAAGCAGCAGGGTTTGATAATATATCCATTGACCTTATGTATGCCCTACCCTCGCAAACTATGCAGCAATGGCAACGCGATGTGCAAATGGCTCTGCAACTTAACGTACAACATATCTCCACCTATGGACTCATCTATGAAGAAGGAACGGTGCTCACAGCCTTATTGGAGAGAGGACATATTCTACCTATAGATGAAGATACGGAAATGCAGATGTATGATTATCTGGTGGAGCAATTAACTGCGAACGGGTTTGAGCATTACGAAGTTAGCAACTTCGCACGCAAAGGATGCCGTTCAAAGCATAATTCCAACTATTGGAATGACACACCATACATAGGTCTGGGAGCAGGGGCACATAGCTACGATGGCAAGGTTAGGCAATGGAATGTCAGCGATATTGATGCATATATTGAGCAGGCAATGGCACACAATTTGCAGCCCGAACAAGAAGTATTAACCAATGAGCAACGTCACACCGAACGCATCATGCTCGGACTGCGCACAAGCCAAGGCATAGCCATCAATGAAATAGACATCAACAAAGCACAACCCTATATAAAACAAGGATTGCTTATACAACGTGGCAACCACATTGCGGCAACCACCAAAGGATTTCATATACTCAACAGAATAATTGAAGATTTAATATAAACATGGCAAGTACTACATTTAAGAAGACATTTGCATTATGGTTTTGGGGCATAATCGCCTTAGGAATCGTATCAATCATTGTATTATTTTGGATGATTACCAAAGGATGGTTAGGCTATCTACCACCACTTGATGAATTACAGAATCCTAAGAATAAGTTTGCAACAGAAGTCATATCGTCTGATATGCAATTGCTCGGACGCTACTACCGCAATGAGAATCGCGTCAGTGTGGCATATACAGATATCTCACCCAATATGATCAATGCGCTCATTGCTACAGAGGATGTACGCTTCTACGACCATACTGGTGTAGATGTCAAGTCACTGATGCGTGCTATTATTATGCTCGGCAAGGCAGGTGGCGGTAGTACCATCACCCAACAGTTGGCTAAGCAATTATGGTCACCACGTGCTAACAACATTTTCGAACGTGCCCTGCAAAAACCTATAGAATGGGTTATTGCAACCAAACTAGAGCGTCTATACTCCAAAGAGGAAATACTTACTATGTACCTTAACCAGTTCGACTTCCTTTATAATGCAGTAGGTATCAAATCCGCAGCACAAGTATATTTTAGTACTACCCCTGCAAACCTGAAGATAGAAGAAGCAGCAATGCTAGTAGGCATGTGTAAGAACCCTGCACTATACAACCCAAGACGACGCCCTGAAAACGCACTCAATCGTCGTAATACAGTACTCAATCAAATGTGCAAATACGACTATATCACCGAACAAGTATGCGACTCACTCAAGGCATTGCCTATAGAACTAAAATACCAATCGGTTGACCATAAGCAAGGGCTTGCACCCTATTTCCGCGAATATTTGCGACAAATACTAACCGCCAAGGAACCTAAGCGAAGCAACTACTCTGAGTGGAATATGCTTCAGTACGATATTGACCGCCGTTTATGGGAGGAAAATCCACTCTATGGCTTCTGTAACAAAAACCACAAGCCCGATGGTACACCATATGATCTATACCATGATGGTTTGCGTATTTACACCACCATTGACTCACGCATGCAGCAATATGCTGAGGAAGCGGTCAGCGAACATATGCAAGCACTTCAAAAGGATTTTTTCCGAGAAAAACGCAAAAAATCTTATGCTCCTTTTTCTCAAGACCTTACTCCAGAGGATATTGACGGTATCATGAATCGTTCTATGCGTCAGACAGATCGCTACCGTGCACTCAAGAAGCAAGGTATGAACGAGACGGAAATCAAAAAAGTGTTTAATACCCCAGTAACTATGCGCGTCTTCTCCTATAATGGACTGATTGACACCACCATGACACCGCTTGATTCTATTCGTTGGAACAAACACTTCCTCCGTTGTGGCTTCATGTCAATGGATGCACATTCAGGCGCAGTAAAAGCATATGTAGGTGGTCCAAACTTCACGCACTTCCAATACGACATGGTCACTTCAGGTCGTCGTCAAGTAGGTTCTACTATCAAGCCATACTTATTCACATTGGCTATGGACGAAGGTATGTGGCCATGTGATAGTACGGTAAACGACTCCATCACCCTCATTGACGGCAATGGCGTGGCATGGACACCACGCGATGACCATTATGCTAACCAAGGCGAAATGGTTACCCTTAATTGGGGACTAGAGAAATCTAGCAACTGGATTACCGCCTACCTTATGTCGCTCTTTACGCCTGAACAGCTCGTGCGCATGATGCGTTCATTTGGTATTGAGGGACAGCTTGACCCTGTGGTTAGTCTCTGCCTCGGACCATGCGAAGTGAGCGTCAAAGAAATGGTGGATGCCTATACCACCTTCCCTAACAAGGGTATCCGTGTGGAACCACTCTACGTAACTCGCATTGAAGATAACAACGGCAATACATTGGCTACCTTCATGCCTAAGACCTACGAAATTATCAGTGAAACAACATCTTATAAAATGGTCTATATGTTGCAAAACGTGATGGATCACGGCACAGGTGTACGTGCACGCTTCCGTTATGGGCTCAAAGCCCCAATGGGTGGAAAGACAGGTACTTCGCAGAACCATTCAGACGGGTGGTTTGTAGGTTTCACCCCTTCACTAGTAAGCGGCGTATGGGTAGGTGGTGAAGACCGTAGTATCCATTTTGATAATATGTCAGCAGGTCAAGGCGCCAATATGGCTTTGCCTATTTGGGCAATATATATGCAGAAAGTCTATGCTGACAAGCAATTAGGCTATAGTGTAGAGGAGCAATTTGATATTCCCGAATGGTTTGACCCTGAAGCAGGATGCAAATAAGGCGCAAGTACATAGTACTAATTGGTCTGGGAGCTTGGTTTCTGACTCTTGGTTCCATACAAGCACAGTTAAATACCGACCGCATTACTGCTATCGGGCGTAATGCTTTGTATTTTGAAGATTATGTGCTTAGTATTCAATACTTTAACCAAGTCATCAAACTCAAGCCCTATCTGAGCGAGCCCTATCTACTTCGCGCAATAGCCAAGATACAATTAGGTGATTACATCGGTGCAGAATTGGATTGCAACGCCGCCATTGAGCGTAACCCATTTCAACCTGGCGCATACTATACACGCGGATTTATCTATCGACAAACCAACCAATTGGAAAAAGCCTCACGAGACTTCAGTGAGGCACTAGTCTTTGCCCCTGAAAACAGAACGTATATCGCCATGCGAGCCGATGTGCTAGCCGAACTCAAACAATACAACCTTGCTCTACAAGATATCAATCACCTACTCCATCGCGATCCACAATCAGCAGCACTGCATTTCGAAAAAGGTAGTATATGCTTACGTAGTAATGATACGCTCTGTGCACTTAATGCTTTTACTCAGGCTACCGAGTACGACTCACAAAATCCCGCCAACTGGTCTGCATTAGGACTTGTCCAACTGATGCAAGACAATCAAGAAGATGCACTCACATCATTGAGCAAGTCCATTGAGCATGGTAGCAAGTGGGCGGGCGACTACATTAACCGCGGTATTATCTACTACCGCAAGCACAACTACCGTAGCGCACTCAGTGATTATGACAAAGCAATAGCACTATCTCCACGCGATGCACAATGTTACTACAATCGTGGTGTGCTGAGGCAAGAGCTAGGAGACTACAACCGTGCATTAGAAGACTTCACACAAGCCATCAACTTTGCACCCGACCAAATAGAGATTTACTACCAACGCGGAATGGTACAACTGCAACTGCGCCAATGGCGAGCAGCACTAGAAGACTTCCACATCATCATCAAACGATATCCCTATTTCCTACCAGCCTACTACCTTGCTGCGCAAGCAGAGACTTCGCTAGGGCATGAAAAAGCAGCCTTCGAACTGCGTCAACAAGCCTATAACCTTGAACAAAAGAAAGATAGTATTCAATCGCTACAAACAAATATGCAGATAGCAGATGCACAACCTCAACAGCGCGACCGACGTAAAGAATTCTCTGCCTTGGCTGCACAAAACCAAGAATCTAGCACAGAAGAAAATAAATACAATAGCGATACACGAGGTACCGTGCAAAAACGCTATACCGATGTCGTGAACGAACCTAACATATTCCTATCCTATTATGCAGTCAACACCAGTGCTACAGCGCTACGCCAGACCAACTACTCACATGCTACAGTTGATGCATACAATCGTACCATGCAATTGCCTGCCCCACTCCGATTCACGACCAAAGAGATCACTCTAACGGCAGATATGGTTAATCAGCATTTTGCACAAATTAGCAACCTATCGCGCCAAATAGACTTGCTTGAACAAGTAGCGTCACCCTATTCGCAAACCAATGACCAGCTCTGCGCCGCTTATATAGCACGAGCTTTTGAATTTGCCTTAGTACAAGACTATTCTTCGGCCTTGGATGATGTAACACGCGCCATACTAATGGATAGCAAACTATATTTCGCATACTTCTGTCGTGCTAATTGGAGATATAAGTTGCTAGAATACAAACGAGCAATGGGAGAAAGTACAGATGCTGCAGAGTTTGAGCTCATGATGCGTGACTACGATTATGTAATCAACCATCTGCCTGACTTCTCTTTTGCGTATTACAACAAAGCCAATATGCTCTGCCTACAGCAAGACTTCAAAGCTGCTATCTCTTATTATAGCCAAGCTATAGCAGCAGACAGCGATTTCGCCGAGGCATACTTCAACCGCGGTTTGACATATATATATATCAATGAGACGGATAAAGGTATCAAAGACCTTAGCAAAGCAGGTGAATTAGGAATTTATCAGGCATATAATTTGATATCAAGGTTTCAATAGAAGATAAGAGATGAGAAAGATTTGGCACATACTACTGATGACTATTGGTTCCGGGCTCCTACTTCCTAATGCCACAAGCGCACAGGTGCTCTACCGTATTTCGGGTAATGCGGCAACAGCTCCGTCATACATATTAGCTACTAACAAACTGGTAGATATGACATTTTTAGACTCCATCCCCAACGTCTTCAAATGCTATAGTGAATGTAATAAGGTCATCACCGAATTTACGATGCAAGATTACGAAGCTCTTGCAGCATTGCGCCAAGCAGCCATTCTACCCGATTCGGTGAAATTGAGCAATTTCTATAGCAACGAACAATACAACGAGATAGATGATGCTCTGCGCATCAATCTAGGTATGGGATTGGATAAACTAGGCAGGATGAAGCCATCATACCTTGCAGAAATGTACCGCAACGAATTAATGAAAAAGTGGCTTCATTACGATGAAGACCGCTCCATGGAATCCTTCTTTGAGAAAGTAGCAGCACAAAGCAATATTCCCGTATATGGTTTAGATGATGTAGGTGAGACGATGTATATACTCTTCGACCGTGAGCCCTTTCACTGGCAATGTGAAGAGTTGCTGAAACTGGTGGAATATCCAGAGAAAGAAGTACGCTTTGAGCGTTCGCTATTAGAAATGTATCAATCTGGTCGATTGACAGATATGGCATATTTTGTAAAATCACCAGACAATCAAACTTCTTTATCTTTCTCTGATTACAAAGTGTATAGTCAGCGCAATCAGCAATGGGTAAAACGATTAACGCCCTACCTCAAAGAAGGTAAAGCGTTTATCACTCTCAATGCCATTTATCTTGGTGGAGAAGAGGGATTAATTGCTCAACTCAAAGCATCGGGCTTCCGCGTAAAAGCGGTTAACCGCTAAGCGTTATCGTCTGCTTCCTCCTCCCGAACGTGATCCAGAAGACATACTCCCCGAACGAGTTCCAGAACTCATTCCCGATGAGCGCGTGCTTGTGCCCATACTAGAAGAGCGCACCGCGCTCGAGGATGAACGCATAGGCGCACTAGATGAGCGCACTGCGCTACTCTGCGTGCGAGTAGGCGTAGCTACACGTTGGGTAGAGCTCTGCGTGCGAGTAGGCGTAGCTACACGTTGGGTAGAACTCTGCGTACGGGTAGGAGTAGCTACACGTTGGGTAGAACTCTGCGTGCGACTAGGAGTTGCTACACGTTGGGTAGTACTCTGTGTGCGCGTAGCAGTAGTAGAGGTACGCGCAGCATTGCCGCGTGTGGTAGCATTTGCAGATGCACTGCGCACATTCGAACTACCATAGGTGCGATTGATAGTGGCTTGCGTTCCACGTTGAGAAGTCGTGTTGATACGTGTAGATGGTGTGGCTGTTCTGGAAGCAGTTCCTCTTACAGTATTGGCATCACGCACAGCTGTTCTACGTCCTTGCTCCAACGAGCGAGCATTGCTAATGTTGCGCGATGCATTGCGGGTAGCAAACGAACGCTCAGGGTGGCGAGTTGCCAAATCATTGCGACTCACGCGGTCATACATCGGACGATAGTGGGCATGGTGATGATGTCCTGTGCGATAAGAACAAATAGGATAATGATAGTGGTGCCAATAGCAGTGATTCCAATATATAAATGGATCTACGCAATAGTATGGACGCCACCAACCTGGCCAATATCCCCAATAATAAGGTGAATGCCAGCATACCCAAGAAGGGCCCCAGAACCAATCATAAATATAGGGGCGATAGATATACACTGGCTCTATGATATAATTGGCACCATAGATATACTCATCCCCAACAACTTGTACTGTGATTTGGTCATTAGCATCTTTTTCCACGAAGATGGACGCCACATCTTGGTATATATCCTTCGCCAATACGGCTTGGATCACCACTAGATGTCGGTTGCCATCTGCAGTCTCAATCACACGCAGATAATCCACTTCTCCATCTCCATTCAAGTCCAGATTAGAGAATGCAGAGTCTGGATTATTCAACATTTGCTCAAATTGCTCCAAGTCTTTGGCTTGTCCGAACAGGGTAGCCACAGTCTTGAGGTCGAGGTTCTCAGAGATGTCGGAGGTAGTTGCGGTAACGGTCACGGTCTCATCTGCCAACAATTGTTGGAATCCCGATCCCAGAGTCGCGAATAAAAATACTAATAATAATACTCGTTTCATGTTACACTAAGTTTAGATTGTGATGCATTTTCTCTTTTTTAGTACGCATATAACGCAAATTATATGGATTAGGAGCTATCTCTATTGGAATATTTTCTACAATTTCTATGCCAAAACTCTCTAACCCTATTCGCTTGACAGGGTTATTGGTCATCAAACGTAGTTTTCTCGCACCCATTTGCTGTAGTATTTGCGCTCCTACCCCATAATTGCGCTCATCAGGTTGGAAACCCAAATGGACGTTGGCTTCTACTGTATCATCACCTTGTTCTTGTAATTTGTATGCACGAATCTTGTTCATCAGTCCAATACCCCGGCCCTCTTGATTCATATACACGATGATTCCTTTTCCTTCTTTCTCTACCATTTGCATGGCTTTGTGGAGTTGCTCACCACATTCGCATCGCTTCGAAGCAAAGATATCTCCCGTCATACAAGATGAGTGCACACGGCATAAGATGGGTTCATCTGCCGCCCATTCTCCTTTAACCAGAACAATATGCTCCAATCCTGTAGTCAGTTCTCGGAATGGCGTAAGCATGAATTCGCCATATTCTGTAGGTAGGCTCACCGTTTCGCCACGCTCTACAAGTGTATTGTGTAGCGGTTGTGTAGCATCGTGTAGCGGTTGTAGTGAGTTGTTTACGCGGTATGCGATAAGGTCCTTGATAGAGATTAGGCTAAGTCCATATTGCTCAGCCACTTTCTCCAGTTGTGGCATACGTGCCATGGTGCCGTCTTCATTCATAATCTCAATCAATGCTGCAACAGGTTGCAAACCTGCCAATCGTGCCAAGTCCACAGCCGCCTCGGTGTGTCCTGCACGTTGCAAAACTCCACGCTCTTGCGCATATAGCGGATTGATATGTCCTGGGCGACCAAAGGTCTGTGGTGTAGAAGTAGGGTCTGCCAATGCACGAATGGTAGCAGCGCGGTCTTCTGCACTCACACCCGTAGTACATCCCTCCAATTTATCTACTGTAACGGTAAATGGAGTCCCAAGCATCGAAGTATTATTCGATACTTGGTGAACGAGATCCAATTCTGCACAACGCGTTTCGGGTAGTGGTACACAAAGCACTCCACGCCCATGCTGAAGCATAAAGTTGACTTTCTCAGGGGTTATCTTTTCCGCAGCAATGATAAAATCACCCTCATTCTCACGGTCCTCATCATCTACTACTATCACGAATTTACCTTCGCGAATATCTTCGATTGCTTGCTCAATTGTATTCATTTCTTAATGTATTTCGTATTAGCACATTCATTCACGCTACAAAGGTACAACAAAAAATGCATATTTGCAAACGATTCAAGTAAAAGTTTACATTTGAATGAAAATTCATTTGCAAATGGGGCATCAAGAGGCCATCTCTCCGTATTATAATTCCGCTACCCTTGCGCTACCTTTGCGCTAGGGTAGCAAAGAAGATTAGGGGTCCCCGAAAATTTGTAATTTTTGTCTAATTGTCGTTCTAACATGTACACGCGGGTTAATACTGGATTTTTCATCACTAGCCATGCAGCATGTGCGGCCATCGCAAATCGAATTTGACTTTTGTTCATAGTTGTAAAAATTAAGTTTTAGTTAATTTAAGGGTTATTTTTCGTGTAACGGTGTAACAGTGTGTAACAACTATTTCTTATGTCTCGTCCCCGTACACGCGTGGACGAGAATAGTAAAAGAAGTGTTACACTGTTACACATTCTTTAGCTAAAAGTTTTTTGTTAGCAGCAATTTCTTCTGTATCTCGTTGATATACAATCCATCCGCGCAAACGTGCTTGCCTATTGCCTCGTGTAACAGATCTATATCCCATACTACCCATGAGTACTCCTAAACGACCTAA
>JAZSAI010000032.1:0-20565 GCA_045601825.1 Paludibacteraceae bacterium | reverse complement strand
TGTGATATCTTCTATCCAAACCACAGATGATTCTTCCGTATGGTCTTCTTCGCGCGGTTATTCTCCATCTGCAGCCACCAAGTCTGGTGCTGTTACCCATATAGGTGTAGGTAGTAATGGCAACGGTTTGTCAGTTCCTATGTCTTCCTCTCGCTCTCGTGGTGGTGTTAGGTCTTCATCCCCTCATCGCCCAGTAGCATCATCGCCTAATAGGCTCATCACCTCATCGCCTAATAGCCTTATCACCTCATCGCCTAATAGCCTCATCACCTATATGTCTTCATCTCAGCAGACCAAATCTTTCGGTGGTGGTAGCAACGGCAATGTGTCGATGTCTAATGGTGTTGTAAGCACCAATACCCCCTCCTCATCTACCAGCCTCATCGCCTTGTCGCCTACTAGCCCCATCACCTCCTCACCTACTAGCCTCATCGCCTCCTCACCTACTAGCCTCATTGCTTCCTCGCCTTATCTCCTTCCAGATGGGACAGCAAGCATGCCTACCTTGCGTGGTATCAACGGACGCCATAATGCGCCAGGTAATGCTGCCTACAACAATTGGCTGAATTGGTTATGGGGGTATGGTTATGAGTATGGGTCGACCACTGATGACCTCCTTTATACCTTCAATAATGCCCAGACAGAGGCTGCATATCTTGCTTGGTTTGAGGCTGCATATGGTTGTCTGCCAGAAGACTATCGTGGTCCTACACCTGCACTTACGTATGACCAATGGTTGGGTATGTTCTTGCAAAATGGTGGTGAACACCACAAAGGTGATTTCACCTATTTGTTTACTCCAGTAGGTGATTTGTTGCCATTGCTGATTTTAGCAATGATGTACTTGTTATATAGCATCATCTCATCGCTTAATTCTTTCCTTAAGAAATAACATCACAAAACAATAATTATTATGAAAACGTTCTTTTCTTCACTCTTTGCAGTGCTTTTTGCTACCACACTCGTAGCGCAAACGGGTCTCACATGCAATGACCCAATCCCAGTAGATGCAGACTATAAGGGTACTATCCCTGCAGCAGGAACGTATTGGTTCTCAGCCAATACCTATGATTTGCCACTCAATGTGTTTTTCCGTCCAGTAAGCAATAATTGTTTGACTTCGCCTGAGATTGAAGTGGATTTTACATGTGTACCAGGTAAATATGCGGATGCTAAATTGGATAGCGTAATCAATACTGCCATGGATCTCGGCTTTTCTTTACCTTTGGGCTTTAAATGCGAGCAGATATATATTAAGGAAGAAGGTAAGTATGTGTACGACTTGTCTATTGACAACCGCTACCGCGAGCAATTAGCCGAGTGCGGTATTAGTTACAACGTACAGGCTTTTGTTAAGGTCGAATTTCCAGATGCAGGAGAAATTATCATGAACCCAGATACCTCCTTTGCTGCATGTATGAACAATGCACATATGATTACTCTAGCAGATACAATAGATATACTTCCTAATGACTCCGATCGCGTCTTTGCTTTGCCTTTCCCGGAATGGAAGAAAGACAGCATTCGTTTTGTTTGGGTAGGTGAGCAACCTGCACGTGTTTGGCTTGCAACACAAGAATGTGATTTTACACCTAAAACCACTAATGTATATGTCTGGAATTATTACGATGTCGCTCAAGAGCAACCTTATAAACTTCAACCTACAGATTTAGAACAGGCTATCAAAGAGAATAATGAGGGAGGTATTTTCTATGGCAAAGTACTTTCAGCTGCTCCAGGTAAACTAGTTGTAGAAAAGATTCCTGTCAATCCTCCTGCAGGCGGTGCTGTATTGCTTGAGTATGGACTTCCTGTTCAAGTGAAGGCAAATGATAATGCTATTTTTGCTATCCCAAAAACTTGGAAAGAGGCAACTAAGTTTGTCACATCACCAGCGGCAAAGATGCAAGCTGAATTCTCTAACGTACATACATTCCAACTCCAAAACGGCACTTATGTTCGCACGTATGCTACCTCTACTATAGATGATGAAACTGCTGTGCGTTTGACACAACTCGAACTTAACCCAATGATCAATAGCAATATTGATAACTATACCTATGTGCGTTTCATTGCCAACCAACCTACTACTGTCACGCCATTGTTATGGGATGTTTCACCATGTATGAATAAAGCCTATGCTATTACTGCAAATAAAGAATTTGCTACGGGTGGCAAAGACATCTATCATCGTTTCTATTTTGATGACTATAGTGGATACGATTTGACCATTCAGTGGAATACTACAGGTCGTCCTACGGTTTATATCGCCGATACTTGTAATTTTGCGTTAAGTAAAAACGATTCACACGTCATGCAAACAAAAGCGTTCAATAAGAACACGCCATTTGTTATCCCTGCGGCTACTTTAGCGCAATGGGCAGAGCGTGTAGATGCTGACGGATATTTGTATGTTCGTTTCTCTACTACGGGCAACGTTACTTTTGCTACTGAGAAACCAGCTCCTGACCTTCCTACTGGCCCAACCACTCCATGTGGTATCAATAGTATTCAGTTGAAAGCGGGTGATCAAATTGTGCTCAATCTCGATAGTGCATTTACCGTATATAGTATTAATTATAAGGAGTGGATTAATACGGGTGCTACTCTTGCTTGGTCGGGTGCTGATCCATTGCATACTTTTGTGGCAGAGACTTGTGTGTTTGCTCTCGCGCCATATAATAGATACGTACTTGCATATGTTCCTGTACCTGCGAATGGAGATTTGGTATTAGATGCAGCCCTATTGGCTGCGATGGAAGAGTATGTGGACGAAGATGGCTTCCTCTATATCCGCTTCTTGACCAAGTCAGAAGGTACGCTGACGGTGCAATAACCTCCCATTCCCTCCCCCATTGTGGGGAGGGAGGGCTCCGCCGCATGAAACCAACCTCTCATTTATGGATTGCTAATGTGCGTTGCACATTCTTCCAATCCACAAATGGAGAAAAAATTGACGCTAATTGACGGTTAAAATTGACCTTAATTGTCGTTCAATCCCCGCGGCTCCGCCGCATGAAAACAACCTCTCATTTATGGATTGCCAATGTGCATTGCACATTCTTCCAATCCACAAATGGAGCAAAATTGACGCTAATTGACGGTTAAAATTGACATTAATTGTCGTTCAATCCCCGCGGCTCCGCCGCACACAACGCTCAGCTTGCCGAGCCAAAAGCGATCTTTGAAGTATTGAAATTACCGCATATATGCAAGAAATGTAAATTCTTGTGTATATCAAACTGCATAGTTTTTACCACAATTTTTCCAAACTTGTGCCCAAAAATGTAAAACGAAATGCCCCAAAAATGTAAAATAAAATGCCCCAAAAATGTAAAATAATTTGCGTAATTCAATAATTATTAGTATCTTTGCCGCGGATTTGAAAAATGATACATATATGAGGTATTTTAAGCGTATTTCAGATGAATTGTTGCACCAACGTTTGCAAGCGATGGGTGCCGTGTTGATTGAGGGCCCCAAGTGGTGTGGTAAGACTACTACCGCTGCCCAACAAGCCCAATCAATTATTCGCTTGCAAGATCCAGACGAGCGAGCCAACTACGACATGATTGCTCAAAATCGTCCTTCGTTGTTCTTGCAGGGAGAAACACCTCGCCTGATAGATGAGTGGCAGGATTATCCCGTGGTATGGGATGCTGTGCGTTTGGAGGTAGATAAGCGCCAAATGACGAGTCAATTCATATTGACGGGTTCCAATGTGGTTGATGAATCACAGATTCGCCACTCTGGTACGGGACGCATTTCTCGTTTGCAAATGGGTACAATGAGCCTTTGGGAGTCGCAAGAGAGTAATGGACTAATCTCGCTAAAAGAGTTGTTTGATAATCCTCAAATGGATTTTGATGTGTTGTCCAATCTCTCAGTAGATGATTTGATTTACGCGGCATGCCGCGGAGGATGGCCTGCTGCTGTTTGTGCAAAGAGTAAAAATGCAGCATTGTCTGTAGCGCGTGATTATGTGAATACCGTTTGCAATTCTGATATAATGCGTATCGATGGTGTTCGCCGTAATTCGCAACTCACACGCCAAATATTGCGTTCGTATGCACGCAATATATCTACATTAGCAAAGACAAGTCAGATGTTGCAAGATGTAGTAGCATCAGAGGATATGGATTGCACTCGCCCAACGTTTATGGATTACGTGAATGCTTTAGAGCGATTGTTTGTGATTCAGAATATTGGGGCATGGTGTCCTGCTATTCGTAGTAAAACGGCAATCCGTAGTGGCGCAAAACGTGGGTTCTGTGATCCTTCTATAGCAGTTGCTTTGTTGGGATTAACGCCAGAGTCAATGCAAATGCAGTTGAATACATTTGGCTTTATTTTCGAGCAATTATGTATTCGCGATTTGAAAGCATATACAGCTGACCAATATGCTACGGTGTCATATTATAATGATCGTTATGGTTTGGAGGCAGATATTGTTTTGCATTTGGATGATGGTCGATATGCGCTTATTGAATGTAAGTTAGGAAGTGCTGATGTGGATGCAGGTGCAGCTCATTTGTTGGAGTTGCAAAACTTGATTCGTGAGCATAATCTGACGGAAAAGCAAGTGCCTATTCGTGAACCAGACTTGTTGCTTGTTCTTACAGGAGGCAAAGTCGGATTACGCCGAAAGGATGGTGTCTATGTTATTCCTATTGGTTGTTTGAAAGACTAATCCAAGTGTCTATAGTGTAATCAAAGCGGTAATTTCAATAATAACGGAATTACCGTTTTTTTTGTATATAGAATCATTAGAGTAAAAAGATATTAATTATTAATCATTAACTATTAACTGAAATACCCGCCCTCTGGGCGACAACATAAAATAAAACTAGGTTTAGAGCGAAGCAAAGGTCCCCGCCTTTAACCTTTCGCCGCTAACCTTTTGCCTAACCCCGCGGCTCTGCCGCATGAAACGCACCATAGGTGCATGAAACGTCCGCTTGCGGACAAATAACGCGGCTCCGCCGCACACAACGCTCGGCTTGCCGAGCCGAAAGCGATCTTTGAAGTATTGTGATATTTTGATAAAAAAATGCCAAATCTTTTGGTCTATTGAAAAAAAAGTTGTATTTTTGCAAAAATTTTCAATAGAGCATGAGAGAAGTAAGCAGAAATGAGTATCTAACCCGCTTAGAAAGCAAGCGTGGCAATCGTATGGTAAAGGTAATTACAGGTATTCGCCGTTGTGGCAAATCGTATCTGTTGTTTACCCTATTCCGTCGTCATCTATTGGCGCAAGGTGTGGATGAACAACATATCATTGCGTTGGCTTTGGATGACATGCTCAACGAAGAGTACCGCAACCCTAAGGCGTTATATCAGTATGTGTTAGATCGCGTTACTGACAATCAAATGTATTATGTCTTATTAGACGAGATACAAATGGTTGAAGGATTCGAGGCTGTACTGAATGGCTTTCTTCATCGCGATAATTTGGATGTGTATGTTACGGGCAGTAACTCACGTTTCTTGTCCTCTGATATTATCACGGAGTTCCGTGGTAGAGGAGATGAGATTCGTGTCTTTCCATTCCGTTTTGCAGATATATGTACGCTCTACGAGGAGCATCCACAGGTATTACTGAGTCAGTATTATTATTATGGTGGTATGCCACAAGTGTGGATGACGGATAATACAAAAGAACGTGAGCAATATCTTCGTGCTTTGTTTGACAATGTCTATCTATCTGATATTATTGGTCGTTATCATTTGCGCGGAGTAGAGGAGATAGGTGTGCTGACAGATGTCTTGGCTTCGGCGGTTGGTTCATTGACTAACACCACGCGCTTGAGAAACACTTTCAAAAGCGAGTGTAAATCCGATATTTCTCAAAATACTATAGGTAGTTACATTGAGTATCTAAAGGATTCTTTTTTGTTGAACGAAGCCAAACGTTATGATATTAAGGGGAGGCAGTACATTGGAGCGCAGCAGAAGTACTATTTTATAGATTTGGGTTTGCGTAATGCGCGTTTGCAATTTCGTCAGCAAGATGATGGTCATTTGATGGAGAACATGATATACAATGAGTTACTTTCTCGTGGTATGTTGGTGGATGTAGGTATTGTACCCGTTTGGGAAAAGGATGAAAATCAAAAATTGATTCGTAAGCAGTATGAGGTTGATTTTGTGGTGAATCATGGTAGTCGTAGATACTATATTCAATCTGCTTTTGAGATGCCAACTGGCGAGAAACGCAAGCAAGAAACGCAGTCCTTCCGCAAGATTGGTGATGGTTTTAAGCGAATCTTGATTCAAAACGCGCCTGTTGTTCCGTGGCATGATGACGACGGTGTTCTCACTATTTCGCTAACGGATTTCTTGCTGAAGCCAGAAGCGTTAGATTGGTAGTTCACTTTCCTATAGATGGATTAAATAAGGCATTTTAGATTTTGTACGCACGCGTACACAATTATCAAAATAGGAGCAATTTGCATCGTGCAAGTTGTTCTTGTTTTATTGTCAAAATATCACATTGCACTTCCAAAGAGGCGGACAGATAACGCAGTTCTTGGAACTAGCAAAAAAGATATTAATTATTAACTATTAACTGACTACCCACGCCCTCTGGGCGACAACATAAAATAAAACTAGGTTTAGAGCGAAGCAAAGGTCCCCCGCCTTTAACCTTTCGCCTCTAACCTTTAACCTAACAAGCGGCTCCGCCGCATAGTGATCTTTGACATAGTGATTCCATAAGGAATAATCGTTAAATAATAGAAAGTTTTTTCTGTACTTTTTGTGTTTAACTAATTTGTATATCTCAAAAAAAAGTTGTACCTTTGCACCGCAAAAGCAAAAATTAGACTATTATGGCTACAGAGATTCAACTAACTGCTTCAGAACAACTTGAGACATTACAACTCTATACGGATGTGTGTAATATTATTGATGATACGCGCAATCGTATAGCTGTATATGTGAATTCTGAAGTGTGCCACACTAATTGGCGTATTGGCAAGCGAATTAAAGAGGATGTTCTCTTTAATAAGCGTGCAGAATATGGCAAGCAAGTAGTTAAGAATCTTTCCGTTAGACTAACTGAAAGATATGGCAAAGGTTGGAGTTTACAGACCTTGCAACATTGTATACGCGCTGCGTATACTTTTACGGAAGAAGAAATTGTATACGCAGTGCGTATGCAATTCAGTTGGACTCAACTGCGTTCAGTAATGTTTATCCCCGACCCTCTTGCTCGCCAGTTTTATATGCAAATGTGTCAATATGAGCATTGGAGTACGCGCAAATTAGAGGAGAAGATTGATAGCCAATTGTACGAGCGTACTGCTATCAGTCGACGTCCAGAGGAAGTAATTCGCCAGACCTTGGATGAGCATGCAGAAAAGCAAATGTTGGTGCCAGACTTGGTGTTTAGAAGTGGTTACTTTTTAGATGCCCTTGGTCTGCCAGATTACTTTTCTGAAAAGGATTTAGAGAATGCTATCCTATCACAAATGCAAGCATTCCTCAATGAGATGGGCACTGACTTTGCTTTCCTTGCGCGCCAAAAGCGTATAACGATTGATGCTACGGATTATTATATAGACTTGCTGTTTTATCATCGTGGTTTGCATAGATTGGTGGCTATAGATTTGAAGTTGGGTAAATTCAAACCTGAGTATGAAGGTCAGATGCGATTGTATTTGCGATACCTCAACCAGAATGAGAGACATGCGGGAGAAGATTCTCCTATCGGCTTGATTCTTTGTTCAGAGGGCAATACAGAGCATATTGAGTACCTAATGTTAGATGAAGATAGTCCGATAAAGGTGGCGCAGTATTATACGCAATTGCCTGATAAAAAACTCCTTTCTGAAAAGTTGCAGCGTGCTATTGCTATCGCTCGTGAGCATTATGCAGAACAAAGAGGTAACAAAAAGGCATTAGAATAGTAGAAGTATCTATACATAAAAGTGCTTTTAAGCGATTATTCCAACAAGCGAATAATCGCTTTTTTGTATATGGAATCATTGTAATCAAAAGATATTAATTATTAACTATTAACTGACTACCCCCGCCCTCTGGGCGACAACATAAAATAAAACTAGGTTTAGAGCGAAGCAAAGGTCCCCCGCCTTTAACCTTTCGCCTCTAACCTTTAACCTAACAAGCGGCTCTGCCGCCCAACAAGAATATTATTAACTACTTAAAAATAGCGCGAAGGCGCAAAAAAAGCTTATGAAAAAATTATTATCAGTTTTAATCTGTGTACTTCTTGGAGTGACAAGTGTGTTTGCATATGATGCAGAAGCTACGGTTTATGCTACGTTGTCATTATATACACAACCACAAGGTAGTGGATATGTCAAAACAGAGAAAACAGCTTTAGCTGACTTTTCAGATTATCTATTATGGAGCGTAGAATCTTCGTCTGTGAATAATAGTGCCTATAACAAACAAAGTAAAAGCAGTCCTTGGTTGGGTGGGTCTGTATCCGCAACTGCCACTGTTACGCTATACGGATATACAAAGCGTAATGAAGGATATGACTTTGAGGGCTGGAGCTCCGATGGTATTTCTCCTGACGAAGGAAAGGGGACTGATAAGGGAAATAATGTGTATTTGTATCAATACACTAAATCCCATACACATCAAACTAGTTGGGTGCTGGGAATAGCAGGAAACGCTAGTTCTTCTGAAACCTTTACTGAGTCACTTTACGCACTCTACAAACCTATCATCTCCATTGATAATGAGGCGACTTGGCAACGTAATAAAAAAATTATAATCACCAAGCCTGCAACTGAGTCGGCGAATGTGAATGCGAAGATATACCTGTACAATGCCACTGGATATGACTATACTACTTCTGGCTCGTCAAATATTACATTTACTCCTGATAAAGCATCACCTGCGACATCGGGTAAGGATATAGTTTCACTGACTATCAAGGCAGAGGCGGCTGCACAAAGTGGCGAAAAAGCTACGATCACATTCACTAGTACCAACAATGGTGGAACGGCTACTATCGAAGTAGAGGTGGAAACTGAATCTGTTATCACCTTCAATCCTCCTACAATCGCGGATGTGCAATATACCACCACGCAGTCAAACGTAGGAGGAGGAACCCAAACGCTCAACTCTACAAAGGACCCATATACAGTGATTTGTACCACGCAGGCTCAAAAATTCTTTACCCTAGAGGCCAACGCTGGTACTACAAATTATCGCTTCTACCGTTGGGTCATCACAAATCCTGCGAATGATACAAGATATGTCTATGATAATCCTTATACCTATGGAGATGAAGGCGAATTGAAGCATGGTGATCAAGTTACCGCTGAATTTATCCATAAAGACTATGCTCAGTTCCTTGTTATCAATGATAATAGTGATAGTGTACGATTTAATAACCTGCAAGTAGCATGTGATTATGCTGCTACTAGGAAGAATAAAAATGTCATTGTCTATACATCTGGACGTATGATGCCGGGTACATACACCATTCCTGCCAACGTTACCTTACTCGTGCCAGGTGATAATACAAACACCATAAAGAATAATGGTTTAGATGATAATGATTATATTGTATCAGGTAATTCTTTTAATGATTCCGATGTCAATTCAAAGAGACAACTGATTCGCTATTTAACCCTAGATGATAATACTACCATTAATGTGAATGGTAACATCTGTGTGTATGCAAAACTATCGAAAA
Source organism: Paludibacteraceae bacterium (assembly GCA_045601825.1). Classification (GTDB taxonomy): domain Bacteria; phylum Bacteroidota; class Bacteroidia; order Bacteroidales; family Paludibacteraceae; genus Colicola. The sequence continues at coordinate 10,889 of JAZSAI010000032.1, read as the reverse complement.
CGCAGGGTAGTAATGGAGCTCCAATTACCTACGGACAACTCAATATGGGTAATAATTGCCAAATCACGCTGAATGGTGGAGCTCGACTATCAGCATATGGATTTATTACGGGTAATCCTACAACTTCTTCCGTTGTAGTAGAAGCTGGCGCAAGGATGTATGAAACTTTCCAAATACGTGACTGGCGAGGGGGAATGGCAACATTAGGCATGTTGGGTAATAAAAACAAAGTCTTTGTTTTGGGACAATATTATTTACAGAATGTGGAGACTAAACTGCGCGTAAAATATGGCGCAGAGGTATATCTCACAACGGCAGTTGATATGTCATTAGGCGCACCTATCTTTAATGAACCATTTATCGTGCCTGATGAAGACAGCTATACCAGTGGTTTGTTCCGTATAGGCCAAAATGCCTATATTGATAGATATTACGATAGTACTGCGGATAGAGTAAATTACACTGTTGTGGGTACGAATAGCACTCCCTCAACGATCAAGATGGGAAATATTGTATTGAATACAGGTATGGCGATAGCAGATAAGATAAATTCTGCCGCGTTTGTACTCCCAATCAATATGAATATGGATATCATGCTAACTAATGCGAAAATATCTTCTCTATATGATGTGGCACTTATGGCAGGTGCAACGATTACCATAGACAAAAATTCTGAACTGATTGTTGATAATAACTCCAGCATATACATATATGATAAGGATCAACATGGTAATTATTTTATGTTCGGAAGCAATGTACCCTTAGTGCCCGTAATTTTCACAACGCCTAATGGAACGACAGTGAAACGTACTGTTGAGTCATTATCAGATGCTACAATCAATGTCAACGGTAGGGTGACGGTTAATGGTGGATTATATACTACAGCTTCTGGTGCTAATATCACTTCATCTGAAGGGGGTGGTATGGTATATTTTGCTAAGAAGGTAGATAATAAAAATACATATCAAGCTAAGCAATCGGATAATCAAATCGAGGGGTATATTTCTATACCTGTCACCAATGCCCAATTATACAATGCGGATGGCACATACTCCGCAGGTTCTGCTGCTACGCAAGGAGACCGATATATCTACTATAAAGATATAGATGGTGGCAAATGGACCAAACCAAAAGCTGCGATTACCAATCCTACACTTCCAGAGTTGTTGATCACTATGCCTACTGTAAACTCAGAATCGGATGAACTGGTGTGCACACTTACCAAACCTGACGAGGTGCGTGAGTATCAACTCGCTGATTTCAATGTCTCATCCAACAATTCACAATTCACAATTGGTACAGTACGTTTGGAAGGAAACAAACTATATATACCTATTACATACACCGCAAAGCATGAACATGGCGAATATAGTGCAACCATCACAGTTGCAAATACTGCTTCAGCCGTAGTCACGCTATCTGAATCTATTAACATATCAGCAACAGAAGACTATACACCAATTTTCACCACTGCAGAGAGTTGCAATATTGCTTCTACCATTGGGGTTCCTCAACCTGCTTCATTCCCTATCACGCCTGCTGCTGACAATGTAACTACTTTGCTCAACGATCCTAAGATGCAATGGTCTAAGGAGATTGTCTATGTAAGTGGAGATAACTCAGTCTTCAGTTTTGATTTTGGTACAGATGCAAACTACCTGTCACAGGCTAAAGTGACCTTTACTCCTAAGACAAACGTTGCTTCTACTGCTAAACTGCGCCTAACAGCTACCTGCTCTTATGTGGCTGCAGGGCAAGAACCGTTGACGCTAACCAAAGAGATACCGCTGAATGGTACTTCCTCACTAAATCCAAATAATTTGGCGTTTGTTGACCCAATGCCAACTACCTTTGTGGGTATGACAGATATTCCGCTATTTGCGAATATGGGTAATCATGCCAATGCTCCTACTCAAATCACCATAACACCTAATAATATCATCAGTTATTCAGGTGATGGCTCCATAGAACAACCATATGTGATTAACGCATTAGCCGCGGGTGAGGTCACTATCACTGCCACTCAAGTTGAGACACCTTCGTGCGAAGGAGCAAACATCTCTACCACCATACAAGTATTGCCTGCCGTACAGTGGAATTGGGATATACTCTATTATGGGGCAACACATACCAATCCTATCACAACTAGTGCAGCAGATTGGACTTTAGAGGTGGCACCAGATAACGATGAACTCTGCAATGAATACGTACAGCTTCATTTGGTGGATGGGCAATATCAAGCTACAATCCTCAATTCTCCAACATTAGCTGATGGTACTGCTAAGTTCATCTATACAGTGAATGGCGAGACACTTGAGTTTACTTCTACATTGTCGGGCTTGCGCCATATCTCTGCGTGTGTGGATAATCAATCGCGCTTTGAAGCAATGTATCTAACGGCAGATAATACTACTTTCAATGCAGGAACATTCACATTCTCTTCTACAACGACAACCGATTCCAAAGTCACTTTGCAATTTGTAGGAATGCCAAAGACCATATCCTTTATTCCAAATGGTGTTAACAAATGGAATGTGGAAGAGAGTGCAAATACCCAAGACTGGACTCCAGTGGCTACGTGGACCAACTATGCTAACAATCAACAGGTCGTACTCAACCTGTTACCAACCACACGTTATGTTCGTATATCCTATGGCGCAGGTAGTGATAGTCAAGGTACATTGCAGAACATCTGCATACAAAAACTAGATGTCACTACAGCCAATTCTAAGATATACTTACCTATACCTGGCAATCAAACGATAGTATTCACACATACGGGCGATGCTATTAGCACGCAACCTGGAGAATTGACGATCAATTCTTCTACTACGCAAGTATTCGGCGGATATTCTCAAACATCTGTCAACATTAGTGCTACTAGCGCAGGTACATATACTTTTACTGCTACCCAAGGTACTGCAAATGAAGTGGTAACAGTGGTGGCATATGACTTTCCACAAGGTTTGCCAATCAAAACAACAGAGTGGACAGAGGATGCAAAAGATAAGTACTATTTCTACACCACCGAAACGCAATTTGCAGCTTGGAACGAGAATAATCAACGTATCATCTTGCAAAACCCTGCAGCAGATGAGGCAAGAAGTATAACATTTGCTTTTGAAGGTGCTCCTAGCATCATATCGTTTGAATACTCCCAAAATATTGTCTCTTCAGAGTGGACACTAAAGGAAAGTGTCAATGGTATTGATTGGGTAACTGCTACTGGAAATCGTACGGTGAGTGGAACTTCTTTCTTGCAGGAATTGCAATATACTACCCGTTATGTACGCTTGCAACACAAAGGCTCGTGGGAAGAGACATATATATCCAACCTCATCATAGAAGGCTATCCTAAAGTGTTGATTAATCCTGAGGAATTGGTTATTAACGAAGGTACTAAAACGGGAACCTTCACCATCACTGCTATCAACTTGCAAAATATCACTCTTGAACTCAATTCAGCCGACTTTACATTGTCCGATAATGATTTAACATCGGGTGAATATCCGTTGGCGTTGGGTGTCAATAAGGTAGGTGATATTACTATCACCGTCACTTGGGTAGGTTCTTCGATTGTTAACGAGGGACTTGTAACGCTGAAGAATAAAGACGGTGGAGCTGTATTGGGATATGTCAAGTTGCTTGGCGCTAAGTCATCCATTACACTGGAAGATGCTGATAAAACGGGTATTTGGACAGGTGTACCTGATGGTAAACATGCTGATAGTCCTATACAACAAACCTATACGTTGCAAGGAAGTCACTTCGCAGAATATGACTACCAACCTGTGGACGTGACAAACGCATTTATGCAAACCCAAACAGGAGAGGCACTCTTTGATTACCTCTTCATTTATGGCGAAACGACCACGACGGATGCTTCTACCACTATCAAGACGCCTACTGCGGAGCAAGGATCCAATGCCAAGACTCCTTACTATATATACAAGAAAGGTGCGAATGGTGTCAGCTATGAGTTTGTAGAAGCAGTTGAGAATGCAAATAGCTCAACTAAAACGCAACTCAATTTCGAAGATGCAGCTACTACTACTGATGATAAGGGAGTTACATATTACTCGATTCGTCCACTACCTAGCAAAGAACAGTTGAGTATATATATGACAGGTTTCTGCCCATATGCTACTACGGGTTGTACCAAATACGATGAAGGTGTTTGGTACATACAAGGTAATGCAGGGCAACATGTACACCTCTATCTGGAAGATTGCCATATCTATAGTCGTAATAAGACAGAGTTGGGACATCCGTTCCAGGGACGAGAAGGTAGTTTCTTTACCGAAGGATACGTGCGAGGATCAGGTGCTGTCTTTGTCTTTGAATCACAATCGTTAATTGAAGATGATATTGAGAATGCAACCCCATTTGAGGTTACGGTACATACAAGAGGCAACAATATGCTCAAGAGTAACTATGGTAGTTTCTTCGGACTGATGGGTATGCGTGCTTTCCAAGTGTCATCACCTATTCAAGTACACTTGAAAACGGATAAATACGAACCAGCATCCAAAGTGACACTCAACTTCGATGATGTATGGCAAAAAGCAAATACAGGAAATGCCATGGTCGATTATGAGCGAACCAATGGTTTCCTCAGCTTGCAAAAACAAGTTAACAATGCACCATCAATCGATTTGGGAAATAAATATACTACAGTTAATTTCCGAGGTGGACGCGTAGAACTGCAAAATGCACAAATTGTATCACCTAACTACAAAACTACACTTGCTATCTCGCACCGCTCAGGTGAAATGGGAGGAGTAGGGCTTGGCATTAAGTTAGCGTACGGTATTGGTACCGATGCCGTAGAAGGAACCGTCAACTTCTACGACGGAACAACTACTGTACTCCCGATGTATGTCAACGAGGCATACCGTGCATATTATTTGATGGATACAAAAACAGAGTTGGATGGAGAGGGCAACGAAGTTACCACAGAACTCACCACTACATCTTGCTTGCGCTGTCCAGACAAAACGTATGTATATGGTGGCTCGCATGGTATGTTGCGTGCATGTAATAGTGTGACATCCAAGGGTGGAGCACCTACTGATGGACCTGCTGGAAAACCTCTGGGTAAATATGAATATAACCTTGTGCTTGATGGAGAGACGCCTGATGTGATACAAACTAATGGACTTGCTACTATCAACAATTATCCAAACTCTCAGCTAGCTACATATCATCAAAATGCACCAGGTTATGAAAATCAAAGGTATGGCATGGAGTCTGTGGCACCAGATAAAGACAATAAACTATATTTCTGGGTGCCTGCTGATTATGGCTATGATGTAAAACCAGAGGAAGATAAGTTGTTGACAACATGGAAAGCTTGTATGACTGAAATTGCAGCTACATACTTAGGCAAGAGTGCAGCAATTGGTGGGGATGTGGCTATCTTGTCAGATGAAGAAGTTAAATACCTGCTATATTGTAAATTAGATAAGGGCATCAGTGATGTGATTACAGCTACGGGTACTGTAGAAGCTGAGGTATGGGAAGATGATAATGAAGATGGTATAGTAGATGATGGTGAGGTGAAAGTTAAGGAAATAGAAGGATATACCTATGCTGCCCCTGTAAAAGACCCATCTTCACAATTGGATGAAACATACTTCACTATTAACCCAAGCTACGTGGGACAGGAGTATGAAAATCAGGTGACAAATGAAGGTGGATATTCAATCACGGATCGTGTATACTATATCACTACAGCACTTGCTGATACATGGATGAACTTTACCATGCCATTCGATGTGGAAAATATCTATATAGTGGAAACTTTCTCAGAGTCAGTACTAGAAGATCTATATATAACTTCTAATTATGATACAGAAAAAGTATTAGAATTCCAAGCCAAACAAAATGCCGATTTCGCAGCCTTCTTCGCTATGGCAATGGCATTAGGAAGTGATAAGGCTTTCGAAAAGATTTTCGAAGATTACAAAGATTGGGCATATTACAAGGATTCTCAAGAACAAGAGATTAATGGCAATAATCAAATACTTTACACGGGTGTTCGTGAAGATTATGACTTGCGTGGATGGTATCCGCTAGAACATTTTGATGGTACCAACTTTATGACTGCACAATACTATCTATATAAGAATATGGGCGACTGGACTTTGAACAATGCACCTGCTCCTGAAGACCAAAACGTATTTACAACCCAATGGCAAGTTGTACCGAAAACCCAAAAAGTCTTAATGGAGAAGGGAGAAGTATATTCTATGATGTTCCCATATTGCACGGGATGTGATGACCGCGGATGGGATTACTGGTCAGGTAAATTCCTAATATTTGAGAGTACAAAGGCTGGTGTTTCTACGCCACATGAGATTGCCGGTAAATCTGCTCTTGAAAACGAGTTTACCAAGAAACCTAGTGCGGGTAATACTGCATACCTTACAGGTAATCATACATTTGCGCATGCTTCTACAGAATCTTCAGACGTATATACTTATGTCTCTGAATTAGCTAACGAACGTTATGAAGTCAACCAAAAACAATCTTCAGATATTGGCGGTGGAGCAGTAGATGCTTATCCTAACATTACACCTACTACATCGTTTATGGTTGCTAATATTACTCCACACAATAACATGCCTGCTGTTCGTATCACGCGTGATGGTAAGATTACGTACGGTGGTGGAGCTAATCCAGATGATAATCCTGATGATGGTACACTCACCGGTGGCCATATGCCTACTATTGGCGCAGGCAATGCCCTGTTCATCACATCTGTCAGCGGAGGTATCAATATCTCGGTAGCGCAACCACAGTACGTACGCGTGATTAGCACCACAGGCTCAACAATCTTCAATGGATATATCACTACTTCGACAAATGTACAACTACCTGTGGATGGCGTGTATGTCATCGCAGGCGAAACCGAAGTACACAAGATATTTTATTAGGACGCTTCGCTAATGGGTAATGGATGGGCAGAGCCCTATGGAATATAGGCGAAAGGCTAAACATACTATACATACAAAAATCGCGGAATGACCAACTTTCCGCGATTTTGTTTGCATATATCAAAAATAAGCAGTACCTTTGCAGCCGAAATTACAAAAAGAAGCGATGAAAACCTATTCTCAACAATATTTAAACTGACTGTTATGACATTTAACGATATGAAAACAACTCTACACTCTATGTTTATGGCATTCCTATGCCTACTCTCAACTGCCGCGATGATGGCGCAAAACGAACCTGCTGATTGTCGAGAGACAAGTGCAACCAACGGCTGGCCATCCTACTATTGCGATTGCAAGTACAATACACAGGATTTTATCCTACCACTGGATATGGAAATCAACGACTCTACTTGGTTTGAAGCCTACCTCAGCGAAATAGCTGATGGACTATCCGCATATCTCTATTCAGATTGCGATATGAGTTTTGATGTCTATATTGGTTGTACAGCCAAATCACCTAAGTATCAGGCAGTTTTCGAAAAGAACCAAACCAATACCGTCAATAGCCAAACCATCAAGGAGAAACTCGATGAGATGGGAATCGGCAATATGAATCAACGCTTCTATATCTGCATTGCTCCTGTCAATGGCTTGGGCGGCAGACTGGTAGCCAATGCTCTTAATGTAGGTTTCACTTCCACCTGCACTGACCCTTTGCGTCTCTTTCCTGGTATGAGCATGCTCAGTACTGCTACCAACGATGTGTATGCGCTCGATCCTAGCGACTTGCCTTATGGCGAGGATATTGTATTGCAATGGCAAGGCAATGACAATGCACCATGCCAACTTACCGTCACACGAGGTGAGTGCAACGGTCCTGTGGTAGCACAGCAAACCATCAACCACAAAGATGATGTCCTGCGCCTCTCTGCCGAGCAACTCGACCAAGCATGGGAACTGGGAGAAATCTTCTACCTCCATTTCTCGCATGCTGCCAATACTTCTGGCTCGGTATGCTGCCGAAGCGCTATCTACAACGAAAATGTGATAGAAACTGTTCTGTGCCAAGGCAAGGGCTTGCAACTAGCCGATACCTTGCTCACCGAGACCACCATCTATTCGAGCGATACCGTGCATGTGGCAGACAATATCTTTGCCGTTCAGGTATACGACCTATCGTTCACCGCACCAGAACCACAACGCGATACCATCGCCTTGCGCTATGCCCAATTGCCATATACCTATCGCGGCCAATACACCATCCCTGAAGGTGGAATCAATCAGGATTACGATGTGACCATCCGCAACGCTGGCGAATGTGACGAACGCTACCTCTTGCATGTGGCGCACGACCTTACCACCATCACCTCATCTAAGGACACGACTATATGCTACGGAGGTAAGTATGTATCCAATGGTATAACATATATCAAGGATTTTACGGAAATCCTGCGCAAGCAACTCAATCCAGACACCCTTATCATTGATACTATTCATGTCTATTTTGCCACCTCGCTTGACGTAATCAACGATACACTTCGTCTCAAGTCTAACCAACTATCATCTTCCTATCGATATAGAGGACAGCGCATCAAAATCCCTGCATTTGGTGACTATGAGTTTGATCTTTACAAGCCAGATGGCTCTGGTTGTATGGAGAAGGTTCTTCTTCACGTAGCTCACAATGTGGAGATGCGCTATGAGACCATCAGCGAAACCCTCTGCCAAGGTAAAACCTTTACCTACAACGGAGTAACTTACACCTCTTCCACCACCTTCGCAGATACCCTGCAACGCGATGCCGATACCTACGTCATCACCTCTGTATTACTTACCTTCACCGCTCCAGAGGCAATACCTGACACCCTTGCCCTTAAGCAAGCAGAGTTGCCATATACCTACCGCGGTCAAGAGACTATCACCACCTTTGGAGACTACGACCTGACTATCCACACCGCAGGCGAGTGCGACGAGCGTTATCTCTTGCACGTCTATCATGCAATAGATACCCTCTATGAGACCGTTAGCGAAACCCTCTGCCAGGGCAAGGTGTTCACCTTCAATGGCAAGAATTATACCACAGACACCACTTTTGTTGACACCATCAAGCAGGGTGCAGATACCTATGTGATTACCTCTGTATCAATTACTTTCACTGCGCCAGTGGCAGTCTACGACACATTGGCTCTCAAGTCTGCGCAACTGCCATTTACCTACCGCGGACAAACCATCAGCGAGTTCGGTGACTACGACCTAACTATCCGCACCGCAGGCGAGTGCGACGAGCGCTACCTGCTCCATGTATATCAGCTCATCGATACCCTCCGTCAGACCATCGATGAGACCATCTGCCAAGGCAAGGCATTCACCTACAATGGCAAGGATTATACCGCAGATACCACTTTTGTAGATACCATCAAGCAGGATGCAGATACCTACGTGATTACTTCTGTGTCGCTCATCTTCACTGCGCCAGAGGCAGTCTATGATACTTTGCTGCTTACCCTCGACCAGATGCCTTATGACTACCGCGGACAAATCATCAGCGAGTTCAAGGACTACGACCTGACTATCCGCACCGCAGGCGAGTGCGACGAGCGCTACCTGCTCCATGTTGCTCAAATGCAGGTGCCCGTAGATACCATCTATCAAGAATATAACGAACTCATCTGTCAGGGTATGGTGCTTAACTACAACGGACAGAACTATTCCTCGGATGTAGTGTTTGTAGATACGATAATGCATAATGCGAATACATGTATGATTATCACTTTCTCGCTCACGTTCACCGAGCCAGAGATGGAGTATGATACCGTATGGGTGAAGACCGAACAACTGTTGGAGGGTTACTACTACGAACCTACAGACACTACTATCTATGCCGCGGGCAAGTACTTCTTTGAGATTGTGGCATACAACCAGTGTACGCGTCATATTACGTTAGTGGTGAACGAGGAAATCATTTCTTCACTCGATAATATACCTACTACCGAGCGCCCACGCCTCATCATGCGCGATAGGGTGGTGTATATCCTTCGTGGCAAAGATCGCTTCACCCTATTGGGTGAAAAGTGGTAATCCCTCACTTGAACTTCGGATTCAATCCATAAGAGTAGTCTATCAGCAGCTTTGATAGACTACTTTTTTATAGGGACATCAGAATTGACGAAATTGTCGTTTAAAATCAAATAAGTAGGGATGTATATACTTATTGACACTATTTGTCTTTCATTTTGTTTTGGGTTGCAAGCGACGAGTCGCTCATTCCAATCCAAACAAAATCTATCCTCGAATTGACGATAATTGACATCAAAATTGACCTAAATTGTCGTTTAAAATCAAATAAGTATCTCCTCGTAATATAATTTTTAAAAAAATCCTCAAATATTTGGTCATGTAAAAAAAAAGCAGTACCTTTGCACCCGAATTTATATTCGGGTAGAAGCGTCTGCCGTTTAGTAATATAGATTTGTGTATAATTGAAATATCATTCTCACCAGTAATGGTGGGAGAAATAGCGTTTATTGGCGCTTTGTGTTTTGTAGTTCGAAACTTCGCAACTTTCAGAAACTTAATAAAAACCAAAGCAATAGTAGATGCCTATGGATATGACTATTTGTTGCATGATGCCCAACGGGGGTACTATGCTTTGTCATATCGGCGTAGGTTTCCTGTTGTTTGTTTTATTAAGTAGGCATTGCGAAGGCCTCGAACTGCAAATAAGCAACTCGAGGTCTGCGCTTTTTTTGTGCGGCTATAGGTAAAATTGAATAACAAGGAAACAAACAAATGAATAAAAGTCTAAACGTATTTTTAAGTGTATTACTGTGTGTTGTACTGTGTGTAGGTGTGATATCTTCTATCCAAACCACAGATGATTCTTCCGTATGGTCTTCTTCGCGCGGTTATTCTCCATCTGCAGCCACCAAGTCTGGTGCTGTTACCCAT
>JAZSAI010000031.1:0-72400 GCA_045601825.1 Paludibacteraceae bacterium | reverse complement strand
TTCTGAAATATTAAAAATGTTTAACGACTGGCAAGATGTTTGACTAGTTGGATAACGGCAAAGATTAGGCAGTAAATAACCGCCAGACAAATGGAAATAAACCAATATTCTCGTGACCATCTTCTCATGTTTATCTTCGGGGTATCTTCGGGGTATCTTCGGGATAAAGGAATGTGATTTTCATGTACCAAATAAAACACGAAAGTATAAACTATCAACAAAAATTTGCGAATATGCAAAATTTTTACTACCTTTGCGCGATTTTTGTAAAAACATTTACAAATGAAGGAAATAATCATAACAATCATCGCCATCTCCATCGCTATCCTGCTGCTTTCAGTAGGTGTGATTTTGCGCAAAGACCATAAGTTTAGCAGCGAGCACATTTCACAAAACAAACGCATGCGACAAGATGGTATTCATTGCGCCACCTCACAAGATAGAGAAGTGAGAAAAAAGAATGGCGATCAACTTAAGGTAAACGATTTGTAATGACACGAAACCACATCATATTACTCCTAACGGGATTCATACTATTAAGTATGACTTCTTGTAGTTTGGCTGCACGCGTCAAAAAAGCGGACAAGAAATACGACATTGGAGAATACTACACCGCTAGCGAACAATACAAAAATGTGTATCGACGCATCCCCAGCAAAGACAAACCTATGCGTGCCCACGTGGCATTCAATCAAGCCGAATGTTATCGCATTCTCAACAACCGCAGAGCACTCAATTGCTACAAGAATGCGATCCGTTACCAATACCCAGACTCTATCGTGTATCTGCGCTACGCGCAAGCGCTACAATATCAGGGTAGTTACCGCGATGCCATCAAACAATACGACATTTATCTCGAAGCGCATCCACAAGACTACGTTGCTATGGCAGGCAAATACGCCTGTACGCAAGTAGAAAATTGGAAAAAGCAACCATCACGCTACAAGGTTGCGCCTGCCAAAGAGTTCAACGCCAAGCGCAGCAGCAACTTCTCTCCTTCATTCATCGGTGAAGATGGAGATGCACTAGTGTTCACTTCTAATAGACAAGAACAAACTACCAAAAGCAAAAAGAAAAACCCAGGTTCTTCTGTCACAGGAAACCCAACATTCAACATCTACACTGCACGTAAAAATGCGGCTGGCAAGTGGGAAGATATCGAATTATGCGAGGGATTAGCAGGAGAAGAAATGGCAGAAAATAGCGAATCAGAAGGCGAAGAAGGAGGCTTGGGATTCCAAAAACAACTCACCACTGCTGAGTTGGGAGCTGCATGTGTCAGCAGCGATGGAAAAACCATGTATGTCACCTATTCCAAACCTATCAATGGGCAAGATATCGGAGCTAAAATCTACACATCCAATCGAATGAGCGGAGAATGGGGAGAGGCACATGAACTTAAACTCTTCAGCGATAGCAGTATTACAGTCGGACACCCCACCATCAACCCATCGGGCGACACTCTCTACTTCGTGAGCGACGCACCAGGAGGATATGGTGGTAAGGACATATATATAGCTATTTCCAATGGCAGCGAGTGGGACGATATTCGTAACCTCGGTCCACAAATCAATACGAGCGATGACGAGATGTTCCCCTACATACGCCACGACGGACGACTCTATTTCTCATCCAAAGGACACCCTGGTTATGGTGGTCTTGACCTCTTCTATGCAGAACAAAAACAAGAGCAAGAAACCAAGAGCAATGACACTATTCAGTGGAATATCTTCAATATGGGCGCACCATTCAACTCCAATGCAGATGACTTCGGCATCACCTTTGTAGAAGGGAAAGAGCAAGGATACTTCTCCTCCAATCGCGGGCAAAAGAAGGGATATGACCTCATCTATTCCTTCCTACTTCCCGAAATGGAACTGCTTATCGAAGGTAAAGTAATGGATAACAACGGCGAACATATCACTGATGCTAATCTACGCCTAGTAGGCAATGATGGTACCAACGTCAAGATGCAAGTACGACGCGATGGCACGTATCGCCTCAAGCTCAACAAACAGACGCGTTATGCCATGCTTGCCAACGCACGCGGCTATCTCAACCAAAAGCACACCTTCTCTACCGAATCGCTTACTGACAGTTATACCTATCAACAAGATTTTACTCTCGCACCAATTTCTAAACCTGTGAAGATGGCAAACATTTTCTTCAAGTTTGGTAGTTGGGAACTCACCGCCGATTCCGAAGAAGGACTCAATGCGCTTGTCAAACTACTCAACGATAATCCGAATATCACGATTGAACTCGCTGCGCATACCGACCTCGTGGGCAACAATGCCGACAACCAGCAATTGTCGCTTCGCCGTGCACAATCGGTGGTAGATTACCTCATCAAGCATGGCATCGAGAAAGCACGACTTACACCTATTGGATATGGCGAAGAAAAGCCTGTAGTGGTGGATGAAGTACTGCACAAGCAATATCCATTCTTACCCAAAGAGCAAGTCTTGGATGAAGCTTTCATCACCACGCTACCTGCTGACAAACAAGAAATATGCAACTCGCTCAACCGTCGTACCGAGTTCCGCGTGCTCAAAACAACGTATAATCTATATTAAAATGAAACAATATCTTGATTTATGCCAACGTGTACTCAATGAGGGTACCGAGAAACATGACCGCACAGGCACAGGCACTATCTCTGTTTTTGGCCATCAAATGCGATTCAATCTTGAGGAGGGATTTCCATTACTCACTACCAAGAAACTCCACCTCAAGTCTATCATCTACGAACTGCTGTGGTTTCTGAAAGGTGATACCAACGTGAAGTACTTACAAGAGCATGGCGTGCGTATCTGGAATGAGTGGGCAGACGAGAATGGCGAATTAGGTCCTGTTTATGGTCATCAATGGCGTTTATGGCCAGATTACCAAGGCGGACACATTGACCAGATTGCCCAGTTAGTCGAGCAGATTAAGAATAATCCCGACTCACGCCGCCATATCGTCAGTGCATGGAACGTGGCTGAGGTCAACAATATGGCTTTGCCCCCTTGCCATACACTATTCCAATTCTATGTAGCTGATGGTAGGCTCTCCTTGCAACTCTATCAACGCTCGGCGGACATCTTCCTCGGCGTGCCATTCAATATCGCATCCTACGCGCTGCTCTTGCAGATGATGGCACAAGTCACAGGACTCAAGGCTGGCGATTTCGTACACACCTTTGGTGATGCGCATATCTATCTCAATCACATTGAGCAAGTGAAACTGCAACTCACTCGCGAGACGCGCACGCTACCAAAAATGCTTATCAACCCAGATGTGAAGAACCTCTTCGACTTCAAGTTTGAAGACTTCACCCTCGTGGACTACGACCCACACCCACATATCCCAGGCGTCGTAGCCGTGTAATCACTAATAACTCATAATTTACCACTCATTGTTCATACTTATGTTAAATCTCATCGTAGCAATCGCTGAAAACAACGCTATCGGCAAAGCAGGCGACTTACTCTGCCATTTGCCAAGTGACCTCAAATACTTCAAAGAGAAAACCCAAGGATGCACCGTTATCATGGGCGAACGTACTTTCTTCTCGCTACCCAAGCACCCACTGCCCAATCGACGCAATATCGTGCTTTCCGACCGCGAGGATTTTACATTTGAAAATACCGAAGTAGTACATTCCATCCCAGAAGCACAAGCGGCCGTGGCTGCCGATGAAGAGGCTTTCATCATTGGTGGTGGTATGGTCTATCGCCAATTCCTACCTTTGGTAGATAAGCTGTATATCACCCATATCCACCATTCTTGGGAAGATGCCGACACTTTCTTCCCCGAGATTGATCCTGCTATCTGGCAATGCGTCAGCAAAGACCGCCACGAAGCAGATGAGAAAAACCCTTATCCATACACTTTTGCTATTTATACAAAAAAATAAACATGCGAAAACTTATCATAATGGCTACACTTGCCCTACTTGCAGCCTCTTGTCAATGCAAAGAGGACGCTACCAAAGCACCTATCACTAAGCCCGAAATTACCATTGAAGGCGGACGCCTAACACCTGAAGCATTATGGGCGATGGGACGTATCAATAGTGTTCACCCTGATGAGCAATCAGGGCTGATAGCATATACAGTGAGTTACTATAGCGTAGAGGAAAACCGTTCCACTTCGTGGATTCGCGTCGCGCAAGAAGAAGATGGCAAACTAGTTACAATCAATGAGTTCGTTGGTCATAGCCCTGCATGGCACAATGGGCAACTCTGCTATATCAACGCAAAAGGCGAACTCATTATTGGTGAAAAGACGCTCACTGGCTTTGACAAAGATATAGAAGGGTTCCTGCTCTCGCCACAAGGCGATAAAATCATCCTTATTGCTCAAGTCAAGACAGTAGCTAGCACGGCAGATAAATATCCTGATTTGCCGTTGGCTTCAGGACGCGTGGTAGATGACCTGATGTACAAGCATTGGGATGAATGGACAGAAACAGCTCCCCACCCCTTCATATGCGAACTAAAATCTGGAGTCACGAATCACGAATCGGGAAATAAGAAACTAGAAGTAACCTATTGCCTTGACTTGCTCGAGGGTACGCCCTACGAGTCGCCTATGAAGCCTTTTGGCGGTATCGAGCAATTGGCTTGGAGCCCAGATGGCAAAACTGTTGCCTACACCTGTCGCAAGAAAAGTGGACTAGACTATGCTATTTCTACCAATTCCGACATCTATCTCTACGATATTGCAACCAATACCCATTCCAACCTCACTGAGGGCAACATGGGATATGATACCAACCCTGCTTATTCGCCTGACGGACAATATATAGCATGGCAATCCATGGAGCGCGATGGTTATGAGAGCGATGAAAATCGACTCATGGTATGCCACCTCGCTACAGGCAAGCAAACATTCCTCAGTCGTGGGCTCAACACCAATGTAGATAGCTATTATTGGAAAGATGACAACACGCTCGTTTTCAGCGCCGTATGGCACGCAACTGCCATGTTGTATGAAATTACTTTGCAAGGCGAGTGCACCTGTTTGACCACGGGTCAATATGACTATGTTCCTGCTGCGAATATAGGTGATACATACTACTGCCTACGCCATTCAATGCGCGAAGCAAACGAGATTTTCCGTTTCTGCAAAGAAGAAGAACCTGTGCAGATTAGCTTCGAAAACGACAACATCTACTCGCAGATAGAGATGGGTACAGTCGTGCCACGTTGGCAAAAGACTACCGACAACAAGGATATGCTCACATGGATCATCTATCCTCCACACTTCGACCCAAGCAAGAAATACCCTACTCTGCTCTACTGCGAAGGTGGTCCACAATCGCCTGTTAGTCAGTTCTGGAGTTTCCGTTGGAATTTCATGATGATGGCTGCCAACGACTACATCATCGTAGCACCTAATCGTCGCGGATTACCCGGATTTGGTAATGAGTGGAACGAACAAATCAGTGGCGACTACGGAGGTCAATGTATGAAGGATTATCTTACAGCTATTGATGAGTTTGTGGCTAGCGAGCCATACGTAGATAAAGATCATTTAGGTTGCGTAGGAGCTTCTTTTGGTGGCTTCAGCGTATATTGGTTGGCAGGACACCACAACAAGCGCTTCAAAGCGTTTATTGCACACGACGGCATCTTCAATATGGAGATGCAATACCTTGAAACGGAGGAGAAGTGGTTTGCCAATTGGGATATGGGCGGTGCATATTGGGATAAGAAAAATAAGATTGCTCAACGCACCTTTGCCAACTCGCCTCACTTGTTTGTAGATAAGTGGGATACGCCTATTTTGTGTATCCATGGCGAGAAAGACTATCGTATCCTTGCCAATCAAGGTATGGCTGCTTTCGATGCCGCGAAAATGCGGGGTATTCCTGCTGAGTTGCTGATTTTCCCAGATGAAAATCACTGGGTATTGAAACCACAAAACGGTATTCTATGGCAACGAACCTTCTTCAATTGGCTAGATAAGTGGCTTAAGTAGTTTACGATTTAATGTTTAGTGTTTAGTGTTTAGAGAAATGATAGATTTGAAAGGAAAAACCGCATTGATTACTGGTGCATCACGTGGCATTGGTCGTGCCATTGCACAGATGTTTGCTGACCATGGCTGCAACATTGCCTTTACATATATATACGAAGTTCAAGAAGCCACCGAGTTAACCCACGAGT
Source organism: Paludibacteraceae bacterium (assembly GCA_045601825.1). Lineage (GTDB taxonomy): Bacteria > Bacteroidota > Bacteroidia > Bacteroidales > Paludibacteraceae > Colicola. The sequence goes on along the minus strand of JAZSAI010000031.1, from coordinate 66,242 downwards.
TGCAAGCAAAAGGTGTGCAAGTGCTCTGCATTCAAAGCGATGCAGCCGATTTTGCTGCTGCGCACGATGTAGTCAAGCAGGTAGTAGATGCGTTTGGCAAACTCGATATTTTGGTATGCAACGCAGGCATCACCCACGACACCCTGCTTATGCGTATGACGGAAGAGCAATGGGATAGCGTGCTCAGTGTGAATCTTAAATCGGTATTCAACTACTGCCATGCTGCCACTCCTCAAATGATGCGTCAACGCTGTGGTAGTATCATAGCCATGTCCTCTATTGTGGGCATTGCAGGCAACGCTGGGCAAATCAACTATGCCGCCTCTAAGGCAGGTATCATAGGACTTATCAAATCACTAAGCAAGGAATTGGGTAGTCGCAATGTGCGTGCCAACGCTATTGCCCCAGGTTATATCCTTACTGATATGACGCGCGCTTTAGGCGATCAGGCGCAAGCGGAGATTGCCAAGATGATTCCTATGCGCCGTTGTGGCGAAGCAGAAGAGGTGGCTAAGGTAGCGCTTTTCTTGGCTTCTGACCTCTCTTCTTACGTTTCTGGTCAAGTCATCGGCGTCAATGGTGCGATGGGGTAAGCTCCAATATCCAATAGCCCAACGGGCGTCCTATATCCATTAGCGAAGCGTCCAATTTTATAAAAAATCAACTCTTGCATTGAGAGTTGGTTTTTTTTTCGTAACTTCGCACAAAAAATGCTATGGTTTATGGGTATATTCGCGTAAGTTCCGACAAGCAGACGGTCGAGAACCAGCGATTTGAGATTCAACGATTCTGCGAAGACAACCAATTGACTATCAATGGTTGGATAGAAGAAACTATTTCAGGTACCAAGAGTTATACCAAACGCCAACTTGGTCGTTTGCTGCGCAAGACTACCAAAGGTGATATTATCCTCTGTAGTGAGTTATCTCGCCTTGGACGCAACTTATACATGATTATGGAGATTCTGAGTATCTGTATGTCCAAAGAATGTTTTGTATGGACTATCAAAGATGGTTATCGCTTGGGGGATGACATCCAAAGCAAGGTGTTGGCATTTGCTTTTGGCTTATCCGCAGAGATTGAGCGTAACCTGATCTCGCAACGCACCAAAGAGGCGTTAGCTCGCTTGAAAGCAGAAGGCAAACATGTGGGTAGAATAAAGGGAACTCCCACCAACCCAAAATACTGGCGTTTACACCGCCACGATGCTTGTATCCGCCGTATGATGGCACAAGGTATGCGTCAATGTGAAATGGTCCGTCGCCTACGCACCAATCGTTCTACCTTAAGGCGATATATTGATAGATTCATTCTTCCATCGCCATGCGAGACCCCACCAAACACAAAACACTAAACACTAGGCGCTTTGCCCGTACACTAAACAAAAAAAATCAACTCTCAGTGTGAGAGTTGATTTTTTCTGTAGTGCTACCGGGAATCGAACCCGGGTTTACGGCGTGAGAGGCCGTTGTCCTAGGCCACTAGACGATAGCACCCTAGCGCTTCCTTCTCGAAAGCGGGTGCAAAGGTACTGCTTTTTTTTAATATGACCAAATATTTTTGAAAAAAAATGCAATTTTCATGTATTTTTTTTGATATTCCGCAAAAAAGCAGTACCTTTGCAGACAAATTAGTGCGCACGTGCAAGCGTGCGATGTGTGCAATGTGTGCACAAATCACGAAATCTACTGGGGATATGACAACAAGTTTTGGATATGTGCGCGTGGCAGCAGCAGTGCCACACATGCGAGTGGCAGACTGCCAATACAACGCAAGTGAAATCAAGAAACAAATCACCGAAGCCGTACAAGAAGGCGTACAAGTGGTTTGCTTCCCAGAACTCAGCATCACAGGATACACCTGCGCTGACCTGTTCTTCACACAGCAATTGCAGAAAGATGCACTCAGTGCACTAGAAGATGTGTGCACTTTCACACGCGACCTGCCTATCATTGTGCTCGTAGGTGCGCCACTCAAGGTGGACAACAACCTATACAACTGCGCCTTCGTGATAACCGACGGCGAAGTGGTAGGCGTAGTACCCAAAATCAACCTACCTAACACAGGAGAGTTCTACGAGAAACGATGGTTCTCCAGCGGACGCGATGTGCTGGAAAACAACGTCAACAGCATCCGTCCACGCATACCAACTATTGAACTCTGGGGCAATGATGTGCCATTTGGTATTGACCTACTATTCACCACCAAAGATTATAGTTTTGGTATTGAGTTATGCGAGGACCTATGGTCGCCTCTACCTGCGAGTACACAGCTCGCTATACAGGGAGCAGAGATCATCTTCAACCTCTCCAGCAGCAACTGCGTGACAGGCAAGCATGCCTTCCGTCAGCGTATGATTACCCAACAGTCGGCACGCGTGCATTGTGGCTATGTATATACATCGTCAGGCATAGGCGAATCGACGACAGACATCGTGTTCTCAGGTAGCACATACATTGCCGAGAATGGCGAGATGCTGGAGATTGGCGAACGCTTCCAAATGGAGAGCAGCATGATTATCTCGGAGATAGATGTGGAGCGTCTGCGCATTGACCGCCAACGCAATACGAACTTCACTCACGATAAGCATGGGCAGTTCCGCCATGTGCAGGTGGCGCCTCTTGATGAGGCGATAGGCAATGAGGCGATAAGGCGAGAGGCGAGAGACAACGGACCATTGCATCGCCATTTTACGCAGACACCATTCTTGCCAAAGAAAAAAGAGAGCGACGAATATTGCGAGGACGTACTCAACCTGCAAGTACATGGACTGCTGCGCCGTTGGCAACACACCCACACCGAATCGCTCGTGATAGGCATATCAGGTGGGCTAGACTCCACTCTCGCGCTGATAGTCAGTGTATTGGCTGCCGACCGATTGGGCTATAATCGCAGTCAAGTGATTGGCGTAACGATGCCTGGATTTGGCACCAGTGACCGCACCTACAGCAATGCCATCGCGATGATGGAAGAGCTGGGCATAAGCATACACGAGATACCTATCCGAGATATGGCGACACAGCACCTCAACGACATAGGACACGACCTCGACAATCACGACATCACCTACGAGAATGCACAAGCACGAATCCGTACACTCGTGCTGATGGACCTCGCCAACAAATACAACGGACTAGTGGTCGGCACAGGCGATATGAGCGAATTGGCATTGGGTTGGGCGACTTACTGCGGCGATCAGATGTCGATGTATGGTGTGAATGCAGGCGTGCCCAAGACATTGGTACGCTACCTCGTTCGCTATGCAGCAGAGAACATCTTTGGCGAGCGATTGCGCGAGATACTGATGGATGTGATTGACACACCCGTATCGCCCGAGTTGCTGCCTACCGATGACGAGGGCAATATCGCACAGATAACCGAAGATAAGGTGGGACCATATGAGTTGCACGACTTCTTCCTATACTATTTCTTGCGCTATGGTTTTACTCGCGAAAAGATCGCGTTTATGGCGAGCATGGCGTTTGACGGCGTATATAGCGAAGAGGCGATTGAGCATTGGCTCAGCTTGTTTATGCGCCGCTTCTTCACGCAACAATTCAAACGCAGTTGCCTGCCTGATGGACCCAAAGTGGTAGGCGTGAGTTTATCGCCACGTGGCGATTGGAGGATGCCGAGTGATGTAGCTATCAATTAATCATAGCATCCCAACTCCCGATCCGCGACACTAAAAAACAATGAATATGAAAAGAATAATGACTATATTTGCGGTAATCGCGATAGCATTGACCGCACAAGCACAGATTGTACAGCCCATCAAATGGACGGGCGAAGTAGTTGGCGATAGCGTTCGCCTCACAGCCACCATCGATAAAGGTTGGCACCTCAACATCATCGAACTCGGTGATGGATTCTACATGGACGAGTACGAAGGCACTTTCACCGAAACAGTAGCCAAAGCCGACACGGTGCGCGTGCGCTACAACGCCTGCGATGACAAGATGTGTACGGCTCCTGAGACATGGGAGTGGATTGCAAATGGCGATGAGGCGATGAGGCAATCAGGCGATGAGGCGAAAGGTGACGAAGGCGGTCAATCCATCTGGTGGATATTCGTCATGGGCTTGCTGGGAGGATTATTGGCCATCTTCACCCCATGCGTATGGCCGATTATTCCGATGACGGTGTCCTTCTTCATCAAACGCGGCGGTGCTGCCAAAGGTACGACCAACGCACAAGTAGTTCGCGACGCGATTCTCTACGGACTGAGCATCGTGATTATCTACGTGGGTTTAGGTCTATTGGTAACACTCATCTTCGGTGCTTCTGCACTCAACGCATTGAGTACCAACGCAGTGGTGAATATCATCTTCTTCTTGATTCTGGTATTATTTGCGGCATCGTTCTTCGGGGCATTTGAGATTACCTTGCCAAGTTCATGGTCCACAGCACTCAATAGCAAGTCTAGCAACACGACTGGTTTCCTCAGCATTCTGCTCATGGCATTCACCTTGGTGATTGTATCGTTCTCTTGCACAGGTCCTATCATTGGCACCTTGCTCGTAGAGGCAGCAGGCAAATCTATCCTCGCCCCTGCGATGGGTATGCTTGGTTTTGCATTGGCTTTGGCATTGCCATTCTCGCTGTTTGCCATGTTCCCATCGGTACTGAAGAAATTGCCTAAATCAGGCGGCTGGATGAATACGTTCAAGGTCACTCTCGCTTTCCTTGAGTTAGCATTGGCATTGAAGTTCCTCAGCGTAGCCGACTTGGCATACGGCTGGCATATCCTCGACCGCGAAGTGTTTGTATCGCTTTGGATTATCATCTTCTCGCTCTTGGGCTGCTACTTATTAGGATGGATTTCCTTCCCACATGATGATGAAGACCATCGCAAGACCAGTGTTACACGCTTCTTCTTGGCAGTTATTTCACTCTCCTTTGCAATGTACATGGTACCAGGCTTGTGGGGCGCACCATTGCGTGCAATCTCTGCTTTCGCACCACCAATGTCCACACAAGACTGGGTGATGATACCAGGCGCAGCCCCTGCCAATAGCCAATTGCCTATAACCAATACCCAATACAAGACCATGACCAACAACGGTGGTCAAATCACTTTCACCGACTATGACGAGGGTATGGCTTATGCGAAGGAGAACAACATGCCTGTGTTCTTGGACTTCAACGGTTTTGGCTGCGTAAACTGCCGTAAGATGGAGGCAGCGGTACTCAGCAAACCCGAAGTGGCAGAACATATGCACAAGTATGTACTTATCTCGCTCATCGTGGACGACAAGACAAAATTGCCAGAGCCAATCACGGTAGAGGAGAACGGCAAAACGGTGACATTGAAAACCATAGGCGACAAGTGGAGTTATGTGCAACGCACAGAATATCAATCCAATGCACAGCCCTACTACATGCAACTTGATGCCGATGGCAACCGCATTGTAGAAACGAGTTATGCTTACGACGAAGATATAGAGAAGTTCCTCAATTGGTTAAAATACTAAACAATACTACACAATGCTACACAATACTACACAACGTTACACAACCGCCACACCGCGTTCCTACGACACCCGCCGTCCGCCCGAAAAGGAAATGATCTTCGGTATTCGTGCTATCATTGAGGCGATTGATGCAGGTAAGACCTTGGATAAGATTCTCCTGCGCCGTGACATGACTTCCACCATTGGCAAAGAACTGCTCAAGAAACTGATGGGCACTACCACACCCGTGCAGAAAGTACCTGTGGAGAAACTCAACCAATATACTGACAAGAATCACCAAGGGGCTATTGCGTTTCTCAGTCCAATAGATTTCTGCCACATTGAGTCGCTGGTTCCTACCCTATTTGAGGAAGGCAAGACTCCACTGCTGATAGTATTAGATGGTGTGACCGATGTGCGAAATTTCGGAGCTATTGCTCGCACCTGCGCGTGTGCAGGCGCTCACGCGTTAATCATAGGTACGCGCGGGAGCGTAGCCATCAATGGCGATGCAGTGAAAACGTCTGCAGGTGCACTATACCATCTGCCAGTCTGCAAGGTGGATAATATGCAAGATGCATTGCAATACCTACGTGATTCGGGATTCAATGTGCTGGCTGCTACAGAGCATGCAACAGACAACTACACCGACGTAGATATGACTATGCCAACAGCTATCGTGATGGGTAGTGAGGACAAGGGTATCTATGAGGGAAACCTGCGCATATGCTCGCATCAGGTACGTATTCCTATGTCAGGAGTTATTGAGTCGCTCAACGTTAGCGTCGCCGCAGGCGTAATGCTCTACGAGGCAGTTAGACAACGCGGCTAATACAATCAACCAATAAATCTACGCGCCATTTATGTTGCCGACATAAATGGCGTTTTTCTTTCCTCTGTACAGGGTACACGGCTGCCTATTATGTGATTTCTTGCTTTTCTTTGTCCATTACTCCCGAATAGTATTCGGGTACTTTTTCAAAAAAAGTACTTTTGTTAAGATTCCCTCCCTTTTTTCCTTCCTTTGTAATCTCGGGTAAAAGACCAAGGACGAACCAAAGACGAACCAAGGAACGACCTAAGAACTCCGAAACTCAAAAAGTGCTTTTTGTTAAGATTGATATTTTTTTTTTGCACAATTCAAAAAAAAGTTGTACCTTTGCAGCCGTAATTCAGCCCACGCCTTGGGATTGTGTCTTTGGGTGGGATGATTGCAGACATAATAAAGGCGTCATAACGCGCTTTGTTCTTGGCATTTCGGAACCTGGAAAATTCTATAAACTCCAAGACATAGCAGCATTTTGATGTCCTCGGGATATGTATATCCAGATCCGTACACGCTATAGTTATGCATGTGCGTTATTATACATATCGGCGTGGGCTCGGTGTTGCTTGTTCAGAGTTAAGGGCAATTCCAGGGCCTCGAAATGCGGAACAGCAATAGTGCAGTCCCGCTTTTTTTGTATACCTATGTAAAAATATAACCCGATGGTCGATGTGAGAAATGACCCCGTACTAATTATGAATAAAATACACATTGTATTGTTTATAACACTTGTTGCTTTTACATCATGTGATGGAGCATTATTTTCTTCTGGATATTGTGAAGGATTGCATATTACCCCTAATGAATTTTGGGGAGTAAATGCAAAAAAGAATCTTAGTTTAGAATCAGATATTTCTACAAAAGATATAGAAATAACAATGGAGGATACCGAAAAGCCATTAAGTGAGTAGGTGTAAATTTAAATATTATTACAAAATGAAAAAAGTATTATTTTTTGTTGCGATGTTTGTATGTGCAACAACATTCACTGGTTGTAGTGAAGATTTTTGGTATGGTTTTTCAGATGGTTTTGAAGCAGGCTATAATGCATGGAGTGCTCCTGCGCGTGTAGATACTCCTAATGATGTACCTTCTGAAAGTGATACAAATGGTGAGGATATTTAAAACTCATCTATAGTTAATATTAATATTTACTTAAAAACCGATGCTCAATGGGATATAAGCGAGCAAAAGAACTTATGAAGAAGATAGCATTTATTGCTGTAGCTGTGTTCTCTTTTTTTATTGTGACACCAATGGCACAGGCTCAAGTAGTCACTGCAGGCGCTGCTGCAAAACTTATTGGTGCAGCAGGACTTGCTGTTTATAAGGCATTGCCTGACGCTTCCTATTCTCTAATAGTTGAAGCTCAAGATGGATCCGTATCATACTCTAAAGTAGATAGTTGTGATCAAGCACTTACATATGCTTTAAGATTATTAGAAAATGGAGCTAAAAGAGTAACAATTGTCTCAGAACATCCTACAGTACATCCTAGTTGTAGAGGTCGTGCTTATACCCAAAACGACATTGATTATCTGCGTGATAAAGTCAGATAATATTAATCTTGGATAGTTTTTATTATTATGGCTGCTAAATTTAGCAGCCATAATATGTTGTATCTCATTTTCCATAAGCTTCTACTATTTTGGAGCGGGGAATGAACACCCCGCTCCTTTTTATTTGTAGTTATTTATCTCATTTTACAGTGATAACTATTGTAAGAAAAAAAGAATATGAAATGTCCTAATTGTAACAGAGAATAGAAAACAATAGTGTTTTCTGTAAGTATTGTGGGCAAAAGATTAACTTTGTATCTACAAAAACTGTCTTAAACGGATTTATTAATTCAATTATTGCTAAGATTGAAAACGGATATGATGATGTAGCAACATTAACCCCAGACATAGAGGGAGTACCATTTGCAATTAAAAACTGGATTCAGATTTCAGGAGCTTTGTTTTTTGGTAGAGAACTCCAAGATGATATCACGGTAACGATATGTTTGGCTGGATGTAACTCGGACAAACTGCCAATTTATCAGAAATATGGATATCAAAGATATGACGAAGATGAAGGCATTACAAAATGTTATCATTGGGACGAGAGAGATAACATTGCTAATGAAGTTGAGGATATCGTTGTCACATTAATCGGAGCAGCGAAAGCAAATACTTTTGTGAGCGATGAAATGTTTACGAAAATCATAACGGAACAGCAAAGCGCTCACAAATCCGATACGTGTAGGCGAAAACAAACACGTTTGTTAATATTACTATCTGCTGCCATTCTTACGCCACTTGTACTATTCCTCTTGGCTTGGATAATGGGAGAAGTGTAGATTGGCTAAATAGATGGGATATAAATAGGGCATAGATAGGCACTCGTGATCGCGAAGTGGTCACGTAGCCCGCAGGTAACTTGCAAAAAGCCCACCGAAAGCCCACAGATGTCCCAGAGATCTCCTATGGTGGTCGCCTAACTAGCAGAACGCTGTTTGGAAGTTGATTACTCCTCCTTGTCTTCAAAAGGTAAGGTTGGTAATGCGAATCTATCGAAGTCAGACTCAAATAGTCGGTCTTGTACTATACGATACTTCTCAAACTCCGTTTCTGCATGCTCTTGTGCCTGCTCATGGCTTACAAGCCCTGCCGTTTGTAATAACGGACGCTCATCACTGCTTAAATATGAGTCAATACGCTTAGCCCAATCTTCCATTGTCATAGGTATATGACGCTTAGCGCGAGATTCTGCAAAATCCAAAACAGCAGAAACAATATGCCCCATATCCTCCAACTCGTTTTGGCGTAAGTAGTTTTTGGCTATGCTAACATCTGTTTTTACTATTTTGCCGTTGGGCGCATTCTCCCAAGTGGTAAGCCCCATGTGCTCTTTGTTGGCATCTGCTCGTTCCAGAATTAACTCCGCAGCAGTGTGTTGATGTACTGCGTAGTGCATTTTATTCTGAATCATTTGGAAGAATGTGCGAGTAGTAGGAGCATCCTTGTCGTAGTCCATACTGGTCGCATAAATATCTGTCAACTTTTGATAAAAACGGCGTTCAGACAAGCGAATCTCCCTAATTTCAGCCAGCAAATGTTCAAAATAATCTTCGCTGAGAAATGCGCCATTCTCCATACGCTTGCGATCTATCACATAACCCCGCAAAGCAAACTGCCTCAGAATACAAGTTGCCCAACGGCGAAACTGTGTAGCACGAATGGAGTTAACACGATAGCCAACGGAGATAATCATGTCTAAATTATAGTACTCCAATTCTTCTGTAACTTCCCCACGGATACCTCGATTGACGACGGTTGCAAATTTTGCAACTGTCGTATCTGGTTGTAGTTCTCCTGTCTTAAAGATGTTGGCAATGTGACGACTTATTCCAGACTTGTCTATACCATATAAAACAGACAATGCTTTTTGTGTAGCCCAGATAGTCTCATTCTCGTAGAAGACTTGCACTCCCTGTGCTTTATCCTCAGCTTGAAAAATAAGGAACTCGGCAGTTGAATTTCGTATTTGCAGTTGTTTCTCAGACATATCACTCAAATTTTGCTCGCAAAATTACTATATTTATTTGACATACACAAATGTTTAGAAAGAAAACTGCTGATTTTCTTTAGGCAGGTGTGAACTTTCGCCCCCATCGTCTTATCTCGCCCAATGGGTTCGAACGATTAATCGCAGGCGATTTTTCAGCACGCGAAAACTTTTTTCACAAAAACACACTCACGCGGGAAGGATGGTAAACACTACACTTCCCGCGTGTTTAATAGCGAAATTAGCATATTTAGCCGCCAGATAGGCGAAAATAAGCACAAAAAACACCGCCCGAAAGGCGATTTTTTACTAAAAAGTTTGCGTATATAAAAAAAATATTGTAATTTTGCAGGCACATTAGACAATAGCAAGATTATGATTGAAGACATTTCTATTTTGCGCCAAGCAATGACCAGTCGCCTCCAAGCGACCGAAACAAAGTTCCATAGATTCTTATACCACCAAATCAATTGGGAGAATCGTCTAATTGGTATTCGTGGCTACCGTGGTGTGGGAAAAACAACATTGGTATTGCAGCATATCAAAGAAACCTTTCCTAATCGTCAACCAGTGCTATATGCTAGTTTGGACCACGGATGGTTTCAGACACACTCACTATATGATCTTGCCCAATACCATCAACAACATGGTGGTACACACTTGTTCTTAGACGAGATACACCACTATCATAATTGGCAAACAGAAATCAAAAATATCTATGATGACTTCCCTACCTTATACATTGTATTTACAGGTAGTAGCATGTTGCACATCAATACTCAGGCAGGTGATTTGTCACGTCGTTTGCGTATATACACTATGCCAGTCATGTCGCTGCGTGAATATATTGCCATAGAGTCAGGAGTAGAACTACCCACTTATTCATTAGAACAAATATTGAACGATTCAATCAATATAGCATCCAGTCTTTCAGAACAAATGATTATTCAACCGTTGTTTGAAAACTATCTAACCAAAGGCTGTTATCCATTTTACAAAGAAAAAGGTGATGGCTTTGAACAACGCTTGCAAGAAACTATTTGGTTAATATTGGAACGTGATTGGCCTGCATTGGAAGACGTGAATTATTCTACCATCCAAAAGACTAAACGATTGCTTATGGTTTTGTCCGAAGCTGTTCCTTTGACTCCTAATATGACTGAGTTATTCGCTGCTGTGGAAACAAATCGCGAAGGTGGATTGCGTATGCTCTATACTTTGGAAAAGGCAGGTGTATTACGCTTGATTACTCGTGAACCACGCTCTGTAGGAATGCTACGCAAACCAGATAAAATATACATGGGAAATTCTAACTTGATGCATGCATTGTCATCCAACACGAATATCGGAACCATCAGAGAAACCTTCTTCTGTAATCAACTAATAGAAGCAGGGCACGAAGTGTATTTGGCTAAAAAAGGTGATTTCGTTGTTGATACGCAATATACATTTGAAGTAGGTGGGGCATCAAAGACGTTTAAGCAGATACGAGGTGTGCAAAATAGCTTCTTAGCAGTTGATAATACATCTGTGGGAGATATTAATCGTATACCTCTTTGGCTATTTGGTTTTTTATATTAGTGCATCATCTATTCAGCACAACTTTCGGCACACGAAAACTTTTTTCAAAAAAAACACCCACGCGGAAACTCATGTAATACAAAATCACCACAAATCAGCATTTTGTAAACTTTTCTTGCACATATACATTTTTTTTTGTACCTTTGCAGGCTGAAACATATAAATACACCACAAAATTATACACCAATATGCTTCTGAATATCGAAACACCTGCTCCCAATATTCTGCCAGCAGATTCAATCAAACATATAACCGAAAATTTCATCCAACAGGTGCAAAGCGAACCCGAGGTAGTGTTTCGCGGTTGGTTGGATAGTGCGATTGATTTTGGCATCAAAGTAGTCATAGCATTGGTGCTCTATTTTGTAGGAGCATGGGTGATTCGTCGCATTAAACGAATGTTAGAGCGTATCTTCGAGCGCCGCAAGACCGAACGCACATTGGCATCATTCGTAACATCGTTTACCAGTATTGCGCTGACCGTTATACTTATTCTTGTACTGATAGGCACTCTCGGATTAGACACCACCTCTTTCGCCGCACTGCTCACCGCAGGCGGTATGGCGATTGGTATGGCATTGTCTGGTACGGTGCAGAACTTCGCAGGAGGTATTATGTTGTTGGTTTTCCGTCCGTTCAAGGCAGGCGACTTTATCATTGCGCAAGGCGTGAGCGGTACGGTGATGGAAGTAACCATAGTCACCACACGTATTCTCACCGTGGATAACCGAGTAATTATATTGCCTAACGGAGCACTATTCAATGGCACGATTGAGAATGTATCGGCACAAGTATTGCGCCGCGTGGATTGGACTGTCAGTGTGGACTATGGCGTGGATGCAGATGGTTGTATTGCACTGCTGAAAGAGCTGATTCTATCCGACGAACGTATCCTGACCTCTCAACATGAGCGTCCAAAGAATGCTTCGCCTGTAGCAATTGATACCACCAAAATAACTATTCCAGACCCCTTTGTTGCGCTTTCTTCCTTGAACGATAATAACATCTCGTTCGTTGTGCGCGCATGGGTGAAGTCTGCCGATTATTGGGATGTGTACTTCCATTTCAACAAACTCTTCTACACAGAACTGCCCAAACATGGATATACCTTTGCCTACCCACATATGGATGTAACCCTAACTACTAACAACGAAGCGACCTAAATATATGCTACTAATTTTCGACTTAGACGGAACACTAATCAATACAATTGATGACTTAGGGCAGGCGTGCAACCATGCTTTGTCGGCTTGTGGTTTTCCCACGCATAAGATTGAGGACTATCCCCGTTTAGTAGGCAATGGAATCAACAAACTCATTGAGCGTGCCTTGCCCGAAGAGCATCGCAATGAAGCCACGGTGCTTCGCCTGCGCGAACACTTTGTGCCCTTCTACGACCAACATAACTGCGACCTCACCCGTCCATATGATGGTATTCCAGAACTGCTGAAAGCACTAAAGCAAAAAGGCGATGAGGCGATGAGGCGAAAAGGCGAGAGATTATTTTTAGCGGTGGCATCAAATAAGTATCAAGCAGCCACGGAGAAGATTGTCGCTCACTTCTTCCCAAACACGTTTGATGTGGTATTGGGCGAGCGTGCGGGTATTCCTCGCAAGCCCGACCCACAAATAGTCTGGGATATTATCCATCGCCTTTCGCCTTTAGCCTCTAACCTTTCGCCTATTTATTATGTCGGCGATTCGTTAGTAGATGCCGCTACTGCCAGAGCAGCCAACTTGCCTTTCGTGGCTTGTACCTGGGGCTTCTGCACGAAAGAGCAATTGCTTACCGTAACCCCCGACCACATGGTCAATCATCCACTTGAAATATTAACTTTAATTTAAGATACTATGAAATTTCGATTTTCTGGCAAGAGTGGTTTGCAATTACCTCTTGTATCCTTAGGATTATGGCATAATTTTGGTAGTGAAGACCCCTTTGATGTAGCCCGCGACATGCTGCTACATGCGTGGGATAAAGGAATTACCCATTTTGATATTGCGAATAACTATGGTCCTGCTCCTGGCACCGCAGAGATGACTTTTGGTAAGGTGCTTCGTGAGGATTTGTCAGCACACCGCGATGAGATGATTATCTCGTCGAAAGCAGGTTACCTGATGTGGGATGGACCTTATGGCGATGGTGGTTCGAGGAAATACCTCATATCATCTTGCGACCAAAGTCTCAAACGCACGGGGTTGGAATACTTCGATATATTTTACTCACATCGTTACGACCCTAATACCCCTATTGAAGAAACGATGCAAGCATTGGTGGACATTGTTCGTTCGGGTAAAGCATTGTATGCAGGTATCAGCAACTACCCTGCTGACAAGCAACAAGAGTGCTACGATTATCTGCGTGCAGCACACGTGCCCTGTGTGATTGGACAATACAAAGCTAGTATATTGGCACCTGAGACATTGATTAAGAACCTGCCCGTAGCAAAGGAGAATGGTTCAGGATTCATCTGCTTCTCACCACTAGCACAAGGTCTGCTCACCAATCGCTATCTGAACGGTATCCCCGCAGGCAGTCGTGCGAGCAAGAATGTGTTCTTGCGTCCTGAGCAGGTGACTAACGACGTTGTGGCTATGGCACAACGATTGGGAGCTATTGCCGAGCAACGCGGTCAGACATTAGCGCAGATGGCCATTGCATGGCTACTAGCGAAAGATGTGACGAGTGTGATTGTGGGCGCAAGTAGCGTAACACAATTGGAGGACAATATCCAAGCCATCAATAATATAACCTTCACTGAAGAAGAATTACAAGCCATTCAATGCGCCGTATCTTCACATTCATAGATCGCTACGCCCTTATCATTGCCATGGTGATAGGTGCCGTAGGGTATCCGTGGTTTAGGCACCTCAATGGGTTGATGCCGCCACTGATATGCTTGATGCTCTTCTTCACCTTTTGCAAAGTCAATCCACTTGACCTGCGTTTGCGTGTGTGGCATGGAATAGTGCTAGTAGTGCAACTAATGATGACGGCAGGGGTGTATTATGGGTTAATGGCATTGGCAGACTGGTTCATAGAAATGAGTAATGGGTATTTGACAAAAGACGATATTGCTATCATAGCACAAGGCCTAATGGTGTGCGTGATTATGCCAACTGCCACCGCAGCACCTATCATCGCAGGCAAATTAGGCGGAAGTATTCAGAACTTGACAACATTCAGTTTGGTGAGCAACATCGCTACCGCAGTGATAGTACCTGCGTTCTTTCCACTCATCAATACCGAATCGGGGATGGAATTTCTACCTGCGATGTGGATGATACTACGCAGGGTAAGCCCTATGCTGCTAGGACCTTTTATCGCAGCATGGCTATTACGATTGAGCTATGAGTGGTACTACCGCCGCAAGGGCACACCACGCACTTTCACACTGAATGCCCGATGGGCATCTATGCCATTCTATCTATGGATATTGCTGTTGATTGTATTGATTAGCCAAATCACCTACACCCTACTCACGCAAGAGTATTCTGGATGGGCAATCCTTGCATTGTGCATAGGATCGCTGATGGTTTGCTTGCTGCAATTTGTATTGGGTAGATGGATTGGCTATCATTTTCCGGCTACTAGTCATGGAGTAGATTATCAAGATATCTTAATCAACCCACAAGCAGCCACCTATAGCATTCAGCAGAAGAGTCGCATTACCGCGGGGCAAGCTTTCGGTCAAAAGAACACCGCTTTGGGCGTATGGATGGCTCAGATGTATCTCAATCCGCTATCTGCCATAGGTCCTGCCGCTTACATTATTTGGCAGAACCTACTTAATTCGTTTCAATTGTGGAATGCAGGTAGAGGCATACGCAACACCTCACCTACCAAATAATTACTTCCCCCAACAAACACTATATCATCGGCACTTGCGTTGGTATATGCCGTTTGCAGCGCGTCTTGTGCAGTAGCAAAGATGTGTGATGAGGTATTAGGATGCAATCGCAGCCAACGCGCTTGTAGTTCGCTAGCTGGCATAGCGCGAGAAGTGGCAGGTTGCGTAAAATAATAGATAGCCTCTTCGGGTAACAAGCGCAGTACGTCATCAATATCCTTGTCGCTTACCATGCCGAAAATGATATGGAGGCGAGAACTGAGAGTTGAGAGTTGCTCTGCCACATAGCGGATCCCATGGCTATTATGTCCTGTATCGCAGATAGTCAATGGCGATTGTGAGAGGACTTCCCATCTACCGCGTAAGCCCGTTAGTGTACATACTTGCGCAAAGCCAGTGGCAATAGCTTCTCGGCTGATGTCCACTCCACAGATATTTCTCAACACTTGCAACGCGACAAAAGCCGTTTGCTGATTCTTATCTTGATAATTACCCTTTAGTTGACATTCAAGTACTTCTTTCATACGTCGTTTGCGCATATACCCACTTTGATCAGCCATCCAAAGGCGGCAATTGGTTGTTTCCAATCCATCACCTAATATGCCGCACTCGCGAGCGCGAGAGAGAAAGACGTCCTGTGTCTCGGGGTGCGTTTCGCCAATCACGCACGGCACAAGCGGCTTGATAATACCTGCCTTTTCAGCAGCGATTTTGGATATCGTATCTCCCAAAAACTCGGTATGATCTATACCTATATTCGTAATTACTGACAACAATGGAGTGAGGACATTCGTGCTATCTAGTCGTCCACCTAATCCTACTTCAATGACCGCTATATCCACCTGCTGCTGAGCGAAATACCAGAAAGCCAACGCCATTGTCGTCTCAAAAAAAGACGGGCGCACTTCGTCTAAAAACGCACGATTATCTGCCACAAATTGTACCACTGTAGCTTCGGGTATCATCTCGCCAGATATACGGATACGTTCTCGAAAATCCACCAAATGGGGTGAAGTAAACAACCCCACTCTATACCCTTGCGCCTGCAATGCCGCAGCAATGAGGTGGGAAGTAGAGCCTTTGCCATTCGTACCTGCCACATGCACTGCACGCAACTGCGTATGCGGATTACCCAGATGTGCCATCAGGCGATACGTATTGTCTAATCCCGGCTTATACGCAGCCGCACCCACCATATGAAAAGCAGGTTGCGACGCGTAGAGATAATCTAGTGTTTGTTGGTAAGCAGTAAGGGGCATATCATTCAGTTTTCTATAATTCTACCCCACCTTATCGTAATTAGGCATCAGAATCATCATAATTAAATATAATAGCAGCCCTGGAAATGCTACCGAAAAGAGCGTCAACGCCAAATACACAACACGAATCAACGTGGGGTCAACATCGAAATACTCAGCGATACCGCCACAAACACCTGCGACTATGCGGTTGGAAGAACGATATAATTTTTTCATTATACTAATTAATCATCAATTCGTATGAAATTACCTTCTAGGTCAAACTCTAAGTCCAATCCATTGCTAAGTTCCACCTTCAAACGACGATAGTCCACTGCATATTCCACAATAAAATGATCTGGGTGGTGTAAACTCACAAAGTTAACGATCAGTTCAGGCACAATACCAGCAGGCACAGGTGACACCTTGCAATCAATGGATTGCAAATTACCATGATTGTCAAAATCAATTTCTGTAGCATTCTTCAAATACACACTATATTCGTAGTGCATACCATCTCTCTCACGCTCAATGTATGCAATATCTGCATGATTGAAATAAGTTTGAATAAACGCCTGCGCTTGTACGGGCAGTTTAGGATAGTCTATCTGCTGTTGGCGATCTGCACATGCAGTCAGCGAAATCATAACGGTTGCCAAAACGGCGAAAATCTTCTTCATAATCATCCAATTTTAGTAAGGTTAATAATATCCAAAAATAGTCTTCCACACACGAGAAAACATATTCTACCATAAATGTTACAAAAATCGTGCCAAACATTGGCTGGGGTGCCCAAGCAAGAAAGTTTTTCACGTTGCAGCATAATTTTAATATAGAATTTGTTTGTTTGCAAAAAAAGTTGTACCTTTGCACGCTAATTATGACTATCATGACATAATCATGGAGTATAAATACCTACATACGATATACTATCCTAGTGATTTGAAAGCATTGCCATTGGAGGCATTGCCACAGGTGTGCAGCGAAGTACGCGACTTTATTATTCAGCAGTTGAGCCACAACCCTGGTCACTTAGGCTCGTCGCTTGGTACGGTGGAGTTAACGGTCGCTCTGCATTACGTGTTCGATACCCCCAACGACCAACTAGTATGGGACGTAGGGCACCAAGCATACGCACATAAGATTCTTACGGGTCGCCGTGAACGTTTTCATACCAACCGACAGTTCAAAGGACTTGCACCTTTTCCATCTCCGATGGAGAGCAAATATGATGCTTTTATCGCAGGTCATGCTAGCAACAGTATTTCGGCAGCATTAGGAATTACCATTGGTGAAGAGATTGCCGCCAAAGCAGCTGTAGATGGTAGAGTTGAGAAGCAACGAGTGGTAGCGATCATCGGTGACGGGGCTATGACAGGCGGATTAGCATTCGAGGGACTAAACAATACCTCTATGCTCAAGAATAATCTGCTGATTGTACTCAATGACAATAATATGGCTATCGACCCTATCAAAGGTGGTTTTACGCAATACCTAGTAGATTTGACTACGAGCGAGCGATACAATCGCTGGCGTTGGTGGGGATATAGAGTAGCACGTAAGTTGCACCTTATCAATGATGATAATAAAGGGCGCCTACAAAGTTTCAACAATAATCTCAAAGCACTACTTACCAAACAAGATAATAATATCTTCCAAGGGCTTAACCTTCGGTATTTCGGTCCAGCAGACGGACACGACGTGCTGAACTTGGTGCGCATATTCAAAGAGATTAAAGACTACGAAGGACCTAAAGTATTGCACATCATCACCAAAAAAGGAAAAGGCTACGAACCCGCAGAAAACGATCAGACTACATGGCATGCGCCAGGAGAATTTAGTATAGAGACAGGTGAGAGGTTAAAGGCGAAAGGTGAGAGGCAAGAGCCCTTGTGGCAAGAAGTATTTGGCGAACAACTGCTTCAATTAGCAAAAGAAGATGAGCGTGTAGTAGGTGTTACACCTGCTATGCCTAGTGGCTGTAGCATGAATATCATGCAGCGCGAATTGCCCGATCGCGTATTCGATGTCGGCATAGCCGAAGGACATGCCGTCACGTTCTCCGCAGGTATGGCGAAAGCGGGATTGATTCCCTACTGCAATATCTACTCTAGTTTTTTGCAACGTGCCTACGACAATATCATCCACGATGTAGCGTTGCCTAAGTTGCATGTCATTTTCTGCATTGACCGTGCTGGTATCGTGGGCAACGATGGTGCTACGCATCACGGATTATTGGATTTAGCATACCTGCGACCTATTCCAAATATGGTGATTGGTGCGCCTATGACCAAAGAAGATTTACAGCAGATGATGCGACTAGCGAAGGACTACGATGGTCCTATCGCAATCCGCTATCCGCGTGGCAGAACGAATGAAGGTGATGAGGCGATGAGGCAATTAGGCGATAAGGCAAAGGTAACTATCGGCAAAGGGGTATGCTTGAGAGAAAGTGAGGAAGCAAAAGTGGCGGTACTATCTCTTGGCGCTATCGGTTATACGGTGATTGAGGCGATAAGGCTATTAGGCGATGAGGCGAAGGTGGCTCACTACGATATGCGATGGCTCAAGCCGATGGATGAGCAGTTGCTGCACGAGATAGGCAAACGCTTTACTACAATCATCACAGTAGAGGATGGTGTAATCAGTGGTGGCTTAGGTAGTGCGGTGCTTGAGTTTATGGCAGATAATGGTTACACACCACGTGTAATACGCTTGGGAGTAAATGACCAGTTTGTGGAGCATGGTAGTACGAAGGAGTTGTACCAAATCTTACAATTAGACAAGGAAGGCATTGCCAATTCTATCCTCGAAAGTCTCAAACAATAAACACTAACCTACACTATCACTGATGTATGAAAAAAACTATATTCTTTAGTCTTGTTTTGCTTTGTAATCTTGTACTGCAAGCACGTACTCCAGAACAAGCAGCGCAAATCGCCCAAAGGTTTATCGCACCTTCACACTCTCGTTCTGTACAACGCGCCGCAGCGTTGCGCACTGTAGATTTAGCATACACACAATATCAAGTAGATGCTACTACACCAGCCGTGTATGTTTTCAATCATAACGATCAAGGATTCGTACTCGTATCAGCCGACGAAAACGCGCGCACCATTCTCGGATATGCAGACAGCGGATATATTGATGCTGCACATATGCCTGCGAACTTGCAATTTTGGTTGCAAATGTACGCAGATGAATTGAGCAATACAAACGCATCAGCATCCCAACCTTCGCAATCAAAAAAGGCTATCCAACGTACTCATAGAATTACTACCGAATCCAATACTTATCCCACTATTCAGCCCATTCTGGCCAATGTACATTGGGGACAAAATGCTCCTTACAATCTGTATACACCCACTATACTCAAGAAAAAAACACCTACAGGGTGTGCCGCTACGGCCATCGGTCAAATCATGTACAAATATCAGTATCCTAAAACGGGTATAGGTAAATATTCATATGTCACTCAAACCCACAATATCTCACTTAGTGCTGATTTTGAAACTACTACCTATGATTGGGAGAATATATTGCCCAATTATGAAAAAAACACTTATACCGACCAGCAGGCAGAAGCCGTGGCTACACTTATCTACCATTTGGGTATAGCTATGGACATGGACTATACACCTAGCGGTAGCGGTTCTATACCTTCCAATGTATTCAAGGCTTTGGTCAATCATTTCGATTATGATGCTGCTTACAAAATACTACCTAAGGATTACCTTCTACAAACCGATATGCTCAGCCAAATTGCTAACGAATTACAGCAGGGAAGACCTGTGATGATAGCAGGGCATACAACCAACCAAGAGGGGCATGCTTTTGTTTGCGACGGTATGCAATCTGATGGATTTCTACATATCAATTGGGGGTGGAACGGCTTGGCAGATGGTTATTTTGCGCTCTCTGCGCTCGCTCCAGAAACCCATGGTACTGGTGGCAGTAGTAGTCAACTAGCATTCACTGAAAATGTTACTGCATACATAGGAATTCAGCCGAACAAGGGTGGAAAGCCTTCTGCATTTATCACAGTTGATGAAATTGAACGTACATCCGAAGATACAATCTACACGTCTAGCAATATATCATTTAACCTCATCAATTTCACTAATTACGGCACTGAAAAGGCCATAGGAGATATCACCTACGATATTTATAACGATCAAAACCAACTACTTCAGTCATTGCCTGTCGAATCTATCGAACTCCGCCCCAACTACTATTACAAAGTCATTTCACTCTATTCATACGATGACCTTGCTCTACCAGATGGTAACTACCAACTAGAAATAACCTGGCACGATGAACAAGGGCAAATCAATCGCATAGCTGTCAAAAACCAAGGCTATGTGCGATTGCCATTCACTATTGCAGGCAATCTAGCTATCTTTGAGTCAGAACAACCTACTTCGTTGCACCAACCACTGGTTAATGCGCAGTTTATACAAGTTGCGAACACCAATCAGTGGGAAGTAGATTTTTCATCGGCTGCTTTTTGGAATGATTCTGTTTCTGACACCGATGCCCTTCTGCGGTGCACACTCTATAGTCAGAGCAACACATCAGTAGTAGGCACTTATCAGTTTGATTCTACCAATAGTGGATTACCTGGCACTATTGGCGGCAATGCTTTTTATGCAGTGGGCTACTATAAATCCTGCTCCAAACATGAGCCAAAAGAACTCTACGTCACCATCACGCAAGACAATGATGGGAAACTACAGTTGCAATACTATATGGACTATGGAGCAGAACAGCCATTTCAAGCAATCAGCCAGATTACACCGTTATGGTATTATTACGATGGCACTAACTATTTCTACTACGACAACATGATTACCTATGACTTGGCCGCATTTATTCCTGCTTCTAGTGCTTACCGTTTGGCTACGACATTATCAGAGAGCGATTTTACTTATGTATCCTTCTTTGTCAGTGGTGCTATCAGCGCATGTTATATGACGCCAGAACAAATCGTGCAGCAACAAACAGCTTCGTTCTCCATTACTGACATTGACACCAAAGACCCTCAACTCTATTGTCATAATACGCGCTGGCTCAACAACTCCGCTTTCACCACTGGCGATGAAATCAAACCGGGTAATCAGCTCATACTCTATGGCAGGTTGCAACACTATAATAACCATTTACCTTCCCTTCAGGGGTATGTCTATCAAACCACATATACCGATACTACCGACTACAGCATCCAACAGCTTGAGTTGATTCGGGTGGACGGACTTAAAGCTACCTTCCAATGGGTATCAAATGCTACTCTGGTGGAGGTGAGTGTTTATGACAGTCAATCATCTCTTTTAGCGCAATCTTATCTATCTGATACTGAGGTTACCCTCTCTGCACCTCAAGAGGATACTTACTCTATCCACGTACGCCCCGTTGATGATCAGCACCAGTATCTTGCACCTGAAGCGGTACTCATAGTCAGCCTCTTCATCCCAGTGCAGAATCTTCAATTGCAGATTAACTGCGACACTTTATTGGCTTCATGGCAGAGTAAAGCACCCCATTTCCGTGTAGTTGTTACCACCTGTCAAGGAGATACGATTGTCAACCTTTTCAAAGATGAGTCCTATTTTAGTGCACGTTTCTATCCAGACAACTACACCATCAGCGTGCAACCTCTTGATAATCACTTGCAACCGCTTGCAGATGCGATAGAGTTGCCATTCACCACACACTTCTGTCCTACAGAATCAAGTCATATTGCTATGCCTGTAACAACCACACGCAAAACTATTCGCAATGGGCAACTCATTATTATTCACAATGGCAAAGAATATAATTCCATGGGATGCAGATTATAACGTATCTATATATAGGCCACAATAGAAATATATACCTAAAATTTGCACATCTCGGAAAAATGTTGTACCTTTGCCTCAAAATTGCGTAATTGTACACTTGTGTACGAAGATAAAAAAGAATAGCATATGCGAATCATTATTGCAGGCGCTGGAGCAGTAGGACGCCATTTGGCTAAACTGCTGTCGCGCGAGGATATGGATATTAGTCTTATCGATGATCGCCAGGACAGATTGGGCGATTTGGATGCTAACTACGACCTGCTGACCAAAGTGGGTAGCCCTACATCTATATACGACTTGAAAAGTATTGGGGTAAAGGATGTGGACCTCTTCATCGCAGTTACACCATCCGAGTCGGATAATATCACGGCATGTCTGCTGGCGAATCAGTTGGGTGCGAAGAAGACGTTGGCTCGTATTGACAATTATGAATACTTGATTCCTGAGAACAAACGCCTCTTCGAGCAGATGGGACTCAACCACCTCATCTATCCCGAGCTACTGGCCGCGCAGGAGATTACCGCTTCGCTCAAAACCAACTGGATGCGCTACCACCTCACTCTATGTGGTGGAGCGTTGGAGCTGTGTGTGGTGAAAGTGCGAGAAGGAGCGGAAGTGATTGGCAAGCAATTTATGTCAGGATTCTTCAATCACGGATTATACCGAGTAGTGGCTATCAAACGCGGACAAGAGACCATCATTCCTAGCGGACCTGATGAAATACAAGCCGACGATATGGTATATGCTGTCTGCACACGAGAGAATATGAAAGTGTTGCGCGGGCAATTGGGTAAGCAAAAGAAGGACATCAATACTATCGTTTTCTTTGGAGGATCAAAGATTGCACAAAAGACGGTACAGAACCTGCCCGATGACCTCAATATCAAGATTCTCGAAGCCGACCGCGAGCACTGCTACCATCTCAGCGAGAAAATCAACAACGCACTCATTATCAATGCCGACGGTAGCGATATGGCTACGCTCAAAGACGAGGGCATAGAGGATGCTGATGCTTTTGTAGCAGTTACTGACAGCAGCGAAGCGAATATCTTTGCCTGTATGGCTGCCAAGCGTTTTGGCGTGAAAAAGACCATTGCCGAGGTAGAGAATATCGACTATATCCCGATGGCAGAGGGCTTGGATATCGGTACGGTACTCAATAAGAAAACCATTGCTGCTTCGTATATCTACCAAATGCTACTAGATGCTAGCGTACTCAACGTGCGCAACTTGACCAGTGCAGATGCAGAGATAGTGGAATTTATGGCGGAGGAGGGTAGCCGCATTACCAAAGCTAAGATTCGCGATATGCGACTGCCTAAGGATGCAAATATCGGTGCTATCGTGCGCGCAGGAGAAGGTATCCTCGTCAACGGCGATACGCAAATCTTACAAGGCGACCAAGTGGTAGTTTTCTGCAAAAGCCAAGTAATCAGACAATTAGAGAAGTTCTTCAAATGACACGCACGTTTAACACACGGATGGTCTTCCGTACCATGGGCGCACTGCTGCTCATTGAGGCGGTGTTTATGACTATGGCACTGGGGGTTAGTCTATGGTACAACGAACCAGACAGTGGAGTGTTTCTGCTATCCACTATCATCACGCTGCTGGCAGGTGTCATTGGCTTGCTAGTGGGTCGCCGTGCCGAATCGCGCATGGGCGAGAGAGAGGGATATGTGATTGTGGCAATGGTATGGGTGGTGTTCTCTGCCTTTGGATTGCTGCCCTATTACCTCAGTGGACAAGTGCCCACACTGACCGATGCATGGTTTGAGAGTATGTCGGGTTTTACTACCACAGGTGCTACTATCATCCCTGATTTGGAGGTCATTACCCACGGACTGCTCTTCTGGCGGTCGCTCACGCAGTGGATTGGTGGTATGGGAATCATTGTGCTGTCTATTGCTATATTACCTATTTTTGGACTGAATGGCATGCAGCTCTACGCTGCCGAGGTGTCGGGCTTGACGTACGAAAAACTATCGCCTCGTATTGCTGATACGGCAAAAATGATGTGGACAACCTATGTATTGCTGACTGCTGCTGAGGTGTTAGCCTTGTGGCTATGTGGCATGGATGTGTTCGACGCGGTGTGTCACTCGTTCTCTACGATTGCCACTGGCGGTTTCTCTACGCACAATAATAGTTTGGAATTCTACGACTCGGCGGCTATTCACTATATAGTGACGTTCTTCATGTTTATTTCGGGTATCAACTTCGTACTGCTTATCTATCTGTTGCGTGGCAAAGCTCGCTATTTCTTCCGAGATGAGGAGTTGCGTTGGTATAGTGTAGCAGTAGCAATGTTTGCAGTATTGCTGACTTTAGGGCTGTATATTGCTCGCCCAGGTTGGTCAGGTGTGGAGATGGAGCGTGCTTTCCGCGATAGTTTGTTCACGGTGATTAGTTCGATGACCTCTACGGGCTATACCATTTCCGACTATATGTATTGGCCAGTAGTGGCATGGGTAGTTATATTCTTCTTGATGCTGACGGGTGCTTGTGCAGGTAGTACAGCAGGTGGAATCAAGTGGGTGCGCTTGGCGATTATTTTGAAGAATGGTGTGGCTGAGTTCCAACGCCGTATTCATCCTAATGCGATTATCCCTGTGAGACTCAACGAGAAAACTGTTCCTCAGCAGACTATTAACAACATCATGGCGTTTTTAATTTTCTATGTCTTCATCATAGCTGTCACGGTGGTGATTTTCTGTGCTACTGGTGTAGATTTCGACGAGGCTATTGGTTCTGCTGTTTCGGCTATTGGTAATGTAGGAATTAGTATTGGTCAGTTTGGTCCAGCAGGTACGTATGCCACGTTCCCTACTGTGGCTAAATGGGTGATGAGCTTCGTGATGTTGATTGGCCGTTTGGAGATTTTTACCATATTGTTGCTCTTTACAAAAGCGTTGTGGAGAAAGTAAATTTGTCACTATGGCAAATTTCTTAGATGTTCCGTTTCTACCAATAAAAATGAGTACAGTTTGGTGAAAATTCAGTTTTTCGTTTTCACCTTTTACCTTCTATAATAATGCAGTAAAAATAATACAAAAAAAGAAGGTGTGTCAAAAACAGACACATCCCTCTTTTTGTATTTTAATCAACTTTATTTCACTAATGAAGCAGCTTTCTTATAGGCTTTAGGAGCACTATTGTATGGAGTTTTCGCAGCACGGTAAATATGTAACGTTTCACCACCAATGTAATACGAAATCAAAGAGTTATCGCTTAAAAACCATTCACACCATGTATCTGTACCATCGTCAGCTTCACCATATAACGCCATAATACCATCCATAGCAGATTGGTTATAGGTATCATTCTTAAATAACAATGACACTTTAGTACATTTACCACCAACAATATCTAATGAGATAAAAACTTGATCGCCATCTACCCATGGATACTCACCATCAAATTCAACAGCCCAAAAGACACTACCATCATCCCTCGTAATGTCTGAAATCTCAAACCATTTCAACGCATTTTCAATGTAGTCAGTTGACTGACCATATAAATTCAAAAAATCCGTTGTTGTTTGATTTTTTATAGGGTTAATTACTGATGTTTCTTGCTCACAAGATACAAAAAACAATGGGAGAATAGCAATAGCTAAAAATAACATCTTTTTCATAATTCAACTTATTAATAATTAGTGATTTGTGTTTAATACTATTTTTTTAGGCAATTCCTTTTGTACTCGTTTCATTAATTCACGTGTACATTGTGCCATGGTCTGCTCAACACTATTTTTCTCTGGAGATAGTACGCGCAATTGTTGTATATCATAGGTGTACAACAGTTGCTGATTTTTATTGTCATAGAATTTCATATGTAAATTCACAAAACTTTCATTTAAATTGTATATCTCTCCAGGAACAACTCCAGCATAATCAACAGTATTCTTAACATCAATAAAGATTTCTGCCTCATCAGGATCTGGTGTTAAAATAAAGTGATTATTACCCAACAGAGCAGTAAGCTGCTTTAGAAGTGTTGATAAATCGCATCCCGCATTATGCAGATAAGCTGTTTTTACACTACTCTCAACCTCTACTCGGCAAGATGCCTCTGGCCAGTTCTGGGTAGAAAGATATTTGCGATAGGAAATTCCTAATCCGTTTAGCACCTCTTGTGCAAGTGCAAATTTGATAAAAGCAACATTCTCCTTTCCGTTAACCGTTGTCAATCGGAATGAAGCAACACCTGTATTATCAGTTTTGCTTTTCTCTGAGATTATACCATTTCCCTCTCGAAACGATGCCACAATTGGCATATTTGACACATTCGCACCATATCGAGTGAGATGTACGCGAATATCTGTTCCTGTTGTTTCTTCGTTAATTTTGATAATTTGAGGCTCAACTATCAGTTGAAGTCCGTCAAAAAGAGATACATACCCCTTGTAAAGAGCATTAGGCACATCTATTTTTTTACCCTCATGGGTAAGTCTAAGATCAAGGAATAACCATGGTTCAACAACTGTCAAACCCTTCTCATAATAGGTTCGTGAACGAAACAGGTCACCATCGTTCAATGCCTTTTGCGCCTCTGCGAGGAAAGAATACCCAGCATGAGCAATTTCTTTCTCCTTCTTTTGCTTGTTGTAGAGATAAGTTTGCTTATCTAATTGGTAACAAACAAAGAAGGTATTTGTCTTCTTATCCTTGTAGGTACCAACAAGTTCGTATCCTTCTAACAAATTTTGAGTAGAAATCTTAGTATTCTGCTCAAAATACTCTTTATTAGAATAATTTACCTCTATCGTTGCAAGAAAAGAGTTTGTTTCAATGATAACACTTATCTGTTGCGCAAGAGCAGCCAATGCATTTTCTCGGGATTTTTGCTCCCATTCTGACGTATTCATAGAAGCAGATCCGACACCTATGTACGCATGTTCGCTATCGCGTTTAGTGAGCCAAGTTGGTTCTTTTGGATCTTTTGCAAAACAAATTATTGTCGAAATAAAAAGAGACAACAATAGCATTGAGCGTTTCATAATAGTAATTATTCTATGGTTACTAATATATTATTTCCATCCACTCTTACAGAGCAGTCAATTCCCTCACTCTCTTTGAGATATTGCTCAAGCAGGAAGCCGAACTGCGCAGCATCCATACGTAATCCATCTCTATCTTTTGGTGGGATAGTAACATAATCAAAGATCATACTTTCATCCATCACACCTTGCAGATGATATTTGCCTTGATATGCATTTTTGCGTACCCACTGACGTATGATATTGCTAATCGAATACCCATTTGCTCCTGCGGGGCTATTCATAGTCATATATGAAGTCCCCCCTATGGCGAACTGTAAAACGACATGTGTGCCTCCTGCTGGACGGAAATTCTTGACAATATCATCAAGAAACTCTTGCAGATAACCATCTACTGTGTGTTTACAGAGGGCATCAATGGCTGTTGTTGCAAAACGTCTTACAGGAGTTGCAGTCTTGGATGCTAAGATATTTCCCGAAGCAGTTTCGTATGCTTTCAAAATGAGTGCTACACGTGAACCTTCAGGCTTGATATCTTTATTAATATCTACTGTGACATAAACATCTGCACCAGACGTCATAAGCAATTGTTTGTCACTACTGTCTGCATTTCCTGCATTCTGTTCGTATGCCATACGGCGAGCTACAGCATCCATCTTTCCCTGTAAATCAACAGTGGAAATGTTGCGTTGTTCAAACCCATCTTGCACACTACTTACAGCAATACGTCTATCATAGTCATTTTGTAGGATTTTTGAATAACTCTCTCCATCGCGTTTGTATGGTACGACAATGACGGTAGGTAAGACAACATCTTCTGTCTCTCGTACTCTAGTAGCCTCAACTCCATCAATTGCATCTTCGCTATAGACTTTGTTGCGCTTCATATCGTTGAGCAGTTGTTGTAGGCGAATAGTAATTTGATACGTAGCCATCTTACCTGTTCCCGTTTTAATAGGCTTTCCAACAGGTTTCACGCTTTTGGGTACTACATATGCCACATAGCGATTTGTCTCATTGAAGAAAGAATTGGTATAAATTTTATTCTCCATTACGACTAAAGGCTTACTATCATTTACACCTTCCACACCTTTGTAGAAAAGTTGGTGAAATAGCGATTTTTGAGCGTTGACCTCTATATCTTTTGGCTTTTCACCTGTACCTGTAGATTCAAACACGGCAGTAGTCCCTTGTTGAGATACAAGACGAGCCATATCCAAATATTCCTCAGCCCTTGCAGTAAATACAAGGGCGAGGAATATTGATATTATCAGGTATCTATTCATATTAGAATAAAATTAGAACCAACCTTGTAAATCTTTTGGAGGAATCATCTTCACTTGTACTGGCAATGATTCTGCTGGGTTGGTTGCATATTTTTCCAAGGCCATAGCAACATTAATAGCTTCTTTACCAGTTACTTTGCAGCGAGCCAAGTCAGCAGCAACAACCTCCACTACTTGAAGTGTTACATCTGCTTTAGCAGTCGTAGTACGACCAGCCACTTGTTTGCCAAGTAGTACTTCGAATTTTGATTTTTCAGATACTCCATCTTCTGAACCTAAAGTAATATAGCACTCTGTCAGTTTACCTTTCTTGTCAACTTGGTAATCAAATTCTACGATTAGACCAGATAATGGGAAAGTTTCTGCACCAAACACTTTCATATCTTTAGCAATGAAATTGAATACAGCTTCGTTGCTGGCGTTTTCGTCTTGTGAATAACCATACTTAACGCTCAAAAAGCCCTCACTTCCATCATACTTAAAGGTTTTGCTAACTTTTGTACCATCTTTTAGGTTTGTAACATCCAAACTATAACTCATTGTTGTTTTCCACCAAACTTCTCCATTTTCTTTTCTTTCTCTAGTTACATTGTAAGAAAGCACATTACCTGTTACCAAATAGTCTGCTCCCAATCCATCTTGTGATTCAACCATTTGCAAATGGCTTACAGAGCTCAAACCTGAGATTACGTTTTGTTTTACTTTTTCTTCTACGGTGTAAGAAACTGCTGATACAGACTCAAAATCACCAACAGCAATAACTGTTTTTTTACCAGCCATTGCAGACAACGACATCAATGCTACCGTTGCCAAAACAAAGATTTTTTTCATAAAATTTTAAATTAAATGGTTAATAAATAATATTAGAGTACTTTGTACTTATTTGTTTTCTGCTTCTTTATAGTATTTCCTTGCCATCATAGCATTTGCTTCTATGCTACCACAGCCTTCTTCGTAAATTTTACCAATCATGCGCAAGGACTCTTTTGAACCACTAGCTTTGAATGCTTGAATAGCGGCCAAACCATCTCCAGCCTTAAAGGCTTTCATACCAGATTCGTAGTTCTTATCTACAGGTTTAGAAGTTACAGTTTTAGTCACTACAGGTTTAGCTGTTGCTTGTGCATTTGTAGTTGAAGTTGCAACTACCGTTTCTACTGTTGCCTTTTTGGTTGTAGATTTAGTTGCAGTTGTCTTCTTGGTATTGCTAGTACTGCTTCCTTTTGGGGCTACAGTGGTTGTTGATTGTGTAGAGGTGTTTTGCTCCTCTTTGCTAGGAATCATTACAACAGTTACTATTGCTACTACAGCAACCGCCACTACCGCAATCCACCATTTTTTAGATGATTTATCATGCGCAGGACGACGCCCATCTATAGAACCTAATCCTTTTTGTCCCTCTTCGGTAGTCGTAGGTTGAGTAGGTGCTACGGCTGTAGGTTGGATCGGCTGTTGAATAACTTGCTGTGCTTGTGCTTGCTGTGCTTGTTTGAGAGCTTCGGCTGTTTGTGGGTCTATGTTTTGCGGAATAGCAGCTGGTGCTCCCCCCATAATAATGAAAGTATTCGTAACCGTTTGATTGGTATTATTTACTGTTTGCGAATTATCAATATTATGGGTCGATTTATCCTCGTTATGGGTATTATGTGATGATGCATCCACGCTACCGTGCGCCATTATGGAGTCTATACCAGGCGTAGAAATAGGTTTCTGTGGTGCTATCGTTTGAGGAACCTTTGGTTTTTCTACTACAGGAGTGGCTGGCTGTGCAGGCACAAGTACTTTATACTCACTATCAGTTACATCGTAATCACAATTCGTACAGTGGCGTTCATTCAAGTTAATTGGGTTGCCACATTCTGGACATTTATAAGTTGACATATTATTTTGAAGATTAAATTATTCAATAGTTCGTTAATTTTTAATTAAACAATTTATTTTGTGGCAGTTAAGTACTATCGGACTATTTTTATCAACAGTAACGTTGGCTCTAACTAAAAGCCTTCAAATTGGTTTATCTTATTTATAAATTATTTACAATCAGTAAAATCATCGAATTGTGGGTCTACGTTACCATAGCGCGCTACCTGCCATAAAATAGATACACGTACATTCATATTAATAGTACTATTCTCAATGTGCTCACATACTTTATTGAGTTGTAAGCGCACTTGTGATGGTTGTACGTTAATATTATTGATGATATCTTGTGCTTGTTCCTCTTCGCTGGTATTGATATCCACAGCGACACCCAACTTCCAGCGACTCTCTTGAATCGCAGTAGCAAAGGCTTTTGCATAAGCTTGATCGTATGTTCTTGCCTCTGCAGTTGTTACGCGATAGTAATACATCGCATTTTTTGGAGCTTTTGGTAAACGTGTTAACCAATATGGGCGAGAGGTATTGGTTTGTGCCCCTGATGAAAGGGCACAAACTAATGTTATTATGATTAATAGTAGTTTTCTCATTTTCCTTGAGCCTCTTGCATACGTTTCATCTTATCCTCTGCAAACTTGCGGAACTCTTCACGATTAAATTCAATCTCAAGTTCTTCGTTGTTGCTCAACTGAGTAGTTAGATTCTCAACCAATTGTTGCTTTGGAATTTGGATAGCAATCCAATACTCAAATAAACCATCTTGCAATACGAAACCTTTTTCGCAAGTTTGCTCGGCATCATTGAGTTCCTTCTCAACTAGTGTAGCAAATTCACCTTCGATAATGCTTTGCACTTTAGATGCTGCTGCCTCACCTGTTACATTGCGACTGTAATCTGTTGATAAGCCTTGTACAAAACCACCTAATTTCTCACGAACCATTGCTTTGGCTTGTTGCAAAGCTGCACGGCGTGCATTTTGTTGATTAACTGCAGTAGAAGTGCCCGTACCACGGAAATAAGCAGCATCGTCAAATCCATTTTCTGCGCATGGTACCTCAATAGCTGTACGTTGATAACCAGGATTCTGAGCCAAAGGAGCTTGTTTTTTACTAGCGCAAGATGCGCAAAAAGCTACTATGAGCATTGCCAAAATAATCTTTTTCATTGTTTTGTTGTTTTAATTAGTTTAACATCTATGTTTTCCTCTTACATGAATTTTCTTAACCAATCAGACACAACAAAAAAAGCATGAAACTTGCTATTTGCCAGTTCCACAAATAGAGGCTCTCGCATTGCCCAATCTTATAGAACCGACAACGCGAAGCCCACGCCGAATATATTCCAATTGACAGTTAACAGTTGACAGTTAACGAATGACAATTGTCCCAACCACAACACCTATAATTTTATGTCGCGCATGCGCGCATAGGCGTGCGATGGCAACATACAAAGATGTTAGTTTGGATAGTTTATATCCCGTAGGGCATCTATCGTTGCTGAGTCCTGAAGATACTTGAAATTTGCGAGATTTCTATTTGTCAGAACAGAGCGCAATAAAGGCCTTTTCAATATGTCTGCAAAACCCTCCGTCAACAGCATCGTTTAGGGTGGTGTAGCGTTGTGTAGAACGGTGTAGCATTGCTGCATTATCTATCATACTCCCTCCTAGCACAGACCCCCTCGGCGCAGGTTCACAGTGCAAAGGTACAATATTTTTTTGAATTGAGCAAGAGTAGTGCAAATAAAAATGACTATTGAGATGATTTTTTGTATAGAGAAACAGAATTTCTCGCGGGCGGAACCGCGAGAACAAGACAGCCAAGAGAGGGCGAAAGGAAATAGGCAAGGATATTACCAGTCACTGGCAAAACAAAATAGGTGGCGGGGAGCAAAAGGATACCCAAATAGTATTCGGGAGTAATCAACTTTTTTAGGAATGAAGAGTGGCAGTTAGTGAACGGCGCAATGCGCCTGCTGTTTAGAGGTTAGAGAGTCGAGATACGCGAGACGGGGCACCGTCGAGCGTAGTAGAGTTAGTATGTAGAGACTGTTTAGTATCGATGAAAGTTGCTGAATCACCTATGAATAACCTAAGAATCACCTAAGAATAACCTAAGAGTTATAAGTACATTTCAAGTGAATAAGAATTATTTTCCTTGTAATCAAATCGCACATAAAAGTGAACTTTTGCTCAAATCACTTGCACATGTGCATTTTTTGTCGTACCTTCGGACATCTGCCTTGGCTTTATAACCATCACAATAACAACGTTCTAAAAGCCAATTCCCCCGTAGCTACTACAAAAAAATGTAGCCTATGGCAACAAAAGTAAACTTTTTTTGCACATATACATTTTTTTTTGTACCTTTGCAAGTTAATTCGAAAGAAAAAGAAGATTCTGCGGATAAACTCAACCAATGAAACCAAGGCATATCGCATATATCATCTGGATAATCATCGCGCTGTTAGGCGTGGTTTGTTGGATGGTACCCGAAGACGGGTTCTCCATCGGCAAATATACCCTGCGTTGGCCCACTCTCGCTGAAGCACTGGACTTAACGAATGAAGGAATGATGGAATTAACGAGTGATTCCTTGTTGGCGGCAATAGATACCACAGCTTTGATACCAACTGATAGCGTCATTCAACAAGATACGTTAGTAGCCAAAGACAGCCTTCCGAAGAAGCCGCAACCTATTATCCCTGAGGTGAATGTAGTAAATACTGATTCTCGCGCCTACATGGCTGCTTTCTACGCGGCATTGGACAGCGCAAGCACTCAGTCCGTACGCGTGGTGCATTATGGCGACTCGCAGATAGAAGAAGACCGTATCACCAACGTCTTGCGTGAGCGGTGGCAAAAGCAATATGGCGGTGGCGGCGTGGGACTATTGCCTTTGCATCAGACTATACCTACACGCACCATACGCCAATGGCTATCTATCAATGGCGCAGTACAAACAGCACAACAGGGACCGAAACGCTACTTGGTATATGGTCTGCGCTCAATGCGCTTGGCAGACAGCGATGACTATGGTGTGATGGGACAAGTGGCAGTGATGGACAGCACACTCGTCGAAGGCAGCGAGGATATTGTGATGAACATTGAGCCCATTGACAAGAAACGCAAACCGCACAACTATTTCAACCGCGTGCGCCTCCTCACCTCATCGCCCGACAGTCTCCTCGTACTCCCCGATAGCACTACACATTATCAACTACACCTGCAAGGCAAAAAAAATGTCTATGGCGTGAGTCTGGAAACACCAACGGGTGTGATTGTGGATAATATACCTATGCGCGGTTGCTCGGGAAATATCTTCACAAAGATAGACAGCACGCAGCTCAGCGACTTCTACCGCGAGACCAATACACGACTGATTATCTTGCAGTTTGGTGGTAATATGATTCCGCAAACCGAGAACCCGTCCACCATCAGTGGGTATGTGCGTAGCACGCTGCGCCAACAGATACGCTACATCCGCGCTTGCGCGCCACAGGCGTCGATATTGTTTATTGGTCCGAGCGATATGTCCACCCGCATTGACGGCGAGATGACCACCTATCCGTTGGTGCCATACATGGATAAGCTGCTCAAGAAAATGGCGGAAGAGGAACAGATTGCCTATTGGAGTATGTACGACGCTATGGGTGGCAAGAACAGTATGGTGCATTGGGTAGAGGTAGGCTTGGCAGGCAGCGACTATGTGCATTTTACACGTGCTGGTGCAAATAATATCGGCAAGAAATTGTATAATTGGCTGATGACATATCAAGCTGATTCTCTAAACACTAAACTCTAAACACTAAACTAGAAAATGGAATTCTTCTCCCATATATTCGGTTTTAATAGCGAGAGTCCACTACTATTTACCCAATTCTACTTTTGGGCATTCTTCGCCATAGTCTATGCTGTGTTTGCGATGATAATGGAGTTCCGACCTATATCCCATAGCCCACAAAGCGGGCGTCCAATAGGCGGAACGCCGTCCCATAGCCTCAAAGAGGCGTCCTCAATTCGCCTCCACCTCCGCAATATCTTCCTTATGGCGGTGAGTTGGTTCTTCTACTACAAGACCAGCGGACTATTCCTGCTGATATTGATCTTCGTGACAATCAGCGACTGGCTGATAGCAAAGCGGATATACGCTTGCCAATCCTCGCCTATATCCCATAGCCCCAATGGGGCGTCCAATAGCCCACAGAGTGGGCGTCCAATAGCCGCAAAGATGTGGTTAGCGTTGAGCGTGGTGATAGATTTGGGACTACTGTGCTACTTCAAGTATGCCTATTTCTTCACGAATATAGTAAATGACCTGCTCGGTACGGAGTTTGCCGTGTTTGATATCTTTGCGTACATCGGCAACGGTTTCTCTGAAAGTGGACGATTCATGGTGGATAAGATTATCTTGCCAGTGGGTATATCGTTCTACCTTTTCCAAGTGATGTCCTACACGATAGATGTGTATCGCGGATTGGTGAAACCCGTGAAAAACATCTTGGATTTTGGATTCTATGTGAGTTTCTTCCCTGGCTTGGTGGCAGGTCCTATCGTGCGTGCCAACGAGTTTATTCCACAGTTGTACAAGCCCTTCTGCCTAAGCCGTCGTCTCTTCGGATTAGCAGTGTTCTGGATACTCAACGGACTGATTAAGAAGATTGTACTGAGCGACTATCTAGCAGTTAATCTGATTGACCGCGTATTTGATAACCCATTGCTATTCAGCGGATTTGAGAACTTGTTTGCTTTGTTCGCTTACTCGCTGCAAGTGTATGCCGACTTCTCGGGATATACGGATATAGCCATCGGTATTGCAATGCTGATGGGCTTTTATCTGCCACAGAACTTCGACTCGCCATATAAGTCGCGCAACCCACAAGAGTTTTGGCGCAGATGGCATATGTCGCTCAGCCGTTGGCTGAAGAGTTACTTGTATATCCCATTAGGCGGCAACCGCAAGATATTGGGTAAAGAAGTGAAGAATAAGATTGCAGCAGGTAACTTTAACTCGTTCATAACGATGCTGTTAGGTGGCTTGTGGCATGGGGCGAGTTGGAACTTCGTCATTTGGGGCGCGCTGAATGGCGCGGGCATGATGGTGTATAAGGTGTGGGCAAAAATGAATTGGAACATCAAAATGCTACTGATGACCCTGCTCATGGGTGGCCTATGGGTAGCCCATGCTTTGCTCAATGCACCTATATGGAACCTGTTCTTTGTCTGGGGAATAGCATTATGGATAGGTACCTTCGTTCGTTATATCTATTGGTGGATAGAGCGTATGGGGCATTTCGCTATTTCGGGTACACCACGCGCCAAGATTATCGGGTGGATAAGCGGAGGATGGGCAGTGGCACAGACATTTGTGTTCATCACGTTCACGCGATTGTTCTTCCGATCGGGCAGCAATCTTGATCCTGAGACGGCGAATCAAGAGGCATGGGAAACCGCCAAAAATATGGTCAATCAGATTGGCGGTGCGTGGAACAGCAGCATTATCCCCGATTTCCTGTGGGAGTATCGGTATGTGGTGATACTGTTTGTATTGGGTATGGTGGTGCACTGGCTCCCCAATCGTGTGAAACGTTGGTATAGAATACGCTTCTGTCAGTTGCCCATTTGGGCAATCATATTGATTGCCGTGGCGGCTATAATAGGCGTATATCAGTTTGTAACCGCTGATTTGCAGGCGTTTATCTATTTCCAATTCTAAATCAGGAGTCGGGAATCGGGAATCGAGAAATTATGACTATAGGCATTACAGGTGGCATAGGAAGTGGCAAGAGCACGATTGCAAAGCAATTGCGCGCGATGGGGTATGCAGTATATGACACCGACAGCGAAGCCAAACGCCTTATTGTGGAAGACACCCAGGTGCGCCAACAGATAGAGCAACTCTTTGGCAGTGAGGTATATAAGGACGGCGTATATCAAACGGCATTAGTGGCACAACGCGTGTTTGGAGACCACTCGCTCCTCGCACAACTCAATGCGATTGTGCATCCTGCGGTGAGAGCGGATATTGAGAGGCGAGTATCGGGACACGCGAGTCGGGAATCGCGTGTCGAGAATCAAAAGAATCTATTTTTCATCGAATGTGCTATTCTCTACCAGGCAGGCTTTGACTCCCTTTGCGATAAGGTGGTGGCAGTAACAGCCCCCGAAGATGTACGTTTGCAACGGGTGATAGCACGCGATCATAGCAGCAGCGACAAAGTGCTCGCGCGTATGCGTGCGCAACAAGCCGAAGAAATTCTACAACGTGCAGATATAATCATCAACAACGACGGACAAACATCAATTCTCAAGCTCTGTGAGGAAATTTTGCGTTTTATTCAATAAAAACACCTTTTTTCTTGCATATATGCATTTTTTTTACTACCTTTGCCGGTTGAAATTTTATAACTTGCAGAAGAAGGTGCATATATGACTGATAACCAACTCATATTTAGATGTCTTGCCAGTGGAAGCAGTGGCAATTGCTTCTATATAGGTACCCCCAGACAAGGTATCTTGATTGATGCTGGTATATCAGCACGCACCATTCAAAAACACCTGCGAGGTATGGGATTGGATTATGCCAATATTATGGGTGTGCTAATTACCCACGATCATGCCGATCATATTCGTGCAGTGGGCACGTTGGGTGAACGTGTGCATTTACCTATCTACGCATCACGCCTCATTCATGAAGGCATTAACCGCAACTATGGTGTACAAGAAAAACTACGTACTTCACAACGTTACTATGAAGTGGGAGTAGAATGGGAGTTGATGGGCATGAAGATCAACACCTTTGCTGTATCACATGACTCCACTCAATGCGTAGGATATGTGATTGATTATCAAGATCAACGATTTATGATTGCTACCGACTGTGGCGAACCTAACGCTGAGATGGAAGCCTACATCAGAACCGCCAACCATATCGTTATTGAAGCTAACCACGATGAGCAAATGCTGCTGAATGGTCCCTACCCTACATATCTCAAGCAACGCATTCTCTCACCCAAAGGACACCAAAGCAATGTAACTTGTGGCAGATTGTTAGCAGAGAACTATCACGAACAGATGCGCAATGTATTTTTATGCCATTTAAGTCATGAGAACAATGATCCTAATGTGGCAATGAATACCATTACAGAGATATTACTCAATGAGGGCATTATGCCTGGGGCAGATATATTCTTGACGCCACTGGAGCGACTGAGCCCTAGTCCAGTATATGTATTGAATGAAAATATGTGTAAATCAACTAAATAATAATATATGAGTAACCTAGTTATCATTCCCACTTACAACGAAAAAGAGAACATCGAAGCCATCATCACGGCCGTGATGGAGTTGCCTATAGAGTATCATGTGTTGGTCATTGATGATGGATCACCAGACGGTACGGCAAACATTGTTAAAAACTTAATGAGCGATAAGTTCGCAGGCAAGCTGCATTTGGTTGAGCGCGCTGGTAAATTGGGATTGGGAACTGCCTATATAGCTGGTTTCAAGTGGGCAATTGAGCATCAATATGACTATATTTTTGAGATGGATGCAGACTTCTCGCACAATCCACAAGACTTGCTCAAACTATATGATGCATGTGCTAATCAAGGTGCAGACGTGGCTATCGGTAGCCGCTATGTGAGTGGTGTGAATGTCGTAAACTGGCCTATGGGACGCGTGCTAATGTCGTATTTTGCAAGCAAGTATGTGCGTTTTGTGTTAGGTATGAAAGTACATGACACTACTGCAGGATTTGTATGCTACCGTCGTGAAGTATTGGAAACTATCGAACTAGATAAGATTCGTTTCAAGGGCTATGCCTTCCAAATTGAGATGAAGTTCACGGCATATAAATGTGGTTTCAAGATTCAGGAAGTACCTATCATATTCGTTAACCGAGTGTTGGGTACAAGCAAGATGTCAGGCGGTATTTTCTCTGAAGCATTGCTAGGTGTGATTCGTTTGAAATTAAGTTCTTGGACACGCAAGTACCCAAAGAAAAATGCGTAAACATTATCTTTTAATAATAGGTGTACTGATGACGCTCTTGGCATCATGCACCAAAAACCATAATGAGCAACAAGCCGAGGCGCCTGTTGTTCGTTATGAATGGGGCTTGCCTGTGGATTCATTTCGCATAGACACATGCGTAGTAAAGGAGGGTGAGACCTTGGGTGGTATGCTAAATCGATTAGGTGCTACTCGCCAACAGATTACGGGTATCACACTGATGCCTCGTACTGAGTTTGATGTACGTACCATACGCCCTGGGAAAACGTACTATGCGCTATTTCAAACCGATACTACAGGTATAGAGCAATTGTGCTACTACGTCTATAAGCCAAACATCCGAGAAGCTGTGGTGTTGCATTTGACAGATAGTATGCATGTAGAGCGTTTTGAGAAGCCTATCACTCATTGTCCACGTGCAGCAGAGGTAGTAATAGAGTCCAGTCTATGGAACGCAATGGTAGGCAATGACTTACCAGCTGAATTGGCTCTAGAGCTTAGTGATATATATGCATGGACGATTGACTTCTTTGGTTTGCAGAAAGGTGATTCGATTCGCGTGTATTATGATGAGCAGTATGTGGATAGTGTGCGCATAGGTATTGGACGTATTTATGCAGCAAACTTCTATCATGCTCGCATTTGGCAAGAAGCCTTCTGGTTTGAAGATGGTAAAATTCACAACTACTTCGATGCAGAGGGCAATAGTCTGCGTAAAGCATTCTTGAAGGCGCCACTCAACTACAAACGTATTTCTTCGAAGTTTACATATGCACGTAAGCACCCTATATATAAAGTAGTAAGACCTCATACTGGTGTTGATTATGCAGCCCCCGCAGGCACGCCTGTTGTCAGTATCGGTGATGGCGTGGTAACTATGAAACAATACAAAGGCGGTGGCGGTCATACCGTGAAGATTCGTCATAACTCCACTTACACAACGGCTTATCTACACTTGTCGAAATATGCTAAAGGTTTGGCAGTAGGTAAACATGTTCGACAAGGTGAGGTGATAGGTTATGTAGGTAGTTCAGGAGCTAGTACAGGTCCTCACCTGGATTTTAGAGTATGGAAGAATGGCAGTCCGATTGACCCACTGAAGATGCAATCTCCTCCAGCAGAACCTATCCCTGCGCAATACAAGGATACGTTTGCTACAGTAGTAGCAGAATATCGAGAAAAATTAATAGCTCGCTGATTGGCGAGCTATTATATTTTTCGGAAGTCCAGAATCAAGAATCCTGAATCGAGAGTCGGGAGTCCTGAATCCAATAATTATTACACAAGACATTCGTCTAAGGCTTCTTCAATCGCGTGGCGATTAAGATGCTGCCCAATGAACACAAGTTTCTGCATGCGGTCGCCATACTGCTCATCCCAATCGCGTTGGAGCATAGGGTCGCGTTCCATCATCTGCATGAGTTCTTCTTTAGGCATAGTAGCATAGAAAGTGCCCGCCTGCTTGAGGTTGAACTGCTTGCCTGCTTGCTCAAAGAGATAGCACATATCATACTCATCCTCAAAATAGCACATACCCTTGCAACGAATAATACCTTTGTCCCAATGACGCGCTACAAACTCATCAAAGCGATTGAGGTCAAAGGGCCTACGTCGGTAATAGACAAAAGTAGAAATACCATACTCATCGCCGTGGTTATGGCAATGGCAGTGTGGATCATCACACTCATGATTGTGGTCATGACAATGGCAATGCGGATCATCACACTTATGGTGATGATGGTGCTCATGTTCATCGTGATGATGGTGCTCGTGCTCTTCTTCCACGTCGCCTTCAACGCCTTGAATCCAAGCGGCAGAGGTAGCTACCTCTTCAAAATCGAAGAGTTCGGTATCAAGAATCTCACTAAAAGGCACATCGCAATAATCGCAGTCAATAATTTTGGCTTTGGGCTGAATAGCGCGCAAGATGGCACGAATATGTTCGCGTTCCTCTACACTTACCTCCGACACCTTATTTAATAATATAAGATTACAAAACTCTATTTGTTCAATGATAAGCGAAGCGAGGTTATCGTTTTCAAAGTTGGAGTCCCGATTTCCGATTCCGGACAATTGCTCCATAAACTCATCGCGCAAACGGAGAGCATCCACGACAGTCACAATAGCATCGAGCTGAGGAATAGGAGCTGTAGAAGCAGGCACCATTGACGAATATGAACATATTGTTTGCGCGATAGGTGCGGGTTCGCAGATGCCCGATGCCTCAATGACGATGTAATCGAAAGCAGCCCTGCTGCTTTCGGACGCTTCGCTATTGGACGGCGTTCCGCCTATTGGATATTGGGTATCGGTTTGATTACACAGGTCGCGTAGTTGTTGAACCAGATCCATTTTGAGTGAACAACAGATACAGCCGTTTTGCAAAGCAACCAGATTGTCGTCTTGTTGCGCCACTACTCCACCCTTCTGTATGAGTTCAGCATCGATATTCACCTCGCCTATATCATTGACTATCACAGCAAATCGTATCCCCTTCCTATTGGAGAGGATACGATTGAGAAGTGTAGTTTTGCCACTACCGAGATATCCCGTAAGCAGCAATACTGGTATGTTATCTACTTGCATATGTTCGATATAAATCGTAATACTTGTTAAACAACTCTTTCTGCTCGTAGCGCTCCATATTTTGCAATACGAAACCTAGGATTGCAGAATGATGTCCAAGAGTTGATTGTACTGACTTACGGATTTCAGGTTTCAAAGATGCACCCCAAACCATATATTCAACAGCATTATCTGCCACTTTAGTCATAATGGCATTGGCTTTGTCCATTTCACCCAACGAATAATAAATTGCAGCCATGGAAGCAGAAGTGTAGTCATATGGGATATTATACCCTGGTAACATCTCCTCTGCGAAATCTAACACTTCGAGGCACTTATCATGTTTTCCCTCATAATAGAGTGCTTCTGCCAGTTGGCTGAACATCATACGATGGGTACGACACATACGCATGGTATTCTCGTCAATATAGATACCCGGTATATTCATATTACCATATTTGAACTTATGCAACATATTGTCGTACATCACTTCGGTATTCACGCGTGGACGTCCATCCTTGCTACGTTCTGGGGTAATACGATATGCCAAACCAGTGAGTTCAAGGTATGGGTCAAGCCCTAAATGATAGTCACCACCTATGGTAACTGCGAAGTACATTGGGCGTTGCCATTGGTTGGTAGAAAGCATCTCCATCACCATCATCTCCGAACGCGTGAAACGACGCGCTTTCTTGAACATAATCTGTTGACTATCAGGAGAAAGCACATAGAGTTGGTCACTTGGGATATATCCTTCACCATCGCGTTTGGTGCGAGGGTCATCCGAACGTAGGAACTGGAATGCTTTGCTGACTTCGAGTGGTGCATTGAGGCGATTCTCTACCCAAACCACCTCGTTTTTACCTGGCATAAAGTCTTTGTACTCCCACGAAATTGGCAATGCAGGTGAATTGTAATATGGACGCTTCATTTGGCTAATATACCAATCGGTTTGCAGGTAAGAGAGGTTGCAAGCACGTACATCGTTGCGCTCTTCCTCAACCTCAATATTATACCAAAGAGGGAAAGTATCGTTGTCTCCATTACAGAAGATGATCGCTTCTTTATC
Source organism: Paludibacteraceae bacterium (assembly GCA_045601825.1). Lineage (GTDB taxonomy): Bacteria > Bacteroidota > Bacteroidia > Bacteroidales > Paludibacteraceae > Colicola. The sequence goes on along the minus strand of JAZSAI010000031.1, from coordinate 24,096 downwards.
ACAGGATTTCAAGTAGTTAGCACCGAAGTCACGCGCTGCATAGCGATTAGATCGATCGTGGTCATCCCAGTTTTGTGAAGCCATTTGCGCAGGCACTAACATGGTTACAAGTACGGCAGCCGCAGCCACGGCAGTACGTGCCTTCTCGTTTTTCACTACACGATTGAGTATATCAATGAGTGCCATGACACCTATGCCAATCCAAATACAGAACGCATAGAACGAGCCCGCATATGCGTAGTCGCGCTCGCGTGGTTGATAAGGTGTCTGATTCAGATACACCACAATAGCCAGACCAGTCAAGAAGAACAACAAGAAGACAATTGCGAACGAACGGAATCCTTCTTTGTTCTTACCTTCGTTCTGACGTTTGCTCAGTTGCCAGAATAAGCCAATTAGACCGAGGATGAGTGGGAGGAAATAATATACGTTATGTCCCTTATTCTCACGGAGTTCGGTTGGAAGTGTAGATTGGTCACCATACAACGCGTTATCAATGAATGGAATACCCGATATCCATTGTCCTTTGGTGATATCTCCATAAGATTGAAGATCGTTTTGACGCCCCGCAAAGTTCCACATAAAGTAGCGCCAATACATAAAGTTGACTTGGTAGCGGAAGAAGAAACGAAGGTTCTCTCCGAAGGTTGGACAATATTCCGTTTTCTTCTGTCCACAATAATCGTAACGCACGCGTTTTCCTTTAACATCAGCCCATTCTTTATATGCCTGAATATGAGACTGTTGTCCAGAGTGCATACGAGGGAAGAGCATTTTGAACTCGTCCATATACTCGTAGCTAGTCTTATAGCCTGTTACGACATATCGGTCTTTCTCACCTTCTACCTTGGGTGCAGGTGCATATTGCGCGTGTCCTTTCTTTTCTACAGGTACACACATATTGCCCTTAACGTCTAGTTTGACAGGGGCATTGTAGGTTTGACCATAAAAGAGTGGTGTATCACCATACTGCTCACGGTTGAGGTAGTATTTGAGCGAGAAAACGTTGTCTGGTGAGTTTTGATCCATTGGGGTATCCGCAGAAGAACGAATAACAATAGCCGCATAGCTGGCATAGCCAATCACTACGACCGTCACCATCATAGAGATGGTATTGAGCCAACGTGCAGGGATAACTTCTTTCTTCAGGAAAAGAGCCACCAACATGCTGATAATCAAAACCAAGCCAATCAAAGCACTCTCTCTAATAAATGGCACGCCTGCGAGCGCCATCGCCAATACAAAAGAGATAATGGTGCGAGTATTGATGGTTGTTTCCTTCTCTATCACAGTATAACTTTCCCATATTGCCCAAGCAAGCGCCGCAGCCATAAGCACAAGATAGATCGCCAATCCTGTATTGAACGGACATCCTAACGTATTGGTAAACAGCAACTCAAACCAACCTGCAATAGTTGGTATACCTGGGATAATGCCATAGAGAATAACTGCAAGGATTGCTACCGATATACCAAATGCGCCACATACGCCTTTCCAAGAGAATTGGTGGCGACGGAAGTAGTACACGAGTACAATAGCAGGGATAGTCAAGAGGTTCAAGAGGTGGACACCAATACTCAATCCCATAAGATAAGCGATGAGAATCAGCCACTTATCAGAACCTTCTTCATCAGCATGTTCATCCCATTTGAGGATAAGCCAAAAGACTACTGCCGTGAAAAGGGAAGATAGTGCATAGACCTCACCTTCAACCGCCGAGAACCAGAATGTGTCGGAGAATGTGTATGCCAACGCACCTACGGCACCTGCTCCGAGAAGGGCGATGCCCTGTGGCATTGTGTAGCATTGTGTAGCGTTGTGTAGCGGTTGGATGAGTTTGCGCCCGAGGGCGGTGATGGTCCAGAAGAGGAACAAGATAGTGAACGCCGAAGCCAATGCCGAAAGGGCATTCACGCACATTGCCACGTGCGCTATATCACTAGCAAAGAGTGAGAAGAAATGCCCTAAAAGCATGAAGAAAGGTGCCCCGGGTGGGTGACCTACGTCTAACTTATGTGCACTTACAATAAACTCGCCACAGTCCCAGAAAGAGGCTGTTGGCTCCATCGTCAAAAGATAGGTTGCGGCAGCGATAGCAAAGACTAGCCATCCACAAATCCTATTCCACAGTTTGAAATTTTTCATAAAAAAGTATTGTTCAATGCGCCCACGGCGCGTTCAAAATTGTTCAATTTAGTCCAATTTTGCCATTTTTGGGCAATTTGGGTACAAAGGTAGGAAATTTTTACGAAATATGCAAATATAAGATTCAATAATCCTGTGATGAAGTATCGGTGAAGGTAGCTGAATGTTACGTTTATCTTACGTATATCCTACGTATATCTTACGTATATCCTACGTATATGGTACGTAATTAGTAAGAGATTGGAAAGTAAAGAATAAGAAGTATATGAGGGGAGAAATATCTTAAAAAAAATGCACTTTATATAATTTTTGTGATTTTATTTGTATAAATAAAAAAAAAGTTGTACCTTTGTAGGCTTAATGTAATTAAGAATTTTGAATTAGGAATTAAGAATTGAAGATTTTATAATAAGAAACACAAAAAGACCATACATCATGAATTTGAGCAACAGAGTAATTGCAGTTATTGGATTGGGTTATGTAGGATTGCCTTTGGCAATTGAGTACGGAAAAAAGTACCGCGTAATTGGTTTTGATATCTATCAAGCTCGCGTGGATGAGTTGAATCGTGGGGAAGACCATACCTTAGAGGCAGATTTGGTGGGTATGAAACAAGCTCGCGATGCGTATGAAAGGACCCAAAAGATTGGTTTAACGTTCACAAGCAATATAGAGGATCTGAAGCAAGTAAATACCTACATCGTGACCGTACCTACCCCAATAGATCGCTTTAACAACCCTGACTTAACTCCGCTGTTGAAAGCAAGCGAGACAATTGGAAAGACATTGAACAACGGTGACTTGGTGATTTATGAATCAACCGTTTACCCAGGTTGTACGGAAGAAGATTGCGTGCCTGTCTTGGAGAAGTTTAGTGGGTTGAAGTTCAATGAGGACTTCTACTGCGGTTACTCGCCAGAGCGTATCAATCCAGGTGACAAAGTAAATACATTGACTAAGATTAAAAAGATTACTTCGGGTTCAACTCCTGAGATTGCGGACTTGGTGGATGCGTTGTATAACTCTATTTTGGAGAATGGCACCCACAAAGCGCCAAATATGAAGGTGGCTGAAGCTGCAAAAGCAGTAGAGAACAGCCAACGAGATGTGAATATCTCGTTTATGAACGAGTTGGCGTTGATTTGCGACCGTGTGGGCATTGATACAAATGATGTGATTGAAGCAGCAGGTAGCAAATGGAACTTCTTGAAGTACCGTCCAGGTTTGGTAGGTGGTCACTGTATCTCGGTGGATCCATATTACTTGGCGCACAAGGCGAAGTCATTGGGTTATGACCCACAGGTGATTTTGTCGGGTCGTGCAGTAAACAACTCGATTGCGAAGTTTATTGCAGATAAGGTGCTAAAGTTGATGATCCAAAAGGATCACAAGATTAATAATTCGAATGTATTGGTACTGGGTGTGACCTTCAAAGAGAACTGCCCCGATTGCCGTAATACAAAGGTAATTGGCATCGTGGAAGAATTGGAAGAATTTGGCTGCAAAGTGGATATTTATGACCCATGGGCAAGTGCAGAGGTTGTGAAACATGAATATGGCAAAGAGTTGATTGCAGCGATAGATCCCGATAAAGAGTATCAAGCAGTGATCGCTTGTGTAAGCCACAATCAGTTTAAGACATTTGATTTCAAGAAATACAAAGAGCAAGGCGCTGTCATCTTTGATGTTAAAGATTTTGTGGATCGCGCATTGGTAGATGGAAGATTGTAAGCAGCAGAGCTGCGAAAGTGACAAACGGTAGTTTGCATAAATGGCAGCAAACTGCGAAAATGGCTAAAGCGAAAATGGCTCGCCTACGGCTCACATAAAGCGTAGCAAAACCACTTTCGTGAGTGAAACGAACAATAACATAACAACGTAAATATGATAATTGCAGTAGCGGGAACAGGATATGTAGGATTGTCGATTGCGACATTGCTAGCACAACATCACAAAGTGCTGGCCGTGGACATCGTACCCGAGAAAGTAGAGATGATTAATCGTCGTCAATCGCCTATCCAAGATGAGTATATTGAGAAGTATTTTGCTGAAAAAGAATTGAATTTGACGGCTACTTTGGATGCAGAATCGGCATACAAAGAGGCAGATTTTGTGGTCATCGCTGCGCCAACAAACTATGATAGTCAGAAGAATTATTTTGACACGTCGGCAGTAGAGTCGGTGATTGGATTGGTGCAAAAGGTTAATCCTAATGCGATTATGGTGATCAAGTCCACTATTCCTGTGGGATATACGGAGAGTGTGCGTCAGAAGTATGGCACGGGGAAAATCTTATTCTCCCCTGAGTTCTTGCGTGAGAGCAAGGCGCTGTATGACAACTTGTACCCATCGCGCATTATTGTGGGTACTGATATGCAGAATGAGCAGTTGATGGAGGCAGCCAAGCAATTTGCAGGATTGTTGCAAGAAGGTGCTATCAAAGAGGATATAGACACTCTGTTTATGGGATTCACAGAGGCAGAGGCGGTGAAGTTGTTTGCCAATACGTATCTAGCATTGCGAGTGAGTTACTTTAACGAATTGGACACTTATGCCGAGATGAAAGGTCTTGATACGCAGTCAATTATAGAAGGTGTATGCCTTGACCCACGTATCGGAACACACTACAATAACCCTTCGTTTGGCTATGGCGGATATTGTTTGCCTAAAGACACCAAGCAGCTGTTGGCAAATTATCAAGATGTGCCCGAGAACTTGATTGAGGCGATTGTGGAGAGCAACCGCACAAGAAAAGATTTCATTGCCGATCGTGTATTGGCGAAAGCGGGATATTATGACTACTACAACAATGGTCAGTATAGTGCACAAGAGGAACATACGTGTGTAATAGGAGTGTATCGCTTGACGATGAAATCGAATTCGGATAACTTTAGGCAATCAAGTATTCAGGGCATCATGAAGCGTGTGAAAGCCAAAGGTGCGCAAGTGATTATCTACGAACCTACCCTACCCGATGGATCAACATTCTTTGGTTCGCTGGTGGTAAATGATTTAGATAAATTCAAGCAACAGTCGCAGGCAATTATTGCCAACCGCTATGATGTATGTCTGGAGGATGTAAAAGAAAAAGTATATACAAGGGATATTTTCCGCAGAGACTAATTTTGAAGTAAGATATAATGCTATGAAAGGAATTGTATTAGCAGGAGGTTCGGGAACACGTTTGTACCCTATCACCAAAGGAATCAGTAAACAATTGATGCCTATTTATGACAAACCAATGGTTTATTACCCTATCAGCGTGCTGATGTTGGCAGGTATTCGCGATATATTGATTATCTCAACGCCATACGATTTGCCAGGATTTAAGCGTTTACTAGGTGATGGTAGTGATTATGGCGTAAACTTCACTTATGCAGAGCAACCCTCGCCAGATGGTTTGGCGCAGGCATTCACTATTGGCAAAGAGTTTATTGGTGATGATAGTGCATGTTTGGTTTTGGGAGATAATATCTTCCACGGATCGGGCTTCACACAAATGCTTCGTGATGCAGTTCGCACGGCTGATGAGGAAAAGAAAGCGACTGTGTTTGGCTATTGGGTGAGCGATCCAGAGCGTTATGGCGTAGCAGAGTTTGACAAGGAAGGTAACTGCTTGAGTATTGAGGAGAAACCACAAGACCCAAAAAGCAATTATGCGGTTGTGGGATTGTATTTCTACCCTAACAAAGTGGTGGATGTGGCTGCAAATATTAAGCCATCGGCTCGCGGAGAGTATGAGATTACGACTGTGAATCAGGAGTTTTTGAAAGATGGCGAATTGAAAGTGCAAACTCTAGGTCGTGGCTTTGCGTGGTTGGATACGGGTACGCATGATTCATTGTCGGAGGCTAGTACATATATTGAAGTACTGGAAAAACGTCAGGGTTTGAAAGTAGCATGCTTGGAGGGTATTGCATACCGTCAAGGCTGGATCACAGAAGAGCGCATGCGTGAGTTGGCACAGCCAATGTTGAAGAACCAGTATGGACAGTATCTGCTGAAAGTGATTGACGAAGTAAAAGAAACGGGTAAGGCGAATTTGGATTGATTATGGAAGTTGTAAAGACAGCGATAGAAGGCGTGTATATCATTGAACCAAAGGTATTTGGCGATGCACGTGGCTATTTCTTCGAGAGTTTTTCACAGAGAGAATTCCAAGAAAAAGTGGCAGATATACACTTTGTGCAAGACAACGAGAGTATGTCTAAATATGGTGTAATGCGTGGTTTGCACTTCCAAAGCCCACCTTATGCACAGAGCAAATTGGTGCGTTGTGTGAAAGGAGAGGTGCTAGATGTGGCGGTAGATATCCGCAAGGGCAGTCCTACCTACGGACAACACGTAGCGGTGTTGCTGACTGAGGAAAATCATCGTCAATTCTTTATCCCTCAAGGATTTGCACATGGTTTTGCCGTTTTGAGCGAGAGTGCTGTATTCCAATACAAATGCGACAACTTCTATCATCCTGAGGCAGATGGTGGTATTTCGATATTGGATGAGTCGCTTGGTATTGATTGGGGATTGACAATGGAAGAGGCATTGTTGAGCGAGAAGGATACAAAACATCCGAAGTTAGCAGAGTTTGATTCGCCATTTGTTTATAAAGAGAATTGCTGATTATGAATATACTGGTAACAGGCGCAAACGGACAACTCGGCAACGAGATTCGTATAGTGGCTAAGGATAGTCGCGACGCCTACATATATACCGACGTGGTGGAAGTAGAAGGAGTAGAAACCACTCTGCTGGATATTACGTCGTTGGAAGCGGTGCGCAAGATGGTGCAAGAAAAAAACGTAAAGTGCATTATCAATTGTGCTGCATATACCAATGTGGATAAGGCTGAAACGGATGAAGAATTGTGTGAGTTGCTGAATGCGAAGGCAGTTGAGAATTTGGCTGTTGCGATGAAAGAAGTGGACGGATTGCTCGTGCATGTATCCACCGATTACGTGTTTGGCGGCGACCTATACAACACCCCTTGTAAAGAAGACCAAAAAGGTACACCAACGGGAGTATATGGTAAGACGAAACTACAAGGAGAGAATAATATCTTGGCATCAGGCTGCCATCATATAATCATCCGTACCGCATGGCTGTATAGCGAGTTCGGTAAGAACTTTGTGAAAACCATGTTGGCTTTAACAGCCACTAAGCCACAATTAAAAGTAGTCTTTGACCAAGTGGGTACACCAACCTATGCGTATGACTTGGCAGCGGCGATATACGAGATTGTTAGCGAGCGCAAGTACGAGGGCAACGACGGTGTATATCACTATAGCAATGAGGGAGTTTGCAGTTGGTTTGACTTCACAAAGATGATTGCGGAATACGCAGGACATACGGAGTGTGACATTCAGCCATGCCACAGCGACGAGTTCCCTTCGCCAGTGAAACGTCCTTCCTACTCCGTATTGGACAAAACAAAAATCAAAGCAACTTTTGGCGTGAAGGTTCCTTATTGGACAGATTCGCTGAAGGTGTGTTTGGGAAATTTAGGTACAATATAATCGAAGAATGACCAATTCTCAACGTATTATCGTAAATACAATTGCTCAATACACACGAACCATTATCAACGTGTGCTTGTCGTTGTATTCAACAAGACTAATCTTGGGCGCATTAGGACAGAGTGATTATGGCATTTATTCTCTGGTAGCAGGAGTGATTGCTATGCTATCCTTTATCACCAATGCGTTGGTTGTTACTACTCAACGGTTTTTGTCTGTTTATCATGGTAAAAATGATTCACAAAAGATTCGCAGCATCTTTAGTAATAGTATGTTGTTGCATATCATGATTGCAGGTATCATCGGTGGTATGTTGTTTGCGCTAGGTTCATGGATAACTCAAGATTTCTTGAATATAAGTTTGGAGCGTCAACAAGCGGCATGGTGGGTTTATAATGCAGCAGTAATTATGTTGATATTAACATTTATTACAGCTCCCATACGAGCATTATTCATTGCCAGAGAAAACATTGTGTATATCTCCATAGTGGATGTGATAGATGGAATATTAAAATTGCTGATTGCTATTGGTTTATCTCATTTTGCATATGACCATCTTATAAGTTATGCTGGACTGATGGCATGTATTGCGTTATTCAATCTATTGGCGTTTGGAGTGTATGCAGCATGTAAGTTCCCAGAGTTTCATTTTCCTCGTTTGGGCGAATGGAACAAACATTATATCAAGGAATTAAGTCAATTTGCGGGCTGGACCACTTACTCCACAGGCTGTGTAGTGGCTCGTAACCAAGGTATTGCAGTTGTGCTAAATTTATTTTACGGAACTATAGTTAATTCTGCTTATGGTATTGCTCAACACGTTATTGGAGCTGTACAATTCATTTCTGTATCTATTCTCAATGCGATGAATCCTCAGATAATGAAAGCAGAAGGTGCTAATGACCGTCAACGTATGCTTCGTTTGTGCGAATACGAAAGTAAATATGCCTGTTTGCTATTATCGATGCTTACTATTCCACTCATTGCTGAGATGGATACCATTTTGCGTATATGGTTAGGAGATGTACCAGAGCATGCAACTATGTTTTGTCGATTTATTTTGGCGGCAGCATTATGCGATCAAATATCTGTAGGATTGACATCAGCCAATCAAGCAGTCGGCAAAATAAGAACGTTTAGTTTGGTATTCTATACCTTCAAACTTACGGTAGTAGTATTGGCGTGGCTATGTTTAAGAAACGGATTGCCATTGGTGTCTATCATGTGGTGCTATGTAGGGGTAGAATTATTTACTTCATTCTTACGTTTACCTTTGATGAAATATATTGCTGACATCCCAATGCTACCCTTTTGCAGAAATGTGTTTATGCGTATTTTAGTTCCGCTGATGTCAATGTCAGCAGTATGTTATCTTACAACTACACATCTAGATATGACATGGCGCATAGTTCCTACATTTATTATTTCAGGTATAGTAGGATTTCTATCCATATGGATTACTTCGTTGACTGATATAGAAAAGCAATATATCCAGCAGATATTCACAAGAAAAAGTAAGCAACAACATGAATAAACTAGACAAATCAGCATTACCTATTTGGCAGTTATTCCTCTATCTGATTATGATAGGGTTTACTTTCATTAGTATGCCTAAAGGTGGCATCTTTTATCTAGTTGCTCGTGGTGTACAAGCTTTGGAAATGATATTTTTCATTGCATTATGCGTTGTATTTTATAGACAAGGAATTAGATTTAATAAATTCAATACGCAGGTCAATATCTGGTGGTTATTCTACTTGTTTATTACTTATGCATTTACCATAGGAGTTGGACTTACTCCCGTATTATGGTGGATAAACGTTGTTATTTTTCTGCTTTTAGGCACCTGCTACTGGCAAAATAATCCACAAGATAGTTATCGATATATCGCCATTGCATTTTCTTTGTTAATATACCTAAATGCTATTTTGCTGGTTCTATTCCCAGAGGGTTTATGGATAGACCCCGATTGGGTGGGTAGAGGCGATCCAACACGACACCTATTTGGAAACTACAATCAAATTGGTTTTGTGTGCCTTTTAGGTATTTCTGTACAAGCGATGTACACATTGTCTACCCAAAAAGGTTGGACAAATTTATGTCTTTTGGTTGTCACTTCATTATTTTCAGTAATTTATACTGGTTCGATGACATCAGCAGTTGGACTATCTATATTAGCCATGTATTTGTTGGTGCACAAATTCATCAAACGCCCTAAGATATATCTTGCTGCATTTATCGTTGTATATATACTATTTTTTATGCTGATTGTGTGGTATGGTAATTCTATTGAAGAGATTAAGATTGCGACCAATTTTATAGAAGGTACATTATCCAAAGATACTAGTTTCAGTTATCGAACTACAATATGGGGAAATGCAGTATATAAAATTTCCCAAAGCCCTTGGATAGGATATGGCGTGCAAAATGTAGAATGGAACATGACTTATCTGGATGGCTCAGGCCCACACAACCTATGGTTGATGCTACTATTGCAAGGTGGAGTGTCGTTATGTAGTGCATTCGTATTTATAGTCGTTCATATTGTACGGCATGCACTAAAAACACCAGGATACTCCACCACTCTAAGTGTTGTATCAATATGTGTTGTTTTTATTATGTCACTTTTCGAGACATATCCTATAGTACCTATATTCGTATTACTGCAGTTCGTATATTATTCACCACTACTAGAAACTACTCGCAAATAAGATAGTAGCAATTAACATTTTGAAAGTATTAAATTGATAATGAAAGTTCTTTTTGTCACATCGAGTACTACTCCCTATGGTGGAGGTAGCAAATCTTTTCTTCAAATGGTAAAGGGTGTGCTATCATATGGTGTGAATCCACTTATTGTATTTCCAGATAATAATGGGTTATTTAAAATTATGCAACAAGAAGGTATCCCGTGCGTTGCATTGCGTTATCCATATAGGATGTCTATTTATCCACCAACAACATCATTAAGAGATAAGATACGATTTATTCCTAGATTATTGTATAGTCTTATAATCAACAATTTAGCAACTATACAATTACTCAATATTACGAAAAAATTTAAGCCAGATATTATACACACTAACGTTAGTGTTACAACCATAGGATACTATATTGCGCGCCTACTCAAAATCCCACACATTTGGCATATTAGAGAATATGCAGATTTGGACTTTAACATGCATTATTATCCATTTAAGAAAATCCAACAAAGACGATATAAACAGCCTCATTCATACACAATCTGTATAACAAAGGACATACAAAAACATCATATGTTAAGCGGATGGGATAATTCTAAAGTCATCTACAACGGCATATATTCTGAAAATGAATTGTTTTATCAACCAAACAAAAAATCATATTTCCTTTTTGCAGGCAGGATAGAGCACGCAAAGGGGGTTATACCACTTATCGATGCATACGCCGAATATTGCAAAAAAAATGACTCGCCCATTCCATTACATATTGCAGGTAATGGCAGTGCACAATATAAGAAATTAATACAAGAAAAAATCGAAGAACATAACATTAATAAATACGTATTTCTTCTTGGAATGAGAGATGATATATTATCCCTTTACAAAGAAGCTAGAGCTATTATTGTACCATCTATATCAGAAGCATTTGGAAGGATAACTGCGGAAGCAATGTTTGCAGGTTGTCTTGTCATTGGCAATGATACCGCTGGAACAAAAGAGCAATTCGACATAGGTAAAGCTATCACCGGAGATGAAATCGCCTTACGCTACACCACACACGAACAACTAATAAACCATCTCCTTGATGTAACTAACAACCCTATCAAATTGTATGAACCAATAATTCTTCGAGGAAGAGAAACTGCCAAACAACTCTATTCTACGGAGCAACATGCAAAATCTGTATATGAATTTTACAATAAAATACTATCAATATGAGACATTTTCTCTTTATTTTAGGAAAGATATTTTCATACATCTGCACAAAAAAAATATGTGAACGTTTAGGTAGAATTAAAGTACATTTTTTTACTGGATACGAGTCACGTTATTTTAAAACATTTGGGAAAGATTGTACATTAGGAGCCCATACAACTTATATCGGAGAATGTAATATTTCCATTGGCACCAACACACATATTGGTGACTACGGAAGACTGACTGCATATGAATATTATAAACCCACAAAGCAAACTTTTTCCCCTGAAATAATAATCGGAAATAATTGTAGCATAGGAGTTCAGTCTCATATCACTGCTATTAGCAAAATTACAATAGGTAACAATGTATTGACAGGACCTAGAGTATTAATAACGGACAATGCACATGGAGAATCTACATTTGAATCATTACAAATTGCTCCGGCCAAACGTAAACTTCATTCTAACGGAGAAGTAATAATTGAAGATGATGTATGGATTGGAGAGGGCGCAATGATAATGCCTAACGTACATATAGGTAAAGGTGCTATCATAGCATGCAATTCGGTTGTAACGTCAGATATTCCTCCATATGCAATAGCTGCAGGTTCACCTGCTAAAATTATAAAAATACTCAACTGAAAATTATTTAACAAACATAAGAGATATGCATAATAAAAAAGCCCGCGTCATAGCCTTCTATCTTCCACAATTTCACCCTATTCCTGAAAACGATCAATGGTGGGGAAAAGGCTTTACTGAATGGACCAATGTGGCAAAAGCGAAACCACTATTTCGAGGACATTACCAACCTCGTATCCCTGCGGATTTGGGTTTCTATGATTTACGACTGCCCGAGGTGCGCGAACAACAAGCCGAGATGGCACGTGAAGCAGGTATTGAGGGATTCTGCTATTGGCACTATTGGTTTGGTAATGGCAAAATGCTATTGGAAAAACCATTTCAAGAAGTGTTGCATAGTGGCAAACCCGATTTCCCATTTTGCTTGGGTTGGGCCAACCACAGTTGGAAAACGGGTACATGGACACGCGACGGAAGTAATCAAATGATTGCGGAACAACAATATTTAGGTGAAAAAGATTATCGTCTGCACTTCGACTACGTATTACCTGCTTTCAAAGATTCCCGCTATATCACCGTGGACGGCAAACCACTATTTGTGATTTTTGACCCATATAGTCTGCCTATGGACTTCATCCCAACATGGAGAAAATTTGCATCTGAAAGTGGCTTATCTGGTATTCACTTTGTGGGATATACCTTCAATGCTTTGGGACGCCCACTACATAACGCCAGAGGCGAACAAATAACACGTGGTTACTTCAACACTGATGAAGTACAAACATATTACGACTATCTCACACAAGAAATGCAATTTGACGCGGTAGTGCCAATCGGGACCTATCGTGCAGAAATATTAAGTAAAAATAGATATTGGTTTGCCTTACAACGCAAATTATCTACCGCATTGAATATTAATATCAAGAATCTCTATCAGTACGACAAGGTGATGCGTCATTATTACACTCCAGAAGATAAAGCAGAAAATGTATATCCATCATTGCTACCTCAATGGGATAGAAGCCCTAGATCAGGTATGAATGGTATATACATCAATAGTACTCCCAAGAAATTCGAAAAAACTCTTGAAGAAGCATTAACATTAATAGAAGACAAACGATTCGAACATAAAATTCTATTCTTGAAATCGTGGAATGAATGGGCAGAGGGCAATTATGTTGAGCCAGACCTCAAGTATGGGCACGGCTATTTGAATGCGCTACGTAAACATATACTCCTATAATTGATTATGACATTTTTATCTATTATCATCCCATGCTACAATGTGGAAGATTACCTTCCTGCCACATTACGAAGCCTAACTCAGTTGAAAGATGCCGAAGACTGTGAATTTATCTTTGTCAATGATGGATCTACTGACAACACTCTGACATTACTCCATGATTTTGTAAATAAAGACAAACGTGCCATCCTCATTGATCAAAACAATCAAGGTGTATCAGCTGCACGCAATAGAGCTCTCGGGAGTGTCCAAGGGGAATATATACTTTGTTTAGATGGAGATGATTACTTACACACCAATACAATTACAATTATCAAACAACATTTACACCATGCTGATGCACTATTATCACCGTGTATCGTAAAGAAGAATGGAAGAGATGTGGTGCAAAATCTACACTTTGATGAGGGTATATACACTATTGAGCAATTATATAAGTCATGCCTCGTATTTCCAACGGCTCCAATGATTGTCTATTCCTCTTCCATTATTCTAAGCAATCATTTGCGGTTTAGTGCGGACATCAAATCAGGAGAAGTGTATGATTTTACTGTGGCATTTTTTCAATATGCTCAAACGATATCAGTAACAGCTACTGGCTTTTATCATTACATCATGCGCGAATCTAGTGCTACTCATCGTCCTAACTACGAAGCAGATATGTCCGTATTGAACATCATGAAACATTTTGATGCCATATCTCACGATTGGGCCAAGACAACATCGTTTTTGCTAACAGAATTCAAAATAATTACCTCATTTACATACAATAAATACATCCGCAACAACCTACGCACTAACGAGGCGATTGACACAGTACAACAATTGCTTTCAAATTCACATTTTCAAACGTTGTTAGCAATACTATCAAACAAATCTATTGATGTAAAAAACAAATTATTTATTCTTTACCTCAAATATATGCCTATAAAATTGGGATATTTACTCTGTACTTACATGGAAAAAATAATAAAACTATAATTTAATTTGCATATTTCGAAAATTAATCGTAATTTTGCGGGCTAATCGAAAGTAAAATGAAACACTTAATAATAATTGGAGCTGGTGGTATGGGACGTGTCATGTATGATATGGCACGCGAAAGCGTTGGCTATCAAACTGAATATGACATCAAAGGATACATTGATGATAACCTCCATTCTTTGGATTTATTCTCCAATTATCCCCCTATTTTAGGAACTATAGTTGACTATCTTCCGCAAGCAGATGATGTATTTATCTGCTCTATTGGAGGTAACTCACGCAAAGCATGTATAGAGTCTATTCTGCGAAAAGGAGGCGAGTTCCTCACACTGATTCACCAAACAGCCCGTATCGGAACGAACGTAGAATTAGGTAAAGGTTGTATGGTAGGAGCATTTACGACAATTGCTGCTGATGCCAAAATAGGCAATTATAATTTCATTCAATCCAATATGATTATAGGACACGATGTTATTATTGGAGATTGGAATCGTATCGATTCTCATACTATGCTCATTGGTGGTATCACCATTGGCAATGAAAACATGATTCATTCTGCTGCTGTTATCAATCACGAAGTGCATATTGGGAATCGTACCCATATTGGTGCATGCAGTTTTGTGACTCGAAATGTTGAAGATAACTGGACTGTATTTGGTAATCCAGCAAGACGACTTAGTTGATTATGAAACAGTTACTTGAAAACAAAGTGTGCATTATCACAGGTGCCGCACAAGGCATAGGAAGACAAATCGCCAAACAGTTTGTTGCTGACGGAGCCATTGTTTATGCGTGCGATAAACAGGACTTCACTTCTGACAATGATAATATCCATCCTATCGTGATGGACATTACCGATGCTGCAAGTGTCAAGACCACATTCATGCAAATATTCAGAACTGAAGGGCGAATTGACTGCCTCGTGAACAACGCAGGTATTGTATACAACCGCAAAATAGGCATGATTACGCGCGAAGAAACCGAGCGTATGTTCCTCGTGAATGTCATTGCTGCCTTGGAATTGCTGCAGTTAGTTAGTCGTCTCATGGTGCGGAGCGGTGGTGGCTCTATTGTCAACATTGCCTCAGTGACTGCGGTACTTGGTTCACCAGGTCAAGTGGCATATTCAGCCACTAAAGGCGCTATCATATCTATAACCAAATCTGCGGCTAAAGAACTTGCAGCACAGGGCATTCGCGTTAATGCTGTAGCACCTGGCATCGTTAAAACCGAACGCTTCGCCGAACTCTATGAGAGCGATGGCGACAAGATTGATGCTCGCATCGGACGCATCGCTTTAGGTAGATTAGGCACACCAGAAGACATCGCACACGCGTGCGCGTTCCTTGCATCTGATAGAGCAAACTATATCTCTGGACAAATTCTTGGTGTAGATGGCTGCGCTTCCATATAATGATTTTAAGCATACAACATATTGATCCAAAACGCATTGCTGCCATTGACTCCAATGGAGCAGAGTTGTGTTATGCAGAAATTAGTCAACTATCGCAGCATATCACATCACTCATCCCTACACGCTCGCTATGTTTTCTCCTAGTGGAGAATAACGTGGGTGGAATTGCATGGGTAATGAGCATGCTAGATAGCAGACAATTGGTGCCACTCATCCTCAATGTCAAGACAGAGGATACACTTTATCAACAACTGATTAACACCTATCAACCCACTTATATCTGTGCACCTAATCATTCTGCGGTACAAGGCGAAGTTGTTGATTGTCAATACGATTATACACTCACCAAAATATCTGACACTACGCAAACTCTTCATAGCGAACTATCCCACCTGCTTCCCACATCGGGTAGCACAGGTAGCCCCAAACTCGTTCGACATAAATACGACAATATCGAGGCAGCAGGATTGAATATTTCTACATTCTTTGAACTCAAAGAATCTGATCGCCCATTAATGGTACTTCCACTCTACTATACCATGGGATTATCTATGGTCTTCAGTCACTTACGAGCAGGAGCGACCATTCTTATCACGGGACTAAGCATGACGGATATCAACTTTTGGAAGTTCCTCAAAGACCAACAAGCCACTTCTTTCACAGGTGTTCCATATAGTTTCCAAATCCTCAATCTCATGCGTTTTTTTCGCATAGATCTCCCTCATTTGGAGCTGCTTACACAAGGTGGGGGGAAAATGCCAACTGATCTCAATATCAAGTTTGCAGAGTATTGTCGCGACAACGGCAAACGTTGGATAGCCACCTATGGGCAATCCGAATGTACCGCACGCATGGCGTATCTTCCTGCGAAATGGGCACTAGACAAGGTAGGAAGTATCGGCATTGCAGTTCCTAATGGCGAATTATCACTCATAGACATAGATGGTAACCCTATCACGGCTCCCCATACTGAAGGCGAGATGTGCTATCGTGGCAAAAATGTCACCATGGGATATGCTCGCGAGCAAGCAGATTTGGCGTTAGGCGACGAACGTAATGGATATATTCGAACAGGCGACCTCGCTTACTTTGACGAAGATGGTTGTTACTACATCGTTGGCCGCATGGGACGATTCCTCAAACTATTTGGCATGCGTGTTGGACTAGATGAATGCGAACAAATTGTACAAACCTATTGCGGGATTGAATGTGCTTGCGTAGGTACAGATGAAAAAATGCTCGTCTATATTACTAACGCAGACAAACAAAATGATGTCAAAGACACACTTGTGCACAAAACGCATATTGTTGCCACTTCATTCCAGATTCGTGTCATCAACGAAATACCCAAAAACGAAGCGGGAAAAAAACTATATAGTCAGCTATCACTTACCTAACAATTATGGGTTCTTGATGGGTTCATGATGGGTTTTTGCAATAGAATAAGCATCAAATAACGACAAAAAAAGAATAAGCTATAACTACATATATTATGACAAATTTAGAGAAATACAATGCAATTTTCACCGAAGTATTCGGTGCTACAGCAGATCAATTGGGCGACAACTTTAGTAAAGCAAACATTAGTGAATGGGATTCTGTTCATCAACTCAACATTATCTCTTTATTAGAAGAAACATTTGACCTCATGCTTGATCCTGAAGATATTATGGCATGTACGAGTTATAATGCAGGCAAAGATATCTTGGTAAAGCAAGGTATTGTTTTCTAGACATATTGAACAATTCGCCAAAAGCTCGCAGATACAGATGTATAAGCATTTTATTAAACGACTAATTGATTTTACCATTGCATTGATCGCATTGCTATGTCTATCTCCTATTTTGTTAGCTGTCACCATATGGTTACATTTTGCTAACAAAGGAGCGGGAGCATTCTTTATGCAAGAACGTCCTGGCAAAGATGCAAAAGTCTTTCGCGTAATCAAGTTCAAGACTATGACTGATGAGCGCGATTCTGATGGCAAATTGCTTCCAGATGCCCAAAGACTTACGCGAGTTGGACGTATTGTGCGCTCAACTTCGTTGGATGAACTTCCTCAGCTATTCAACGTACTCAAAGGCGATATGGCATTGATTGGTCCACGTCCATTGTTGGTAAAATATCTGCCACTCTATACTTCCACACAAATGCGCCGTCATGAGGTACGTCCTGGTATCACAGGGTGGGCACAAGTCAATGGCAGAAATGCGATTACTCACACCAAAAAATTTGAATACGACGTATGGTATGTAGACCATCTGTCGTTTGCGTTGGATGTGAAAATTATTTTCATGACCATCAACAATGTACTTCACCGCAAAGATATATCCACTGAGGGAGAAGCTACAGCACCTACTTTTGATGGTACCAACTGATTACATAATAAGCTATCATGCACATTATAAATAGTTGAAAATAAAGAAAAAGTATTGACTATGAGTAACGAGCGTAAAATGATTTATCTTTGTTTGGCACATATGTCAGATGAGGGATTAGAACAAAAATATATCAAAGAGGCATTCGATACCAATTGGGTGGTGCCTTTA
Organism: Paludibacteraceae bacterium; assembly: GCA_045601825.1. Classification (GTDB taxonomy): domain Bacteria; phylum Bacteroidota; class Bacteroidia; order Bacteroidales; family Paludibacteraceae; genus Colicola. The sequence continues at coordinate 5,765 of JAZSAI010000031.1, read as the reverse complement.
GGTCCTAATGTGAATGCTTTCGAGGATGACCTTAAGCAATTCGTTGGCAAGGACCAACAAAGACAGGAGAAAGAAGTCGTAGCTCTTTCTTCAGGTACAGCTGCCGTACACTTGGCATTGGTTGCCTGCGGTGTAAAATCAGGAGATGAGGTATGTGTGCAATCGTTCACATTCTGTGCTTCTTCTCATCCGATTACATATCTTGGCGCTACACCTGTGTTTATTGATTCTGAACCAGACACATGGAATATGGACCCCGATTTATTGGAGAAAGCTATCTTGGAACGTATTGCAAAAACAGGTAAGAAACCAAAAGCTATTATACCTGTAGCACTATATGGTATGCCATATGATTGTGAACGTATCATGGCTGTAGCAAATAAATATGATATTCCTGTAATTGAAGATGCTGCAGAAGGATTTGGTTCGAGATACAAAGGACAAGTATTGGGCACGTTTGGCAAGTTCGGTGTTCTTTCATTCAATGGTAACAAGATGATTACGACCTCTGGTGGTGGTGCATTAGTTTGTGAAAATGCAGAGTGGAAAAACAAAGTAATGTGGTATGCCACTCAAGCGCGTGAAGCATATCCATATTATCAACACGAAGAAGTAGGTTACAACTATCGCATGTCGAATATATGTGCAGGCATTGGTCGCGGACAGATGACTATCGCAGATGATCATATTGCTCATCACAAACACGTACAATCTCTATACGAAGAGTTACTCGCTGACGTTGAGGGAATTACTGTTCATAAAGCGCCATCTGCGGACTACGACTCTAACTATTGGCTATGCACCATTGAATTGGCTCCATCGTTGCGCATCAAGGGACAGGAGAATGCTTACAAAGAAGTAATTAAGACAGCCGTAGGTGGTGCAGCAGGCGTAATTCACGCTGTAGATACTGCAGTAACTGACTGTCAGCCAAACGATAATGTAGAGGCGCTACGAGTATATATGCTCGAAGCAAAGATAGAGGCACGTCCAGTTTGGAAACCCATGCACAAGCAACCTATTTATAAAAATGCCCCTGCATATATAAACGGAGTGAGTGAAGCTATTTTCAAAGTGGGAATATGCTTACCTGCAGGTCCTTACGTGACGGACGAGGATGTTCGATACATCGTAGGAACTATTAAATCAGCCATACTGCTGTAAAGGTAATTATACCCATCAAAACTATTCAAATATTAAAACGCAGAGAATATGAAACAATTCAAAGATGTATCCAAGTCCGACATATTTTCCCATTGGATTAATATCGGCTATCTGCCTCGTTGGGGTGTATTGTTATTGGATTTATTGATAGTATTGGTAGCATTCACCATCAGTATTGCTATTGGAACTAGTCTGCTGAAATACGACACATCTAAGATGCTATGCCCAATCTGGGCGCAACCCGTTCTGTTGGTCCTTACCCAGACGGTATTCTTCTGGATGTTCCATACCTATTCAGGTATTCTACGCTACTCTACCTTTACCGATACAATCAAAGTCACGTTATCGGTACTCTCCACTAGTATTCTTTTGATTGCTATTAACATGGTGTTTAAGTATGCATTACATACCAATACGCCATTTCTTACCACATCGCTAATTATTTATGCGTTTGTAGCCACATGCCTGCTATTTAGTTGGCGAGTGATTATCAAAACTGTCTTTGAATATATCTCGCAACACCATAGCACAATCAAAAAAGTATTTATCTATGGTACTCAATCGGCAGGATTATCCATAGCCAAGATGCTCAAATCCAATGTGGATAGCCAGTACCGACCAGTTGGTTTTATTACCCAGAATAAAAAGGCCGAGCATAGTTTGCTAGGAATGAAAGTGTATCCACTAGATGAAAAATTGATGGATATACTTGAAGATAAAGGGGTCAAAGATGTGATTGTATCTCCAATGGTTATGAAGCGAATCAATCCACTAAAAGATCTATCTATTTTTTTGGAAAACAACATCAATATTCTTGTTACGCCCTATTTTACTGATTTTTCAAAAGAGGATGCTACCGACCTTACTTTCAAAAATATCGGTCGTATTGAATCTATCAAAGTAGAAGATTTATTAGAGCGCCCTATTATTAATCTTGATGACGCGAATATTCAAGCTACACTGGTCAATCAAACGGTCCTTATTACGGGTGCAGCTGGCAGTATTGGTAGCGAATTAGTACGACAGGTGGCTCTGCGCAAACCAGGCGGCATCATTCTTTTGGATATTGCTGAATCACCATTGCATGATCTCACGATGGACCTACGCCTGCAGTTCCCTAGTCTTAAGTTCATACACATCATTGCAGATATACGAGATACCACGATGATTGAACCTATATTCAAAGAATATCATCCTGATATTGTTTTCCATGCAGCAGCCTACAAACATGTGCCACTCATGGAGGACTTCCCTAGCCAAGCCATTCTATCCAATGTATTGGGTACTAAGAATATAGCAGATTTGGCGGTACGATATAGTGTAAAGCGCTTTGTCATGATTTCTACAGATAAGGCCGTCAACCCTACTAACGTCATGGGAGCTTCAAAACGAATAGCAGAAATCTATGTACAATCCCTTTTCTTAAAAGAGGTGCAAGAGAAAGCTGATTGTACCAAATTCATCACTACTCGTTTTGGCAATGTATTAGGCAGCAATGGTTCGGTAGTACCGTATTTCAAAAAGCTTATATCTCGGGGTGGACCTATTACTGTCACGCACCCAGATATTATTCGTTATTTCATGACTATACCAGAAGCTAGCAGTCTTGTCCTAGAAGCAGCTACATTGGGTAATGGTGGTGAAATATTTGTCTTTGATATGGGGGAACCAGTTAAGATTGCCGACCTAGCACGCAATATGATTCGACTTGCAGGGTTTGTTCCAGGCAAGGATATTGAAATTATTTATACAGGCTTGCGACCTGGAGAGAAGCTCTATGAGGAATTGCTCAACAAAAAAGAACTTACCATACCTACGAGCAACGACAAGATTATGGTAGCAAAGGTACGAGAGTATAACTATAACGCGGTCAAAGACCAAATTGATCAACTCATTGCTACGGCAAAATTAGGAAAGGCATTCCCAACAGTACAAATCATGAAGAAGATTGTACCTGAGTTCAAGAGCAAGAATTCGGTTTACGAGCAGTTAGACAAATAGTGGCGATTTCGCCATCCTCTCTAATTAATCGGTCATTAGCACACCCTAATGACCGATTTTTTTTGTGGTAATCCCTTTAACTTCGCAGGTAGATTTCTCATCATCATATCCTTCCCTATACGTTTCCTGCATACATGTACATATACATATAGATGACATATCACTACCTCATTAACGAATAAAACGGCTGCAATTTCTTTCGAATTGCAGCCGTTATTAATGCGTATTTAGCTAATGCTAATTATTTGATGAAGTCAAGATTGAAACTCACTTTCACACCTGCATCCAAGTGACCCAACTTCTCGGTATATGCATTGGTCAAAGACTCTACATTGACAGAACCAATCTTGTCAGCATCTGCGCTTGGAGCAGTTACGCCAATGGCAGAGCCCAACGCTTTGTTGCTATACATGCTATACAAACCATAGTTCAAGAATGCACCTACACCAATTGAGTTGCCTGAATTGAGTTTAAACTCATAACCCAACTCAAAACCAAGTGTCAAGGTCAAATCAAATTGTTGATTACCTTTACCCTTTTGGTTCGCTAGTTCCTCAGTCAACTGACCATATACAGGGTTATTAGGCTGTAATTCTACACCTGTTTCCACATCTGTAGCTACCACTTTTCCTTCAGTAATAACCTGCTTATATGGGGTATAAGCTGGCAACAAGAAGCGAGGACCAAAATTGAAGAACAATCCCTTATTGGTAATCAATGAGAACATCAAAGGCACTTCCAATTGCAATTGGTGGCTAGTCTCTTTGATATTATCAGCAGTTACGTGATACTGTACGTCACCATTGTCTGTAGCTACTGTATAGGTTTCATCCCATGCTTGGCTACGAACGGTGTTCATATATCCTACAGAGAGACCAGTCAAAAGACCCAAGCGAATCTTATCTTGGTCTGCAGCCCAATAGTGTGCATATTGCAAGTCAAGCAATACGTCAAAACCTACTGGTACAGTAGCTGGTTTAGCCATTGTAGAAGCGAACGCACCACGTACACCTACAGAGAAACGATTCACTTGGTATGGTTTTGGCTCTTCTACTACAACAGCCGCAGTAGTATCTACAATTTCTTCCACCACTACAATTTCTGGTTCTGGTTCTGGCTCTACTACTGGCTCTGGTTCTACTACTGGAGCTGGTTCTGGCTCTACTATAGGAGCATATTTCTTGCTCTCATTCATAGGCACTGCTGCCCCTACAGGAATCCATGAATAAATATCTTTCACCAAAACAGAATTAGGGTGATACTTACTATTTACTTGGCGCACGATATGAATATTATCATACACCCATTTCGCAATACGCTCACCAGTTTCATAATGTGTGCTATCCTTGTTAATCATCACAGAGTCACCCACTTCAATAGGAGCTCCTGAAATAGCATATACAGGATCTGGAGTAGAAGACTGCGCCGAAGCGTTTGCCAAAGGCAGCAGGCTGGTGAGAATCACCAGCAAGCCTGCCTTTATCATGTTTGCACTATTCATTTTCATATTTCTAGTTTTCATCATCTTATCCTCCTATTATTTTACTACATAACGTAGAGTTACCTTATTATTTTCATTTTCCACATCTACTATGTAGTAACCTGAAGCATGAGCGGCGTTGAACATGAATTTGCTTACTTGCTCTGCAGTGTAAGTATCAACCAACTGACCTGTTGAGCTGTAAACACGGATCTCATTCACATCGCTTGGATTCAAGTTCTCCAAAGTCAGAGTCTCATTTGCACGAGCCACGTTAGGAACAAGGCGAATAGCTGCACCATCTGCACCGCAGTTGAGCAATACGGTACGCATGATTGCCACACAACCATCCACTTCACGTGGCATCAATGCGTAGTATTGACCAGCAGGCAATGTGCTACCATCAATCTCGTTGTAGGAGTAACCTGTTGGATTCAAAAGTTCATCAGCATCCTTACCAGCATTGCCGCTCCAAGCTGCATATGCTCCATCTAGTTCGCCTACAACGCGATACCATTTCACGTCCTCTGCAGCTGGTGTCCAGCCATCGAACTTGTTCTTCATCTCGTTGAGGTTGAGCAAGAGGATACGATTGTTGTACTTGCTAACTGCTGGAACATTATCCAAAGTAGCGTCGTTGTCTGCGTCTGGAACTGTCACGGTCAATACGTAGATTACGCTATCGCACTCAGTACCTGCAAATTGCTCGCTTACTTCATAAGTACCTGCAGCCTCAATCATTTGACCTTTCCACTCAAATGGTTTGAATTCGTCTGGGCAGAATGCTTTATTTTCGGTTTCTACTAGAGCATCTGGCAAGACAGTCAAGTTCAAGGTATAGATGATACTATCACAACCCAAAGAGTTCTTCAAAGTATCGCTTGCACTTGCACTGCGAGCAACACCACGCCAGTTGTATGTCTCACCGAAGCATACGGTTGCAGTCTCTACTGGAGCATTTACTACTGCTGGCAAGACAGTCAAGTTCAAGGTGTAGATGATACTATCGCAACCCAAAGAGTTCTTCAAAGTATCGCTTGCACTTGCACTGCGAGCAGCACCACGCCATGTGTAGGTCTCACCGAAGCATACTGTAGCTGTATCTGGAGTCTCATACACT
>JAZSAI010000030.1:0-23923 GCA_045601825.1 Paludibacteraceae bacterium | reverse complement strand
ACATCACGCTTCGCCGTTCTTCACTTTGTTGAATACAAACGCCCAGAGGGTTTTGTACTTGGTTTGCATAGCAAACTCGGCACGGTCGGTAGGCATAAGTTGCGCATTAGCCATACGAGCACGGGTGTCCTTGATGATTTGTGCAAACTCTGCTTGCCATGCTTGTTGTCCAGCACTGAACTTCATACGTTTGTTTGGATCACGCCAAGCCGTGTAGTTGGGATTAGCTATCATATCTGGATTGTTGGTTGGTGCTTTTCGCACATTGTACACCACATGGTGTTTCTTGGTCAGTTTACCACTGACACTTTTTACGGGATCAATGTAAGTAATTTTTGCCATAGTTTTTTTGTGATTGATTCAGGAGCCAAGAGCAAGGAGTTCCTGGTTCCTGGTTCTTGGTTCATAATTAAAAGTTATCTTTCGCGTACTCCATCGCAAAGATGTATCCACGTAATGTGCGATACTTCTTCTGACGGAGGAAAGCAGCTTGATAGTCCGCTTTTTGTTCATCTGTAAGGGCATTGATTGCCTCGATAGTAGTTGTAAACTTCTGACGTACAGCGATTTGTTTTTCTGTAGGTTCTCCCGTATAGGGGTTGCAGATTGTCCCTGTGTATTGGGTGCCGTTGCGGACTGCAAAATACTTATTGCTGTGTCCGCACACCTTACCCGACAGAGAGGCGATTAATTCCATAGGTTTAAGTTTTGCCATAATTTTTAAAGTTTTAAATTTTTCCATTCTCTCTGAGTTTCTTGAGGATTGCGGTGAGCAGTTGCAAGAACCAGCGAATGAATTGGTGAATCAAATTTTCGTTTTTCATGTCTCTTTTCCTCAGAGTTTAATAAATGTGTTCGTTTTGATCTGTTTGATTTTACCGCGGTTTTTCCATCTTGTTAGTATCACTCTGGACTTGTGTGCGCCCGAGTAATTATGTAGTTTTCTGTAGGTTATGACGTCTTGCCATTCGAATTGTTGTGGCAGTGCGTCCAGCATGGTTTGGTTGAAGTCTTCGCAGTAGGCTTGCGAACTGACGGCGAAGTGTTTTTGTCCTTCGTTGGCAATGGTCTGTTGCTGTGCGAAGGTGTGGTTGAAGGTGGCTCTGAGCATGTACTCCGCTACCCATTGTCCGAAGATAAGGCAGTCTTCTACGCGCGAGAAATGATTGAGCACATATGCCAGGTATGCTGCACGTCGGTAGATGTCGGTAGGGGTGTTAATCATCAGTCGTTTCACTTTGTCGTTGCCCATGAGGGCGAGTTTTTGGGTCTTCCATGCCAAGACGGCTTCTTCTATCTGCTTGTTGTGGACGATGCCGCTCTGTATCTCCAGCCAGTCGAGTTGGTCGTGTATCTGCTCCGTTTGCTCATCCGTGTAGGCGATGTCTGGCACATTGGGCTCGTACTCAGGGTGCTCCACGAAGATGACGCGTCGGGTGGTTCCTTCTTCAATGGCTTTGTCATTGAAGTAGCGGAACAGCGAGTTCGGCGTGCCGCAGGCTAGGAAACTCAGTCGTGGTTTGATAGTGCCTCGAAACGAGTCTTTCTCCTTGTAGTCCATCGTGTGCGTGATACCGTCAAAGCCCTTGCGTAGGATGGGTTGCAGTTGCATGAAGGAATTGCTACTCCTCTCACTGCCAATAGCTTGCGAGATCTCGTCTGTGTACAGCATCACGGTGTCGTATTGGCTGAGAGCGAGGTATTTGCAGAGTTGCACGGTGCTTATCTCAAAGCCGATGATGCGTGGTGCTGCCGTGCCGTTCTTGCGGTAGCTGTTGTCGTTGCGTGCGAGGTAGTCTTGCACGTATTGTGCGGGGCGACAGGTGAACTGCGATTTGCCGCTGCCTGCCAATCCATACACGGCTACGTGGAAGGCGAGGGGTTTCTTGTCTGCTCCGTAACTGACATTCCCGCATGCCACGGAGAGGGCAGGAAGGAGTGCGAGTGCGGCTGTCTGTTGCCAGCAGTCGGGCAGTTGTTTCACTAAGGTTTGGATCAGTTGTGGTGTGTGGTTGAAAGGCAACGGAAGTGCCTCATAGTCAATCGGTTGTTGAACCGTAGTTAAATTTGTGTTTATCATACTTGTAGTACGTGAAATAGGTGAAATAGGGTGAAATTCGGTGAATGTCAGTGAGTTATGAGTTGTTTCACTTGTTTCACCCTATAAATAGATCTATATCCGATTCTGTTATCCGATACTTAATACCCATTGCCAATAGCCAATCGCCAATTGCCGATAACCGAATCTACTACAATGATTCATTATTCTGCACAAAAAAAACAGCCCGAAAGCTGTTTCTCAAATGCTCCAATTCACCCCACATCTAAACCCCTAAACTCCTGAACTACTAACCCATAAACAAAAAATCCCTCTCAGCTACAGCTGAAGGGATAAAAAAGGCATGGTGTAGCAAAGCAGGATTACTCGAACCCTATTTTAGAAGTGTTTTACCTCTTCTATGGCAGTATATATCCTACCATCTCTTCCTAACTGCGCATTTAGACGGAGTTCTCTGGAACCTTGACAGAAAAAGTCAAAGTCGATTGTAATCTCTGTGACTTGAAACCTACGGTGTCGAATCACGAATTTCTCACCAGGCTGTAGAATACCACCGTGGATGGTTTCCTGACGATACTTTCCAAACCCTCTACCTTTGATCTCAATGAAGCCAATACCAATATCTTGTGAACCTGCCTCCACAGTTGGCAGGTTATCCCATTCCTCCACATCGTAATCCGACAACGACTTTCCGCGGGGGAGTTTGTATTGAATGGGATCATTACAAGGAAAATAGTAGCAACCAACTTGACCACCATACTTCCAATCGTCATGTCCATGCTTATGTTTCAAGTAAATGAATTTCGGCATGTTTGCCGACAATTGTTCGGTTAAAGTATCATAATCAAATTCCTGACCGATTACAGTCTTAACCAGGTTCGTCAGGCATTTACGGTCACGCGCTAACGATACGCCAGCATTTTTTAGTCTTGTGTTTATTTTAGTTTTATTAAAAGTAGATTTTAGAACTTTGATTAGTTTATTATTCTTTCGCATAATATTTAATTATTATGATTATACCCATACGGGCACTTCCATCTCAACGGGCATCGCTATTCCCGTAACAGCTATCGGTCCATCTTGTTTAGGGGCTTTCGCCTTATCTCCCAGTAGCCTCCCGACTCAGCCACCAACTCACTACGTTACCGCCGTAAGGTGGAGCCTAACATATACACGATACATCAGGTCTCCCAAGACTTGTTTTGTTTTGCTTTGCTACACCATGTCAAAGATCGTTAGATATTCTGGTCACTTCAGTACTTCTGAATAACTCATTACTACTATCGTTTCCCTCGAAATCCACTGCAAAGTTACTACAACTTTTCCATATAAAAAAACGAAAAATTCCTTATTCTTCAAAAATGTCATAAAAATGCACTTTTTTGAAAATTTTCTTTCAAACTGACAACTTTTAGCAGTTTGTTGTAGTACCTTTGCCAATTTTTTCTCCCTTACCCAATAGGCGGAACGCCGTCCCATAGGGATCTGCCCGTCCCATAGCAAAGCGTCCCTTACCCATACAATACCCATACAATACGGATAACCTACCCATATCTCACTTTTTAAGTGAAATAGTGAAACAACCTGTAAACACGTATCTATAAGCCAGTTACAAATTATTTCACCTTATTTCACACTACCCCCCACCCTACAAGATGACCTGATAGGTTTTTATACCTCTTTGCTCGTTTTCTTAGGCAGCTTGCTTCATCGCCTATAACCTCTCAACTGCCAACTGTCAACTCTATCCCATGATATTCCGTGCTACCCATGCCGCACCAGTAGCCCATACCGCCTTGGATATTGGTAAGGATATTACTATGCGTTTCCATAAAGAATAGCCCTTGGGTGAGGTTTTGCGCCATATAGCTATCCCACATCAGAAACTCACTTTCCCCCACTCTAGCAAACTTAACCGAGATTTTCACACTATCAGTGCGGGGAAACAATGCTTGCAGCATAGCGCCCTCTCCCGCGAAATCTATTGGATTGTTGATAGTGACTGCCATCTGCGGGGCAGTAGCACGAAAAGCGCCCATGGGGCAAATCTTATACTGTTGTTGCGTGGAAGTACGTGCCATGATGATATAAGGGGCTCCCACTTCCAGGTGATTGGCATAGCCTACTAGGTTAATCTTATCATTCACCTGAAACACTCCAATCGAATCAAAAGTAGCAACAGGGGGGATTGTGGTCTGGGCTGTAGCAGCGAAGCCCTTGTAGGTAGCAGTCAAGGTATAGTTTCTGCCCACTTCACCCATGATTTGGGTGGAAGTATAGATATAAGGCGGCATATAATTCGTATCCACCCTGCCTGTGAGGGTGACCGAGTCTTGGCCATCGAAGATAACGACTTTCCCAAATAGTACCATATGTTCCGCCAATACGTCGATGAGTTGGGTGGTATCGGGTTCGGCTAGAAAATTCAGCGAATAACTGGTATGCAGCATCACGACAGGGTGCTTTCCTGGGTCAATCCATCCCTCTACGATGATGTTCGTATGGTCGATTGGCTCGGGGTGACATGCTGGCATAGCACACACAATCAATAGCAGACAATAGATATATATAGGTCTAAAATTTGCCATAAATACTTATAGATGGGATGATGGTACTAAGCGATGTGCCTAAGATAGGTTTCAAGTTTTCTCGATAAACCACGAATTGGGCATTCTTGTGGCAATAGACGTTGTATAGCGAGAGATTGATTCCCAGTTCGTGTTGTTTGTTGTTGATGATATCGTATGAGCAACTGATATCCAGGCGGTTGTAGAGAGGCATATGTGCGCCGTTGAAGGTAGAATATCTGCATATCATGTTGCCATTTAACATATATGCCTCTTCTGCTGCTGTAAAAGGGAGACCACTAGCCAGTACGAACTGTGCGCCGAGAGTCCATCGCTTGGCTAATCTCGCCGTGCAAACGAGATTGAGGTCATGTCGGCGCTCATGGCTAGCGGCATACATATATGCGTGCGAACCGTCTAATTCAGGCAGTTTGCGCCGTGCCCAGCCTAATGAATAGCTGATATATCCAGTCAGTATGCCCGTGTTTTTCTGTAGCATTAGGTTCATTCCATAGTTGCGTCCATCGCCAGTGATGATGTATTTTTCGTAGTCGAATCCTTTGTTGATGAGTTGTACGATATTCCCCAGTGATTCTACAATGCCATATATTTGTTTGAAATACGCTTCCGCTAGTATGGTCCATTTCTTTTTGGCAAAGGATGCAGCATATCGGATACTGCTAGCGATAGCCCTTTCAGGTTTCAGGTGTCGGTCGGCAAGCATGAAGAAGTCGGTAGGCAGGCCTCCCCCAGTTAATCCTGCTTTGTGAAAATACTGGGTATATGCGCCTAGGTGCACGGTCAGTTGGTGGTCTTCAGCGGGATCAAATTGCAGTGTGATACGGGGGTCTAGTCCGAAGAAGGTTTTGTGGGAATAGTAAGTACTTCCGTGCAAACCCGCATGGTATGTGAACCAATGATTGACATAGTGTGCAAGGTCAAAACCCAATGAGAACTCTTCGGCTTGTTGTACAGGTTTGGGATTAGGTAGCTGCATGGCTCCTATATTTCCTTGCGGTTGGAAGTGGAGGGGTAGGTTGATATAGTGGGTATAGTCGGCACTACCATTGAGCATGAAGTTATCGGTTAGTCGTTTAGACAGTCGATTTTTCACATCGACTGATGACCAATTAGCATTCGTGGTGACCAGGGCTGTCAGAGCATCCACTGCGATGCGATTTTCAAATCCCGAATAGCTAACAGTAGTGCGCCAATTGCCTGATTGGAGGCGATGATTCCAGTAGATAGCCCCCACCGCATTATACCAATGTACCCCCACTCCAAAATGCTTATCATCTGACACATCTATATTATCCCGACTGAAGAATCCTGTGAGTACAATCGCATCTTTGTCGGAGGGATGAATGGCATATGTGAGATTAGTGTCCCAGAAGTTGTATCCTAGTCCGATATTGTCAATCTTCAGCCATTTGCCATATAGCCAATTGATATAAGACGCTCGGCCTGAAAGCCAAAGTGCGCTTTTCGCTCCACACGGGATGGTAAGCGTAGCATCGCTATTCACAATCCCAACATTGCCTTCGATAGCGAATCGCGGGGGTAGCAGGTGGTGAGTTTCCACATTGACCAAACCACCTATACGGTTTTCCATCGTCCCGCGATGTTCGGATTGCTCTACGGTCATAGTAGAGAAATGGGAAGCAATGAAGGTGGAATAGAGGCCCAGCAGGTGATTAGGATAATAGACTGGAGCACCATTGATACTTGTAAGTGTCTGGTAATCATCACATCCCTGGATATGTATGCCCGAAGAAGTTTCGTTGTTGGTGGCTATTCCCGCCAATGATTGTAGGTATCGGATAGGGTCGCTAGTGCCCAAGAACTTAGGCATCTGACTGATGGCGGACATATCTACGACCATCTTATTTTCGCGCTGCTCTACGATGGATTGTGTGCGTTTTTGAGTGATGGTCACTTCCTGCAATTCACGATTTAAAGTCCACACACTATCATAGGTCACCTGCCCCATTAAGAACAAGTGACCTAATAATAGCGTTACAAGTACGATTAATCGTTGCACGAATAGAATTAGTAGTCTAATTCAATTTGGAAATTCTCTCCAAAGATGAGATGGTCAGAATCCAACTCCACATAACTATTAGCAAGCTCTTCTACCAAATCAATCAACCCTAAGAACTTAGAGGAATTGAAGAAGGTCATCACCGCGATACTAGTCTCTTCAAGAGGGAAGTACATGGCAGGCTCGATGTAGTAGCAAGAGTATGGCATCTCTTCATACTCCCCATTTTCAAGATTATATTCGAAGCTTGTACCATTTACCTCATAGGGTTGGAAGAGCAGTTTGGCTTGCTCTCTAATGGACTTGTTGTAATATACAGAGAGGTATGTATATTTGTTGAAGAAGTCGCATTGCTCGTTTTTAGCCTCCAAAGAATAATATGGTTGCTCCCACCAATATCCGGTATAGTCATTGGATTTGTACTTCGCGTTCCAATTATTGTTAGCATCTACGAGTGCAGCACCATCGGTGAATCCACCTTTGACTTGTACTTTACCCAGAATATCGAATGATACTTCGCCTTTGCCCACTTTACCGAGCAGACTAGCGTACTTCTCTCCATACTCCTCGAACCATTCTTCGCCTTCACCTTCGGTAATGTCGGTACCACCTTCCCAAGCGATGAGACTATATTTAGGCAAGTTGGCCGCAGCAGCAATGACGTTTTTTTCACCATAATTGAATGAGAATACGGCAGAAGCCTCTGTGGTGCTTACCTTCGTTTCCTCTTCAAATTCGAGATTGACAACTTGCAGATTCATAGAGGTATTGATATAATCTTTCAGGTTTGTATCCCATTTGAAAGTCATAGCAATCAGTGCCTCCGAGCCTTGTTTGAGGTGCATCTTGATGGTGGTAGGAATCTTGACACGGACGGTGCGTTTTCCTTCAGTGACATACACACCATTGTCCCAGTCGGTAACCCATTCGCCCCAATACTCGTCCCATACTTCAGGATAATCCCAGTAACCAGACTCATAGGTGTAAGAACCTTCTATCTCTTTGCCTTCGCCCCATACTTTGAGCTCGCACTTAGTACCCTGAGAATCAGAGAATTTAGCAGTAATAGAAGCTTCATTGGTCTTGGTAATCTTAATGCTCTTGGTATTGTCATCAAACTCTACTACTCGTCCGAACTTTGAGAGAGTGAGCAAGATTTCCAAATCTTCCAAAGTGGCATTTTGTTTGCCATTGATGAGTTTTATCATACGTTTAGGCATACTAAAGAACGATTCAAATTCCGAAGAATAGATATTGTCATACTCCTCCCAGAGCTCTTCACTGATTGCATCCCAATCGTAGTTCTTATACTTGTAGTACAAGTTATTTGCCAAATCTACGGCTTTCTTTTGATCATCAGGATTAAAGATATTGATGAGGTCCTCTCCTACTCCCACCAAAAGATCTTTTTGCGCATCACCAGAAAGCAACTCACATACACATGGATTTTTACCACATGATCCACAAACCTCATTACCACACACACAAGGTTCTTTGCCACATATATCGCACACCAATAACGGTGGTGAAGGAATTGGTGATGGACATCCAGTCAATGCTAGTATTAGACAAAAGAGTACTGATAAAATAATCAAGTTCTTTTTCATAATATTCATTTTGTTAAATACTAATGATTTATAATTATTTATAATTTATGAGAATCAAAGTGAAGAGTCATATCATCTTGTTCTGCAACTCGAACACCACCTTTCATAGTGCGCTTTTGTACTTTTTTAGGAGTATGCCATTTATCATTGTCATAAGACCATGTGTAAACCAAAGCACCCTTGGTATCGACATATTTGTAGCCATTCTCAGTCGCAACTAATGCTAGACCATTGTGGAAACCTGTTTCTGGATATTCATTCTTACCCAAACGGAAAACAGTATTGTTGTTCTTGTCAATACATTGATAATATTCGCTTTCACTAGATTGCTTCACCCATGCAAGGCCCTCATAGAAAGCCCATACAGAATAATACATTTCAGGAATAGCTATATTACCATTCTTGTCAAGATAGCCGCATTTATTCTTTCCCTCGAACCAGATCATATCATCACTCAAGTTGCCCAGATCTTCGTACATAGCAGGAACTTTGACATCTCCATTCTGATTGATGATGCCTGCTTTTTCGTTCTTATCATAGAATCCGATCAAGCCTTCGCCCATGTTCCACAAATCTTCTTCGTAGATAGGTTGTACAACGAAATCGCCAGCCTTGTTGATAGCGCCGTATTTGTTATTCATTCGTACAACTGCCAAACCGTCTTTAAAATCGTCTGCTGCATCAAACATAGCAGGGATTTTGGTTTCAGCCTTGATATTGATATACTCCCACTTAGAGTCATCGGTACGCTTAGCAGCAATCAAACCATTATCGCCCATATAATCAATATCGTAGAAATAAGGTTGGATAGCCATATTGAAGTCCTTACCCATCATACCATAGCTGTCGTCTAAGCCAATGATGGAGTAATTGTAATAGAACACGGAGGCATAATCATAAGATGGAGCTGTTTGTAAGCTGCCTTTCTTATCAATGAATCTATACTCATCGCCCATTTCTACTCGTGCATATCCACAAGAAAAGTTAGTAACATCATCAAACATAGGTTGGATGACAAAATTACCACCATCATCAATGTAGCCCCATGCTTCTGTAGAGGTGCTGTAGGCTGGATACAATTTAGTTTTGTCTGTGTCTGGTGTTTGCCAATCATTACAAGCTGCAAACATCACTGCTACTACTGCTAACGCTGCAAAGTAAAACTTTTTCATAATTTAATATTTTTTTGATTTACGCCTACTCACTTGGCTTTTCGGCTCACTCCATATAATTATTTGTTTGTATTTTTTTGACAATCAAAGGCTAGTTAGTTGCTCTGTATTACCGGCGCTATTGCTTTTCACGCTGCAAAGTTAGTATATTTTTCTGAACTACACAAGAATTAGCAATTTTTTTTCGTTAGGAAGCTGCCTACTTTCGCCTCTCACCTCAGTCGGTCGGCAGCGCGTACAAGGGCTTCGTCTTTCAAGATACGGCGAGTAGCCATCATCAGAAGCACAATATTTACCAATGGAATAGCTGACCACATAGTAAGATACCACTGAACCCCATCTTGCCCCCCTTGAAGAGGGAGTTGGGGAGAGGCTAGCGGTTCGTATCCCCTTACAATATAGGCGATATACAACGCCAACAAAGCGTAGTAACCCAAGCAAAACACAACATTCACAATATTTAGTCGCGCTTGCAACAAACGACGCCTATACAAGAAAATCACTACCCCTGCCAACAACGGAATAGATACACTCATCACAGCCAAAGGCCATTTGTCGAATGCATGCAAGGAGATATACTCCGTCGCCTCGGATGTAAGAAACTGTACTGGAGAGAAAAAGCACAACAAGGTGCCTAGGATAGCTACCAACAAAAGGTAGAGAGTTTGAATACGTTGAATCATTTTTGTGTTGTTTTAGTGTTGTGTAGAATTGTGTAGTGTTGTGTTGTTAGTGTTGTAGTAGTTGGCATAGTTCGTTGATGAGTTGATATTTCTCGCCTGTAGCGGGGCAAGTGGCAAAGCCATCTTTGTCGAACTTTAGTTTTTCACCATGGCGACTCACCCAACCTACTCGACGAGCAGGGTTACCTACCATCAGCGCAAATGCAGGCACGTCCTTTGTTACCACCGAACCTGCACCGATAAGACAGTATTCGCCCAACGTGTTACCACATACAATAGTTGCATTGGCCCCTACGGAAGCACCACGACGAATAAATGTGTCCTTATACTCATCCTTACGCGATACAGCCGAACGAGGATTAATCACATTGGTAAACACCATACTTGGACCTAAAAACACATCATCGCCGCAGCGAACACCCGTGTAGATCGACACATTGTTCTGCACCTTGCAATTACGCCCCAAAACAACCCCTGGCGACACCACGACGTTCTGACCAATATTGCAGCACTCTCCAATCTGACAACCCGACATCACATGCGAGAAATGCCAGATTTTGGTTCCTTTACCTATAAAACACCCCTCATCCACATAAGAGGATTCATGTACGAAGACCCCCTCTTGCTCCCCCTCTGAGGGGGAGGAGGTAGAAATATTATTTGTTTTATTCATATAGTTTTATTTAATGCTTGTGTTATTTGCTCTATCACATTCTCTGGGGCACAAAGCACTTCTTCATTCTTAAATCGCAGGACTTCAAATCCTAATTTATTGAATATGTTAGTTCGTTGCTCGTCCCAACGTTGTTGTTCTTCCGAAGAATGATACTTACCATCCACTTCTAAAATCAATTGCTTCTCTAAACAAACAAAGTCCACGATGTAAGTATCTATCACATATTGCCGATTAAATCTAACGCCCAATTGTTTTTTACGAATCAGTTTCCACAAAATACTCTCTGCTTCTGTTGGATTTTTTCGCATATCGCTCGCTTCATTTTTCAAAAAAGGATATGATACACGTTCCGCTAATTCATATGGTCTATCCATAACTTCTTTTTTTTTTTCATCAATCCCTCCCCTTGAAGGGGAGGTTAGGTAGGGTCTTTTTCCCCTTGAAGGGGAGGTAGGTAGGGGCATCCTCAAGGGGGAGGCTATTGGGGTCACAATCCCTCCCCTTGAAGGGGAGGTTAGGTAGGGTCAGAAAAACGCTTTGAATATATCATTACCATTCGCAAATATCAAAAGGGCAAACAATAGCCAAAAACCAATATTATTCGCCACCTCAAGGAATTTATCGCTAGGCTTGCGACCCGTGAAAATCTCCCACAAAAGAAACAATATATATCCACCATCCAACGCTGGGATTGGCAAGAAATTCATAAATGCCAAAATCAAACTTATCACAGCCGTGATATGCCAAAAAGATTGCCAGTCCCAACGCTCGGGAAACATATTGCTAATCGCACCAAATCCACCTACGGACTGTGCACCTTCTTTGGTGAAGATTAGACGGAACTGCTTGACATACGATACCAAGAAATCCCAACCAAACTGAATACCTGCAGCCATAGCCTCGAAGAAGGTATAATCGGTATGAATAGGCGTATAAAAAGCCATTCCATTCAAAGGATAAACACCAATCTTGGCTTGATCACCTATAAACAAACGAGCTTGCATCAGGTCGCCTGCACGGTAGAAATCCAACGTCACACTATCGCATGGGTATTTAGCCAATTCATTGGTCACCTGCAAATAGCACAAACCATCCAACCCATTGACACCTACAATACTATCACCACGTTGCATAGCCGCATACCAAGCAGCACCACCTGGCAACACCGAATCTACTACAAATGGCATAAAATAGGATACCAGTGTATAGCCCCGCTTCTCATATGACTTATCGGCACGCGCTTTCTCACGTTCCGCACGATCTACTTCGTTTTGCAACGCCAAAAATCGCTCGCCTAAATCCTCGGATATCATCAGATGTATCGTATCACTACCACGAAGCACCGTGACCTCGCGCTTACCCTCTAGTATAATCCATTGTACGACATCGCTTAGGTCCTCTGGGGCATTACCATCAATAGTGAGAATCTTATCTTGCTGCGCAAAACCCTCATCAAGCATAATATCCGAATAGTACAAACCGGTAGTAATCTGACTGAGAGGCAGCGTGTCTTTACCCCAATGGAAAAGCACCATACCAAAAATGAACAATGCTGCCACAAAATTCACCAAAATACCACCTATGATAATACACAGACGTTGCCACACATTCTTTGCGCGAAACTCCCAAGGTTGTGGTTCGGAAGGCAAATCCGTAGCGTCCTTAGTCTCGTCCACCATACCAGCAATAGCACAATATCCACCAAAAGGCACCCAACCAATTCCCCACTCGGTATTGTCTGGATAACGACGCCAATCGTCTTCAGGCAATGCTTGCAATTCATCTTCAGTCATAGGACGATAGAGGGTGTTGCCCTTCTCATCCTTCTTCTCGTTGCCCATAGCATCCAATTGAGGGACCGCAGCAGGCTCTACATTGGGAGCAAAGAGGCGCACTTGCCACTTGCCGTTGATTTTCTTGGCACGAATCAAAGAGAACTTAGGGTTGAAAAACATATAAAACTTCTCCACGCGTACCTTAAATATACGCGCGAAGCAAAAATGCCCCAACTCGTGAATTACCACGAGAATACTAAGGGCGAGTATGAGTTGAATCCATTGCATAATTCTGTTTAGTTTTGTTTAGAGTTGTTTAGAATTGTAGTTGCTATTTGGCGAGCTTCGGCATCGGTTTGCACATAGTCATTGTAGGTTGGATCAGCGATAAAATTGGTCTTAGCCATCGTTTTCTCTATTACCTCCGACATCTCCAAGAAGCCACATTTACCTTCGCGGAAAGCCACATTCACCACCTCATTGGCTGCATTCAACACACATGGCATATTGCCTCCACGTGCTATCGCCTCGTATGCCAATCGGAGATTAGGAAAACGCTGCAAATCAGGTTCCTCGAAAGTGAGATTTTTGGTAGCAAACAAATCCAAACGCGGTACATCACTTTGCCAACGCTCGGGATAAGTGAGCGCGTATTGTATAGGCATACGCATATCAGGGGTTCCGAGTTGCGCCTTGACACTTCCGTCCACAAACTGCACCGCTGAATGAACCACCGACTGGGGATGTACCAGCACCTGAATCTTATCAACAGGTATGTCAAACAGCCAACGCGCCTCAATCACCTCAAAGCCCTTATTCATCATACTTGCTGAGTCAATCGTAATCTTTGCCCCCATCTCCCAGTTAGGATGCTGGAGTGCTTGCGTTGCGGTGACATGCTGCATCTGCTCATAAGTAAACGTGCGGAAAGGTCCTCCGCTGGCAGTGAGGAGCAGTTTCTCTACCCCCCGCTGACCTTCCCCTTCAAGGGAAGGAACTCCCTCCCTCGAAGGGAGGGCTGGGGAGGGTCCGAGGGGTCTCTCCCCTACCAAACATTGGAAGATAGCCGAATGTTCGCTATCCACAGGCAAGATGGATACACGGTTGCGCTGCGCCAATTGACAAATGATTTCACCTGCTACGACAAGCGTCTCTTTATTGGCTAGAGCAATGGTCTTCTTTGCCTTAATGGCTTCTATTGTTGGACGCAAGCCCGCATAGCCCACCATAGCCGCTACCACAACATCGATAGCAGGCATGGTCACCATCTCGGCAATGGCTTTTTCACCTGCCATCACTAGAATAGGCAAGTCGCTCAGCGCATCACGCAAAGGTGGATACAAACGCTCGTCTGCAATACACACCACCGCAGGATTAAACTCCAGCGCTTGTTGAATCAGCAGGTCAATATTGCGGTGAGCCGTCAGCGCATACACACCAAAGGCATTAGGATGCTGACGCACTACGTCAAGTGTCTGCGTACCTATGCTACCGGTGCTTCCTAATATCGCGATTTGTTTCATTGTTAGAAGTTAGATGTTAAAACCACTACGTTGTTACAGGTTAGAAAGCAATGACTGACTCTGGGTCGATAGCTTGACCATCCTTCCAGAGTTCAAACCACATATTCCTTTCGCCTACTATAGCAATACTCTCGCCCGCCTGCACCACATCACCCACCTGCTTGAGCACATTATCCAGATAGCGGTAGATGGAGATGTAGTTGGCATGCTGCAGCATCAGGGTATATGTATTGCCCAAATCATGGTTAACATACACCACCGTGCCTGTCAATATAGCAGTCACATTCTCGTGATTCGACGGTCTTATTGTCACTCCATAATGGTGCGCTTGTTCAGAAAACGGTTCTACTACCACGCCACGAATAGGACTGAAAAAGGATAATACAGGAGCCGTATTAGTCACATCAAACAGTTGCAAATAGTCTTTCTCCTTCGCTTCATATTGGGCAATAAACTCCGCCGTAGCCTCGCTTTTTGCCTCTAAGAGTTGCTCACGCATGATGATTTGCATCGAATCTAGGCTCTGCACCGTGTCCGTTTCTACTTCACCAGCCACTACTTGCTTAATGATATCCAAATACTGCCTCTGCAACTCCAATGATGTGCCCAACGAATCTACGCGCGCTGACTCTACAATCAATTGCTGACGGATATTCTCGGAATAACCAGGTAAGTAATGGCGAATAGGCGTATAGAGTATAAGCAATGAGAACAATGCCAATGACAACATAAACAATAGCGCCACTAACACAATGGCCCCCCATGCACTGAGGTGGATATGCCATCGTTCGGCTAAAGTCTCTTCGTGCAGTACACTAACGCGATACTTATTGCGCAGTCGTTGCCAAATACTGATTTTCTTATCGTCTGTCAAAATCCTTAAACCTTAAACATTAAACCTTAAACATTAAACATTAATCAAGTATCGTGCAACCCTCGCATGGACGTAGTTGCTTGAAGAAGTCATTGCCTTTGTCATCCACGAGGATAAATGCTGGGAAGTTCTCCACTTCGATTTTCCAAATGGCTTCCATACCCAATTCAGGATACTCCACGCACTCTATTGACTTGATATTCTCTTGTGCGAGGATAGCAGCAGGACCACCAATTGAGCCGAGATAGAAACCACCATGCTTTTGGCAAGCGTTGGTCACGTCGATAGAACGATTACCCTTTGCCAACATGATTAGACTTCCGCCATTGTCTTGGAACTCATCCACGTATGGGTCCATACGACCTGCTGTAGTTGGGCCCATCGACCCGCAAGGCATACCTGCTGGTGTTTTGGCAGGACCTGCGTAGTAGATAGGATGGTTCTTCAGATACTCTGGCATACCCTCGCCGGCATCCAGACGGGCTTTAATCTTAGCATGTGCTATATCACGACCTACAATAATCGTACCATTCAAACTCAGACGTGTACCGATTGGATATTGAGTCAAAATCTTGCACACATCCGCCATTGGTTGATTTAGGTCAATGCGTACAGCATCGCCTTCGCCTGCATTGCGCAGTTCTTCGGGGATGAGCGAAGCAGGATTGTTATCCATCTTCTCAATCCAAATACCGTCTTTGTTGATCTTACACTTGATATTTCGGTCAGCCGAGCAACTTACACCCAAGCCGATTGGGCAACTTGCGCCGTGACGAGGCAAACGAATCACACGAATGTCGTGTGCCATGTATTTGCCACCGAACTGCGCACCCAGTCCAATCTTGTATGCTTCTTTCAGCAATTGCTCTTCCAACTCAATATCGCGGAAAGCACGACCTGTCTCATCGCCCGTAGTAGGCAAGGTGTCGTAGTAGTGGGTAGAGGCCAACTTAACGGTCAGCAAGTTCTTCTCTGCACTCGTACCACCAATCACAAACGCGATATGGTATGGTGGACATGCTGCAGTACCCAAACTCTTCATCTTCTCTACGAGAAATGGAATCAATGTGCCTGGATTTTGGATACGCGCTTTGGTCTCTTGATAGAGGTAGGTCTTGTTGGCAGAACCACCACCTTTGGTTACGCAAAGGAAATGGTATTCCATACCTTCAGTAGCCTCAAGGTCGATTTGCGCAGGCAGGTTGCACTTGGTATTCACCTCATCGTACATATTCAACGGAGCGTTTTGCGAGTAACGGAGATTACGCTCTGTATAGGTGAGATACACACCTTTGCTTAGTGCCTCTTCGTCGCAGTAGCCAGTCCATACTTGCTGACCTTTCTCGCCATGGATAATAGCGGTACCAGTGTCTTGGCATAGTGGCAACTGACCTTTGCATGACACCTCTGCATTGCGCAAGAAGGTCAATGCTACATACTTATCATTGGCACTTGCCTCAGGGTCACGCAGTATTTTCGCTACTTGCTCATTGTGACTGCGGCGAAGCATGAAGCTTACATCAGAAAACGCAGCATTAGCCATTTTGGTCAATCCTTCTGCCTCAATCTTGAGGATAGGTTTGCCTTCAAACTCGCTAACCGATACATGGTCCTTGGTCAGCAGATAATACTCTGTTTCATCCTTTCCAAGTTGAAACATAGGTGCATACTTAAATTCCATAATCTTTATTTTTAGTTATTTTCTTTTTCTCCACACATAAAAATCCCACACAATGCTTCTCCTCACCACCAATTGCTCTGCAAATGGCGATGCATTATGAGAAATAGGGTATTGCTTCTTCATTTTGTGGTACTCACAACGTGCGCGATACACGTTCTTGGCATTCTCTTCTTGATGGGTCATCAGCATCTGCAAAGCTGCCAAATAATCCATAAAGAAGCGCACAATCATTACCCACGAAAGGCGCGAAATAGGCAGATTCTTACGCAACATCAATAGGTTGTTGCGGAAATTGAGGAAAGTCTTTTTGGGATTCTCATACCCCAGCGTAGCACCTCCCACATGATACACTACCGAAAACGGAAGACTGAAAACAGAAAATGGATATTGATTCAACAACCTCCAACACAGGTCAATCTCCTCTTGATGAGCAAAAAAATTGGCATCTAATCCCCCTATCTCCTTATATACTTGCGTGCGAATCAACAAACATGCGCCCGTAGCCCAAAAAATAGGCGACACTTCGTCGTACTGCCCATGGTCTTCCTCCAAATGCGTCATTAATCGACCTTTGCAATACGGATATCCCAATATATCCATCATGCCACCTGCTGCACCTGCATGCTCAAAACGAATGGCAGATACTTCTCCTTTGTCATACTGCTGCTTTGAGTGCCAGGATAGCACCTTGGGCTGAGCTGCCATCACTTTAGGATGAGCGTCCATATAATCAAGCATACGGTTGAGCCATTGCGGTGTGACCTCCACGTCCGAATTGAGCAATACCGTATATTCCGCATCCACTTGCTCAATGGCGCGATTGTAGCCCTCAGCAAAGCCGTAGTTCTGATTCAAATTGATTATCCGAACGGGCTGCGTCCGAAGGAAAGTCAGCGAACCATCAGTAGAACCATTATCCGCCACTACGACTTCCACACCTTCCAACTGAGTATGAGCTAAAACGGAGGGCAAGAACTGACGCAAAGTCTGCTCCCCGTTCCAGTTTAATATGACGACGCTACACTTGAGCATATGTTTTTATGTGATAATGTGATTTTTCCTATTATTTAAAAGCCAAAACTAAATGCCGCCGAAACGGTAAAATTCTTGCCTTGATAATACAACGGCATATACTTATCCAAATAATACTGCGCATTGCCTATATCTTCGCTGGGAAGAGCATCTGTCTTTTGATTGTCAAATGCTCGCGCATTGTTGTACTCCAGAGCCAATGTCAAATACATATTCGGATGCACCTCATACACCCCATCCAAGCGCACTACCTCATTGCGGAAAATAGCATGGTCAAAAGGTTTCTCTGCGATGGTTGCAGAGATATTGTCTCGGAGATATGTATATGAATTATATTTCGTATCATGGGTATAACTCATTTTAATCAACAAACCACGTAACGGACGATATGCCAATTCTGCATATATAGATTGAGCATTATCCCCCATATAGTGTCCCATATTATAGTTATTAGAAGTGTAATCCAACCCCTCAATCGAGTGGATATAGCTGGCTATGTATGAGCGCACGAATTCGCCCTTCAAGCTCAACCCTTTTACTGGCCAACCCGACCAATTAAAACCTACCAAATAGGATAGCGGATTATTCTCTTTGTTAGAGGGTTTAAATCGCGAGAATTTGATTTCATCCACATACACCGAACCATACACATGCAAGTGCTCTATAGGGCGTACCGACACCGATGCAAATGCTTGCGAGTTTTGATTTTGGGTATACAATCCTTTGGTCAATAAGTGATCTAGCGACTTATAGAACGCTATCGGTATCAAGTAAGCCGCTTGAATGGTTTGCTCGGCGTAAATGATGGAATTTCCTACAGAAAAAGATAATTGCTTGATAGGAGTGAAGGTAAACATATTTGCCGCCATAAACTTATTCATCGGGCGATAATTTTTCACTGGGCCATCTGTAGTTTGCTCCATATAATAATAGGTTGAATCCAATACATTCGACACCAACCACGCGTGGAAGTAATCAAACTGAAACCACTTACACGGCGTCAACTGTAAACTAATCATAGGCACAGCAGGTGCCCTACCCGACAATATATTCGAGGCATGATATGCATCGCCCCAACGGATATTCTCTCGCTGCACCGAAATACTACCCCACCACGCATACAAACTGATTCCGCCTTTCGAATCGGAGAAATCACCTCCGTAACTAGCTTCCTTGTATTGTACACCTGCAATCGGCATCAATGCAGGTTGCACTTGCGATGCACCGTAGTGAATACGAGCACCATTCATTTTATCGTATTTACCTGAATAATAATCCTTATTCAACCAATCGCCACTCCATGAATTATCGCGCAGACTCCCCCATATACTCACATGCTTGGCGATATCCATCTGCAACTCAGCTCCCCACCAACGTTGCAATAGTACACCTTTCTTGCCGGCAGTAATATCTGCGCCCAAGATAGGACGCAAACGCATTTTGAACATTGAGTTCTTGCTACGATAACTAAACTGCGGATCAGCCAAAGACAAGTTATAAGTACTATGGTCGGTATATTGTACATAATTGCTCACCATCGTATCACACTCCAAGGCAAACTCATTGAGGTAAAACGCCAAATCCTTCTTCTGCCTTACATTCAGCAGCGTGTCTGCCGTTTGTGCCTCCGTCAACATCTTCGCTACCTGCGCGCGAGTGTAGGGGCGGACAGCTGTTTGATGTACTACCACACCATCCGTAAGCAACTCGTCTAAAAAGTCGTACAACTTTACCTGCGTCAACGGCACAGGGATATTTTGAGCCATCGCCAACAGCCCACATCCCATCGCAAATAATATAGTTATTATTTTTTTCATTTTTTATCTGACTCCCGACTCCAATAATGGGACTCCCGATTCGCGACTCAAAATCAACTAACTACTCCTTGCGCGCTTGAAGACAATCGTATAAAATATCTTCCAAAAGTACACAAAATCCGTGCGCAATGTACCTTTTTCTTCACACATCATGAGATAGCGCATCTCTGATGCCTCTATTTCCTTCAATGTCTTTGGCATATCGGCATAAAATGGTGGCAACAATCCTGGTTTGTGCATCACACGTTTCTCTTGCAACTCCTGACTATACAACGAGAAATAATGCTTCGATATCGGACGCACGCCCACCAACTTCATATTTCCTTTCACTAGGTTGAGCAACATCGGCAGCTCATCCAGCCAAAACTTGCGCATAAAGCGCCCTAAGGTCGTCACACGTATATCATGGTTGAACTTACCCCCCTCTTGCAGCGAGTAGTGGTCGTAGATGTATGCTTGCAAAAACTCGCTATAAGGGTGCATCGTGCGGAACTTATACACCTTAAACATTTTGCCGTTCTTACCCACACGATTGAGTTTCACCAAGATGCCATACAGACGTCTTACGGTGATTTCCGGACGGAATTTCCTGCGAGCTACCACATAGTTCAAATCGCCCTTCTTACGCTCATCGATAATCTCAAAACCACAGTAGCACAAGCGTCCTAGTACTTCCGCCTTACTCAGCACACGGTCTTTTCCTTCCGTGATATCAAAGTACAGACGCGACGTCATCAGCAGTTTAGGTAATACTCGCTTATAGCAGAAGAATGCCACATAGTAGAACCAACCTATCACTGGCGGAAAACGCTTCAATATATTACGTTTGGTTACCGATTGTGGCTCGTAGCAGCATATCCAAATACCATTGTCGGGTAACTTATCGTTCACCGTGATAAACAACTTATTCACACCACGAATTTGATTGAGCGGCATAAAGTTCACTATCGCATCGAAACGATAAGCAGGCAACTTCTTGATATTGTACAAATCGGTAGAGCGCAACGTGAAAGTATTGGTGCTATATAGGTCGATATTTTTTTCCACATAGCGCAACACTTTCTCTGGTGCAAACTCCAGTATGCTCTCTTGCAGAGCTTTCTTATCGCTAGCAGCCAATTGCTCGGGTGCCTGCAACACCTGTTGGGGTGCACGCTTAGGGGCTTCGATCGCTTGTTCGTCGGCATCCAATGCATAGCGATAGGCATGCTTAAATACCAAGAACACAAGCGATGCACCTAACATCACCAACCATATTGTCAGCAATACCCAAATGGAGAAATTGCTGCCTGCGCGAAGCCACATATAGCCATACATGCAACCAAACACAATCACAGCAGTAGCTGTCAAACGCATGATATCCTGCCCCATTTTCATATATTTGACAGGCACATAACGATGGCATAAGTAACTGGCCAGAAGCCAAATCGTAGAGTAGATTACCATATAAACGCTATACTTTTGAAACGGTATCTCGGTTGACAGTGGGAACCACGCCAACACTATCACCACACTGATTGCCAATGTCAACACATCGGCAATCAAATATCGCAAGTATGGTTTATATATCAATTTAAACACTACACTCTAAAGACTAAACACTAAACTCACTTCGCACAGCGAGCATTCAAGCCCTCTACCACCTCATCGGTAATATCGTATTGCTCACCAGCCCACAGCACATTGTCTTTTGCACTGTTGCTCAAGATGATATGATAACGACCATCGGCATTAAATTCCTTCAGGTAGTTGCTCAATGAATCTGCCAACTGCATATTCAGTTTTTGATTCTCAAGCATAATATCTTGGGTCAACTTGGCCTCCAACTCTTGCAATTCTTGCTCTTTCTTAGCCAACTTTTGTTGTTGTTTTTCTGCACTTTCGCGACTAATAAACGCATTATTCTCTAATTTGCGCTGAAAATCTGCTACCTCATTTTGGAAAGTACGCAACTTGGTATTCATTTTCAAACGAGCATCCTCTTGCTTAGCCACCAACTTGTCACTAGCTTCGATAGCAAAAGTATAGTTCACCAACAAACTATCTACATTTAGATAAGCCACTGGCAACTCTTCAGCTACTGCGGCTACTGCATCATCTGTAGCACATGATTTATCACACTTGCCTGCAAAATACAAGCCAAACAACGTAGCCACTGCGGCTACAAGAATCACATTGATTACAATTTGAATTTTGTTCATATTTTTTGTTTTATTGATTACTTTTTTTCTAGAATCCCGAATCGCGATTCCCGAGTCCAACAATCATCGGTTTTCCGAATCGCGACTCACGAGTCCAACAATCATACCAACTCGTGAATCACCAATCCACTACGCAGTTTGGGCTCAAACCAAGTAGTCTTTGGTGGCATGATATTGCCCGTGTCTGCAATGTCTATCAGTTGTTTCATCGTCACGGGATATAGTGCCAAAGCTATCTTCATCTCACCACTATCCACACGACGACTCAGTTCGCTCAAGCCACGGATACCGCCTACGAAGTCAATGCGCTTATCCGAGCGCAAATCTTTGATACCAAGCAGTTTATCCAATATCAAATTCGATGAAATCGTTACATCCAATACGCCAATAGGATCATTGTCATCATAACGACCAGCCTTAGCTGTCAGCTTGTACCACGTGCCGCCCATATATAGCGCAAACACGTGCAACCCCTCTGGACGGTAGATATCCGCGCCCATTAACTCTACGTCAAAGTCTGCCTTCAATGCCTCCAAGAATTGCTCCTCTGTCATACCATTCAAGTCCTTCACCACACGATTGTAGTCCATGATATGCAACTGATCATCTGGGAAGCATACCGCCAAGAAGTAGTTATATTCCTCATTGCCTTTGTGATTAGGGTTTTGCAACTTCTTCTCATTGCCCACCAACGCAGCAGCAGCACTACGGTGATGCCCATCAGCAATATACATCGCAGGCATCTCTGCCACCAGTTCCGTGATACGAGCTATGTCTGCTTTGTCGCTAATCACCCATAACGTATGGCCGAAGCCATCTAAATCCGATACAAAGTCATACTCTGGTTCGCCTGCTGCCACACGTGCCACAATAGCATCCAGCTCCTCGTTATGAGGATAAGCAAAGAAAACTGGCTCCACGTTCGCATTGTTCACACGCACATGTTTCATGCGATCTTCCTCTTTGTCACGGCGAGTCAACTCATGCTTCTTAATACGACCTTCCATATAGTCTTCCACCCATGCTGCCACTACCAAGCCGTACTGTGTACGACCATCCATCGTTTGGGCATACACGTAGTATTGCTCCTCTTGATCTTGCACCAACCAACCCTTCTCACGAAACAAGTCAAACTGTTCACGAGCGGCCTTATACACGCGCTCATCGTGCTCATCAGTACCTACCTCGAAGTTAATCTCTGGTTTGATGATATGGTACAACGACATCTCATTACCTGCAGCCTCTGCACGTGCCTCATCCGAGTTCAACACATCATACGGACGGCTACTCACTTGCTTCGCCAACGCCCTAGGCGGACGAATGCCACGAAATGGTTTTATCTTCATTATTCTAGATTTTCACTTTTCACCTTTTTACTTTTCACTTTCTTTGCTTCCCATTTGGCAACTGCCGTTGAAAATAGCATTAGGCTCTACCATCAACGTTCCCGTGATAATCTCGCCTTTCAAACGGCTAGTCGAACGCAATGCCAACGCATATTTCACATCTACCTTACCTTCCAGCTGCCCCATTATCTCAGCGTTTTGACACTCTGCTGTGCCCTTAATCACGCCTTGTTCTCCAATTACTAACTTACCAGAGCATTTTACATCGCCCTCTATCGTACCATCAACACGCATGTCACTGTCTGTAATCACGGTACCAATAATCTTACTTCCTGATGTCAAGGCATTATACAATGTGCCTGAATTTTGTGGTGTTGTTGCCATATCGTTTTTTTCTCTTTTAATTTTTCAAATTATACGCTTTTTTTCTTCACATCCTTGACTTATAGTCAAAAACTTTGCAAAGGTAACACTTTTTTTGCATATATGCAAATAAAAAAGCCATTTTAAGACCATTTTCTTTCGATTTAAGACACTTTATTATCTTAGATAATAACTTTATCACTCAACAATAAATAACCGCTTAAAACAAAGATCTTTACATTTAGCCCTAAACTCACAACAAGCACATTACTTAAATTTTAATGTATTTTAATAATTTGTATATCGTTTGTGTATTTCCTACATTCCTACATTCCTACATAAAAAAAAGTGTCGAATGGTATATTGGTCGAAAAAAATATAATATATACTATGTATATAATTATATACTACCCCACTAACCCCTAAAAAATCGTCATTTTTCGCGGAGTATGATTTTGATAGTTGGGCAGTATGGAGAGTAATTTCACACATAAAAATATGTAGGA
>JAZSAI010000029.1:0-104671 GCA_045601825.1 Paludibacteraceae bacterium | reverse complement strand
TGCATACGCTGGATACTAAGCTAAAATAGTGTATCTAAAGTCATATCCCAAATCATTCAAGAAATCTTTTACCTTACATAAAAAATCTATCCCTTGTTCATCAGGTTCATATTTACAATATAAATTGATTAGAAATCCACTGGTTGCCTGTGGATAGTAAGTCGCTAATTGCCCATTTTCAATCGCTGATAAATACATATTTATTTTCTCCTGTAGCATATAAAGATGATATGCATTCCCCCACTGAAGATGATCCGATATAGATAGCACTTTTTTGCCACTTTCTTCTGAAATATAATCTATTATATTTTGCTTTTCTACGGACATATTAATAATTTAAATTATCGGGTTTAACAATATCTACTTTTGTCGGTGGGATATGTGAACCATGTGGTAATCCAATATCATTACCTTTATTCCCCCTTATCGTACTACCGCTTTGTTCAATTTGTGGGTGTGCCTTTTTTTGATTGCAGTCGTAACTTAATAATTTGCCAAGTTGTATAATGTTGTCTAACTGCGATACGATATTGAAAAGGAGCATCTACCATATTAGATGTATGACTAGGCTCATAATCTCCAATTGATTCTATTGAGAAATCGCACCAATGTTCACTATTGACATCTTGCATATAAGCATCAAAGGTTGTTACGTCATAATAAAATTGCCCCACTAAAATATCCATTCTATGATTATCAATGTTAGTATATTCAAATGGATAATAATACCTGTCCCACAAGCGTTCTTTATGGAATAAAGACGTATAATAAATAGGTGTAGCTTCGTTTTCAACAGCAAATATGTAGGGATAAACGTCTAGACGATTTTCCCAATCAGGTTCATTACATCGAATTACTGCACTATCTGGACACACATAGCTCTGTTGTCCAATGGTTATCAACACGGGATTTTTTATCTCCATCCGTCCCAAAGTATACATATAATAATTATGGGGAACTAGACGAATAGATATAATACAATATAGTATCCCTATTAAAAGAGCTACGAAAAGTATTATTGGAATAAAGATTCTATTTTTGACCATAAATTCTTATTTTGATGTGACTCAACAATTTCATCTACTGTTTCTTGACTAACAAATGCCCCATGCTGAGGATCCTTAGCATTCTCCGTCATAATACCACTTGTAGAATGTTCAGAAAAATCTTCATTTGGTTGTATCAAAGTGTGTCCAACTTCATGTGCACCAGTCAATCCATCTGCTCTATCTAACCTAACTTCAATTTTATAATTTTCATTTGTAAGACCAGTTGTTATAGCCTGAGGATTAGGTGAAACTTTAGATAAACGGGGGAGTACTTGATATGAATTTGTATTTTTCCCCGTCAAACTTGCTTCTGTAAGAGGATTTTCCACAACTTTTAATGACAAATCAAACATTACAGAGTAGTTATTCCCCCGCATATCTGTATATTGCAGATCTTTTTGATTATTCCAAAAATCTATTGCTTGTTGTGCTGATTTTACATCAGCAGGATGGGTATAATATACAGCTTGAAATGTAAGAATATTATCTGATTTTATCATCTTACTTCTTTTTCCATCAGGATCTACGGCATTTACCGGATTCCACCCGCAATACGCATACGGAGAGATGTGCGGATACTTATCCGATAGCGGATCTACCGACAACCACATCGGAAAAGTAGATGAATAATGCCTTGCTCCAAAATAGTCATAACCAGTTTCTGAATCACGCTCTTTACCAGTGAACTTAAATCGTTCACTATAGTATTTATTGTCTGTACGATTAATTTTCCAAAGTTGTTGAGAGGTTTCTGGTTGCAATGATTCGTATACCATAATCATTGTGTATTTTTATCTCGTTTGCAAAGGTATAGCATTTTTTT
This sequence comes from Paludibacteraceae bacterium, assembly GCA_045601825.1. Lineage (GTDB taxonomy): Bacteria > Bacteroidota > Bacteroidia > Bacteroidales > Paludibacteraceae > Colicola. The sequence continues at coordinate 102,799 of JAZSAI010000029.1, read as the reverse complement.
GAAATATGCAAATAAAAATCGCTTTTGGGGTGATTTTTAGTTAAGGGGAGCGGATTTCTCGCGGGCGGAACCGCGAGAACAAAACAGATGGCGGGAACACAGGACATACCGAATAGCATTCGGGACAATAAACATAGATAGGATAAACTGGCTTTGTGTGGTGAAATTTACCACACAATGCTGCAAATGTGGAGAAATACGCTACACTTATGTGCCACAAAAGTAGTACTTTTGCAGCGCAAAAAACAATAAAATGAGATCAAGTAAGAAAAGAAAGAACTGCGCCAACAATTGACATGAGCGGCTGGTGACCTATGGCAACATCAAGAAGCCGATGGCTTTAGGTCGTTTAGGAGTACTCATGGGTAGTATGGGATATAGATCTGTTACACGAGGCAATAGGCAAGCACGTTGGCGCGGATGGATTGTATATCAACGAGATACAGAAGAAATTGCTGCTAACAAAAAACTTTTAGCTAAAGAATGTGTAACAGTGTAACACTTCTTTTACTATTCTCGTCCGCGCGTGTACGGGGACGAGACATAAGAAATAGTTGTTACACCGTTACACGCAAAATACCCCTTAAATTAACTAATTTTTTACAACTATGAACAAAAGTCAAATTCGATTTGCGATGGCCGCACATGCTGCATGGCTAGTGATGAAAAATCCAGTATTAACCCGCGTGTACATGTAGAACGACAATTAGACAAAAATTACAAATTTTCGGGGACCCCTAATCTTCTTTGCTACCCTAGCGCAAGGGTAGCGCAAGGGTAGCGGAATTATAATACGGAGAGATGGCCTCTTGAGCCCCATTTGCAGATGAATTTTCATTCAAATGTAAACTTTTACTTGAATCGTTTGCAAATATGCATTTTTTGTTGTACCTTTGTAGCATTATTTGATAAAACACGATGAATACAGCAAAACGATTATTATTAGTCTTATGCATTTGGGCATGTGCATTGTCGCTCTGTGCTCAATCACTAGAAATAACGCGTACTTTTGAGATTATTCCAAGCAGTTCGGTATCAGCATTGTATAAAAACGAATTTGGTAAGTGGGAAAAGCCATTGCTAGATGATACATTTCCTTATGCGTTGATTCGCATAGGGCTAGAGGGGAATGAGCGAGAAGTGACTGCTGCTAAGCAAAAACTGGGTTTGTATTTGGGCAGATTGCATATGCCTTTGGAAAAACTAACCGACAAGCCGAACGAATTGCTATTCTTGATTCCTGCAGGTGCAGGGCATGTGGAGATTCAGTGCGGTGATGGATGTAAGAATCAGACAGTCATTGACTTACCTCGTTTGCAATCGAACAAAATATATTCCGGTCAAGTGCATTATATGCCTGCGGAAGATTTTAGTGTTAAACCAGATCAACCAAAAGTCCGCCAGTTCTTCACGTTTCGTGTAACACCTGCCAATGCAGTTGTTACTGTATGGGAGAACGGCAATGAGCATATTCTTCCGATGAAAGAAGGGGGCGTGGCAAACAAAGTCTTTGAGCATGGTACATATAGGTATCGTATTTCTGCAGATCGCTATTACTCGGATGAAGGTTCATTTACTGTGTCGGATACAGAACGTGAGAAGACAATTACCCTCCGTCCTCAGTTTGGCTATTTGACTATTTCAGGAGATGCTACCGCACAAGGAGCGTATGTTTTCGCTACTAATCAACAAACAGGCGGTATGATGCAACTAGGCACTATTCCCTTGATGCAAAAAGAGATGGAAACTGGTTTATATACAATACGTATACAGCAAGAAAAATATAAAGATTACTCCACAACAGTTGTTGTTGAGGAAGGCAAAACCTCCACATTGTACCCTGTACTAGAAGCTAATTATGCTCAGATTACTATGATAACGCAATCAGGTGCTGATATTATATTAGACGGGAATAAATTAGGTACTACTAAATGGACAGGCACTCTGGAAATAGGTGAGTATACAATTGAGACGCGACAAATAGGGCATAGACCTGCTTACACCACATTGATTGTTTCGCCACAAACAATGGGTAAGACAGTTGCATTAAAAAGTCCAACACCTATAAGTGGCTCATTGATTGTGGACGGGACACCGTCTGACGTGATAGTGTATGTAGATGGTAAGCAAGTTGGGGTTACTCCTGTGGTTGTTAATCAGTTGCTTGTGGGAGAACGTAACGTAGTGTTGGAGAAAGAGGGATATGAGAGAGAGGAAAGAAGAATCATTATTTCCGAAAATGAAGAACAAATGTTGGAGTATAATTTGTCAATTGCTACACGTAAGACGAATTCATCGTCCGAACAATCTCGAACAGTGTCTAAAAAATCGAATAAAGAGCCACAAGCGGTGGATTTAGGGTTGCCTTCTGGTATCAAATGGGCGGATCGCAATGTGGGTGCTTCTAAACCAGAAGCCTATGGTGACTATTTGGCATGGGGGGAAGTACGCTCAAAGTCTGTTTATAGTTGGAGTACGTACAAGCATTGTGAAGGTTCTTCTGAAACGCTGACAAAGTACAACTATAGTGCAAATAATGGTCTTGTTGATGGTAAAAGGGAGCTTGATGCTATTGATGATGCTGCTACGGCAAAATGGGGTGGAGTATGGAGAATGCCAACTGATGATGAGTTTACAGAATTACGCACCTATTGCAATTGGACATGGACTATTCAAAATAGGGTGGCAGGATATCAAATAACGAGCAAAACGAATGGAAATAGTATTTTCTTACCAGCCGGTGGAGATATGGATGGTGAAAACCTATATGATGAAGGTAGTTATTGCTATTATTGGTCACGTTCGTTGCATGTTGATAATCCATATGATGCATATAATATTGGATGTTATAATGGCAATATTTCTAGGTTTGGTGATTATAGATATTTTGGTTTGTTAGTTCGCCCAGTTTGCCCGTAGTGGACTCCATCTGAGTTCCTCTGTAGAAGCATCTCATGGCACAAGTGTCATCGGTGACTCCGCTAAGGAGAGGGGAATGGGGATATTAGCCAGAACGATTATTGATTTGCCTCGTTTGAATGCTAATCAAGTATATTATGGAAAGGTGCATTATATACCAGTTGAGGTGAAGAAAAGAAACATAAATTATTTGATAAAACACGATGAATACAGCAAAACGATTATTATTAGTCTTATGCATTTGGGCATGTGCATTGTCGCTCTGTGCTCAATCACTAGAAATAACGCGTACTTTTGAGATTATTCCAAGCAGTTCGGTAACAGCTATGTATAAGAATCAGTTTGGACATTGGGAGAAACCTCTCTTGGATGAGACTTTTCCATATACTGTGATTAGGGTGGTATTAGAGGGTAACGCTCACGAAGTGACAGAGGCCAAGAAGAAAATTGGTCTTTATCTGGGGTTGCAACGTATGGTGTTAGAAAAGAGTTTGGACTTTGAGAATGAGATATTGTTTTTGATTCCAGCAGGAGCAGGGCACGTGGAGATACAGTGTGGCGATGGTTGTGAGCGACAAACGATTATTGATTTGCCCCGTTTGAATGCTAATCAAGTATATTATGGAAAGGTGCATTATATACCAGTTGAGGTGAAGAAAGAAACTGAAGTGGTAGATAAAGAACAAATCAAGCAAGAGGTATTAGCAGAGTTGGCGGGATATTTGAGTGAGAGAAATACAACAGAAACTGATAATCAGATAGTTCCAACACCTGCTGTGTCGCAACCTGCAAGACCGAAGGTAGTCCCTCTAGAGGATGTGACAACCGTTACCGGCGAGTATGAAGGGCATGAATATGTAGATTTGGGATTGAGTGTAAAATGGGCAACATGTAATGTAGGTGCCATTAGGCCAGAAGATAATGGCGATTATTTTGCATGGGGTGAACTGCAATCCAAAAAGATGTATAATTGGCGTTCTTATACCCATTGCACTGGTTCAGCGACAACCTTGACTAAATATTGTACGCAGAGGAAATTTGGAGCAAAGAAAGATAATAAGAAAGTTCTGGAGTGTGTAGATGATGTGGCTTTTGATAATTGGGGTGGAAGTTGGCGTATGCCGACTCAAAAAGAACTGGAGGAACTACATAATAATTGTACATGGACATGGATGAGCCAGAATGGTATGTATGGTTACAAGGTGACAAGCAATTTGAATGGCAATAGCATTTTCCTGCGCGCAGGAGGATTCCGCGAAGGCAATTCGCTTCGTAAAGAAGGTAGTGTGGGTTATTATTGGTCAAGTTCAGTTTTAATGGATTCTCCAGACAATGCATGTATGTTGATTTTGAACTCATATTTCATATATAGTGATAAGAGTTATCGTTGCAATGGTTTAACGGTGAGACCAGTATGTCCATAAACTATTATGTAAAAATAAGATAAACAGTGAAACATATGCGTTTACAATTAGTGAGAGTAGTTATGATTGCTAGTTTTCTAGCACTGCCATTGCTATCACGTGCTGCAGAAGATACAAGGTCATTATTTGAATGGTCGTCATCTGCTACTATGACGAGCAACTATATTTGGCGTGGGTTGTATTGCGGTGGACCATCCGTGCAGTTGGATGCAACAGTGAGTTATGCGGGGGTATATGCAAATCTATGGTGGAATGTAGGTGCAAGTGATTGGACGTTCACGGGTTTTAATCCAGAAGTGGATATAACTATAGGTTTTAGCCGTTGGGGGTTGAACATCAATTATCTATATTGTTTCTATTTTGACCAATATCCAGATGGTACTCCATCCAAATTCTTCGACTTTAAAAATCATCCGAGAGGAGGTGGCGGTACTACTGGCGAATGGCGTATTTCTTATCGTGTGAGTGATAAGATACCTTTAAGTTGTTTGATTGCCTTTCGTACTTTTGGTCGTGATGGATATTATGCAGAAGTGAAAGGTGAAAACGGAGAGGTAACAACGGCGTTGAAACGTGCTTATTCGACATATATTGAGTTGGGCTATGATTTTGCATTGGGTGAGAATTGGCAGTTGGACGCGCGTGTAGGAATGACACCTGCTAAAAGTATGTACACGGGGTATCAAGGTGATTTTGCAGTGACGTTGGTGGGACTGAAACTACACAAGACATGGCATGTGGGAAAGGGCAATGAGAAGAATATGGCAATAAGGGCTTTTGCTCATGCTATGTTACAACCGTGGCAAGTGACGAAAGAAAACCTAATTAAGCCCATAGCAGAGGCAGGAGGGCAGAAGTTGAATATGGCAGTAGGTTGTAATGTCTTTATAGGCAATTGATGAAAACACCCCTTGTGCAAGTTGCACGAGGGGTGTTTTTATCTTAACTAATTGTTAACCCAAGGTTAACGATTTAGAAGATATCTTCTATTTCAATGGAAGGGATAGAAGGTAGGTCGGTATTGTTTTGTGTTTCTTCCATATTGTTAGGACTGCGGTATTCTGCGGGGCGATAAAGAACTTGGATGTTTTCGGCGATAATTTCAGTTTTACGGCGAATTTGCCCATCCTTTTCCCAAGTGCGTGTTTGCAGTTTTCCCTCAACATATAGTTTCATTCCTTTGCGGACATACTTCTCTGCCCACTCTGCGAGGTTACGCCAAAGCACGATAGGATGCCATTCTGTACGATCGGGTACTTGATTACCATTTTGCATGGTATATCCACGCTCGGTAGTAGCGAGATTGAAATTTGCAATGGCGGTACCACGCTCAAGATAACGAATCTCTGGGTCACTGCCCACATTGCCAACTAAAATAACTTTATTAACTGAAGACATGTTTTGTAAGTTTTAAAAGTTCTAAAAGTTCTAATGTTTGTAATAGTTTTACGAAAAATCGCAGCAAAATTACAAAAAAGTTTTGTACAATCCAAAAAAAAATTGTACTTTTGTGGCGAATTAACAAAAAAAATATGAAACAGACTAAATTTCGATTTATTTTGGTCATTTTGATGGCCTTCTATAGTTTCAACGTGATGTTGGCCGATTCTCAAGAACTGCTAGTACGTTGTGTGGCATTCTATAACTTGGAGAACCTATTCGACACGATTCATGATGAAGGCAAAAATGACTATGAATACTTGCCTGATGGTGGTATGAAGTGGACCTCTCTAAAGTATGAGCATAAGATTCGCAATATGGCTTATGCTATTGCTCAGCTTGGAACAGATGAAGATCCCCGAGGTGCAGCATGCGTGGGTGTGTCTGAGGTTGAAAATATAGGTTGTCTGCATGACCTATGTCGTGAATTGAAAGAGAAATATAATCGTACGTATGTGCCTATTTTGCTAGAAGGTCCAGATCGTCGTGGCGTAGATGTGGGATTCTTGTATAATCCTAATATGTTCAAGCCAGTAGGTCAACCTAAGGGTTATGAACTGAAGGCGCACTATGCGGATGGTGGTGTGGTGAGAAGCCGTTTGCAGTTGTGGATTTCTGGTTATCTGTTGGATGACAATCGCAAGATTGTGATGGATAAGTTGCATATCAGTGTGAATCACTGGCCAAGTCGTTATGGTGGTGAGGAGACTAGTCGTGCGACGCGTGATACGGCGGCGATGTTGTGTAAGCGAGTATGCGATAGTATTTATATGAAAGAACCTAGAGCAAAGATAATCGTGATGGGTGATTTGAATGATGATCCATATAATCATAGTTGTGCGGTGGTAATGGGCGCGAAGAAAACGCGTGAGGAAGTTGCCGAACAAGGATTTTTCAATACCATGTGGCAGAAGTTGGATCGCGGCGTAGGTAGTTTGGCATATCAAGGAAGTTGGAACTTGTTTGATCAGATTTTTATCTCTGAGCCATTGATGAATGCTAAAGTGGAAGATGGGAAATGGGTGTATTGGAAGTCGCAGATTTTCAACAAGCCATTCTTGACGGTGCAAGAAGGTAAGGACAAAGGAACGCCTTTCCGAACAGTAAAGAGTGGTGTTTGGCAAGATGGTTACGCCGATCACTATCCAACGATGATTTATTTGATTAAGAAGAAGTAGGTTAGAGGTTAGAGGTTAAAGGTTAGAGGTTAAAGGTTAGAGATTAAAGGTTAAAGATAGGGATATTATGGAACAAGGAGATTTAAGAAAGACTAGTGTGGTTAGAATGCGTAATTACGGTCGTATTGTAGAAAGTATGGTGGCATTAGCTGCGAAAGAGCAAGATGAGGAAAAACAGCAAGCGATGGTGATATATATTGCTCAATGTATGCGCCAGAAGAATGCCCAATGGAATAAAGAGCAAGAGTCGGGCATTGCTCGTTTGAAAGAAGATATATTGACGTTGTCTAACGGTGTGTTGAAATGTGATTTCCCAGCTTTTGATGAGACAATGCAGAAATTGGGACAACGTGCAATACCATTTAACAATAATAATCAAAAGAAAAAAAAGAAATGAGAACTAATCGTATTTTAGGATTGGCGATAATGATAATAGCATGGGGCTATAGCCATGCTATTTCTTATTCTGGTACGCTGCCTGTGTTGCATATTGAGACAGCCAATAGACAAGAAATCACAAGTAAAGATTACTATTTGCAAGGGACTTATTACCTTGATCCTATGGGTGCGGCTGATATTGAGGCGATAGGTACTAAAGATAGTCCTTTGACGCTTGAAATTAAAGGACGTGGTAATTATACATGGAGAGACTTTGATAAGAAACCGTACCGTTTGAAATTGACCGAGAAGGCGGCTTTGATGGGATTGAAGAAAAACAAACATTTTGCTTTGTTGGCACATGCGGATGATAGTAAGGGCTTTATGCGTAATACTATAGGCTTTTACTTCAGTGAGCAGATTGGAATGGCATGGACGCCGAAAGCAAAACCTGTGGAATTAGTGTTGAATGGCGATTATAAAGGTTTGTATTTCTTGACGGAGCATATTCGCGTGGATAAAGATCGCGTGAATATCGAGGAGCAAGAAGATAATGAGACCGATCCAGAGAAGATAACCGGCGGCTGGTTGGTGGAGATTGACAACTATCGAGAGGATCCTCAAATACGTTTTATGGAGGGGAATACGGGTGAAGAAATGGCTATTACCTATAAGACACCCGAAGAGTTATCGAGCGCGCAAGAGAAGTTTCTGAAAGAAGAGATGTTGCGCATAGACCGCTTGGTGTATGGTGACAAGAATAGTGACGAACTATGGCAATATCTAGATATGGATGCATTAGCAAAATTCTATATCGTACAAGAGATTACGGATAACTACGAGTCATTCCACGGCAGTTGCTATTTGTATCGCGATATGGGCGAGGGGCAGAAGTGGATGTTTGGACCAGTATGGGATTTGGGTAGTGCATTTAATCGTGATAAGTATCAATATCTCTACGAGGGCGATGTGTGGCATAATCACTGGATACCTGAGATATGCAAGTTCCCTAAGTTTATGGATCGTGTGAAAGAACTTTGGCAATGGTTGCACTATTATAAGTATGACTCGGCATACACTTATGCAGAGGAGTTTGCTAACCTGATTACGGCAGCCGCAAAAAATGATGCGGAGCGTTGGAGAGATAAAGGATATGGCAATAGGGATATGGATAATCGCTTGAAACGTATCAAAGAACGTCTGCAGCAAACCGAGAATTGGTTGGTGAAGCAATGGGGTGAAGGCAAAGCGACTAGTGTAGAAAATGTGGAAACGGGTTTGAGTACTGATGCCGTTTATTATAACTTGCAAGGTATGCGCGTGGAGAAGCCTGTGAAGGGACAGGTGTATATTGTACGTCAAGGTACAGAGAGCAAGAAGGTTCTGATTCAATAATCATGATGTGTAGAGTAAAGGTGTTGATAATTCTGCTGGCTTTCGTCAGTAGAGTCGTTGCTATTGAGAAGGTGGAGTTTCCTGCTAGTTTTGAAGCGGGCTGGGAGCAGTATGTGGGTAAGATGGTACAGATAACTACGCCATTGTATGTGTGTGGCAACTACTACGACTCATTGATATTGGTCACGGAGCGGCTCTATGTACCCGAAGAAAAGGCGGTGGGATTAGCTGACGGCGATAGTACTCAGTATTGGGCTATCAAGAAATCCAATAGAGAGAAAATTATTAGTTTGTCGTGCAATATCCGCAATTATGAAGTGCGTACAGGTGCGGTAGTGAAGAACTTGCAAGCTCGTGTGGTAGCACCAGGCAAACTAGTGACAGGTGCAACGCCCAAGTTTATCAACAACAAACCTGAACCCAAACCCAAAATGCCGAAGAACGGATTATTAGTGTGTGCTGCGAATATTCAGAACTACTTTTATGATTTGGGAGGTTATGCTCAACGCAAAACAACAAAGAAGCAACAAGCAATGCAGACGCAGAAGATATGCAAGGCCTTTAAGCAGATAGATGCGGATATATATGCTTTGTGTGAGATACAGAAGGGCGATAGTGCGGCGCAAATGCTGGTAGATGCCATGAACAAGATAACGAAGAAAGAACGCTATGCCTACGTTTCGCACGGTTGGAGCAATAGCGACATGATATCTTGTGGCTATATCTATCGCATGGATAAGGTGCGTCCGTATGGGGATTTGCAATACGCATACAAGGATACTACGAGTCATTATCGCTATCGTCTGATGGCTTGTGGTTTTGAAGAAATAGAGAGTGGTGAGAAGTTTGTATTGAACGTTAATCATCTTCGTTCGAAGCGTGGTACGGGTGCCGAGTCCAATGAGAAGCGTATGGCGAATGTGGATAGCTTACTAGTGATGCTAGATAAGATAGAGCAGGAACAGTTGTTTGGCGATTCGGATGTATTGTTGGTAGGTGACTACAATGCTTACACGCAGGAAGAGCCGATTCAGACATTGGTGCGGGCAGGGTATACCGATATGTTGATGCGTGATGCTAGCATGGGTTACTCGTATGTATATCATAGTGAGGCGGGGTATTTGGACCGCGTATTTGCGTCGGAAACAATGGCGAAGCAGGTGAAGAAAGTGGCTGTATATCACTTGAATGCAGATTATTTCTATAGCAGGGGCTTTAAGAGAGGATTGGATGATACGATGTATAGGTATGCAGACCATGATCCGATATTGGTACGAGTGGAGTTATCTGCTGTGCTATAAGGACGCCCTTCGGGCTACTGTTTAGTGGACGGCTTCGCCTACTGTTTAGAGTTTTGAGAATACAAAAAAGACTGCCGTTGGGCAGTCTTTTTTGTTGATTGGATATCGGATAATGGTTATCGGATATCGGTATTGCGGGATTAATCCTCGTCCTTTTGTGTAGCTTCGTACTCTTTGATGAGTTTCTCTTGTACATCAGCAGGTACGAGTTCGTAGCTCTTGAACTTCATGGTGAAGGTTGCACGACCACCTGTGAGACTTGATAATGTAGTAGAATAAGAAGCCATCTCTTTCAAAGGAACCAACGCCTTCAAGGTGGTGAAGTTCTTCTCAGTCTCCATACCGAGCACCATACCACGGCGACCATTGATGTCAGACATCACATCACCCATGATTTCGCTTGGAACGAATACCTCCACCTCGTAGATAGGTTCGAGCAACTTAGGATTAGCATTGCGGAATGCTTCTGCAAAAGCATTACGTCCAGCGAGACGGAAAGAGATTTCGTTGGAATCTACTGGGTGCATCTTACCGTCGTAAATAATCACGCGCACGTCGCGAGCGTAAGAACCAGTCAAAGGACCTTGCTCGATACGGTCCATCAAACCTTTGAGGATAGCAGGGATGAAGCGTGCGTCGATAGCACCACCCACGATAGAGTTGATGAGCACGAGTTTGCCACCCCAATCGAGAGGAATCTCTTGGGTGTCACGTACTGTGATACGATATTCTTGATTACCAAACTTGTAAACTTCCTTCACTGGTTCGCCCTCTACGTAAGGCTCCACGATGAGGTGTACCTCACCAAATTGACCAGAACCACCTGATTGCTTCTTGTGGCGGTAGTCAGCGCGAGCAGACTTGGTGATAGTCTCGCGGTAAGGAATCTTTGGCTCCTCGAATTGAACCATCATCTTATCGTTGTTCTCCAGACGCCATTTGAGTGTGCGGAGGTGGAACTCACCTTGACCAGAAACGATGACTTGCTTGAGCTCTTTGGATTGCTCTACTACCCAAGTAGCATCCTCCTCGTGCATGCGGGTGAGAAGGGCAGAGAGTTTTTCTGAATCGCTCTCGCTAACTGGCTTGATAGCACGGCGGTATTTAGGATCTGGATAAGAGATAGCAGGATATTGGTTTTCGCAGTCTTTTGCATTGAGGGTATTGCCAGTACGTGTGTCTTTGAGTTTCACAGTAGCAGCAATGTCACCAGCAACCACTTCGTCCACAGGCACGCGGATGCTACCTGCTACCGAGTAGAGTTGGCTGATACGCTCTTTGGTGCCACGGTCCACGTTGAGCACGTCATCGCCTGGGCGGAGTGTACCTTGCATTACCTTGAAATAGTTGACGTCGCCAATATGTGGCTCAACCGATGTCTTGAAGATGAATACAGAAGCAGGAGCTGCAGGGTCTGGAGCAACCTCTTTAGCGTCCACGGTGAGTGGTTTAGGAGCATCAGCTACAGATGGAGTCATCTCGCCAAGGAAGCCCATGAGGCGGCGGATACCCATATCTTTCAGACCGCTGGTGCAGATAACAGGATACATGCTACCTTCTGCGAATACGGTTTGAAGACCTTGCATGAGTTCTTCATCAGAGAGGGTACCTTGCTCAAAGTACTTGTCCATGATGGTCTCGTCGGACTCAGCAGCCCACTCAAGGAGTTGTGCGCGGATTTCCTCAACAGTAGCTTTCTCGCTCTCTGGGATGTCTTTTGCCTCAGGTGCGCCACCTTCTGCTTTCCAAACGAGCATTTTGCCTTGGAGCACGTCGATAGCGGCGTTGAAGTCCTTACCTGCGTTGACAGGGTATTGGAAGAGGGTACACTTGTTGCCAAATGCCTCTTTAAGTTCGTTGAAAGTACGCTCGAAGTCAGCGTTCTCGTGGTCGCACTTGTTGATAACGAAAGCGATAGGTTTTTTCGCTTTCTCAGCGCGACGGAAATTGTTTTGTGTGCCCACCTCTACACCACCATTAGCAGAAAGGGTGATGATAGCTGTGTCCGCTACGTGGAGTGCTGTGATGGCACCACCGCAGAAGTCGTCGGAACCTGGGCAGTCGATGATATTGAGTTTTTTGTTATTGAACTCGATGTTACAAACTGTGGAAAATACGGAGTAGCCGTATTCCTTTTCAACTGGAAAATAGTCGCAGACGGTAGATTGTGTTTCTACAGTACCACGACGTTTGATGACCCCGCACTCGAAGAGCATGGATTCCATAAGGGTAGTTTTACCCGAGCCACTGCCACCCATGAGGGCAATGTTCTTAATCTCGTTAGCTTGATAAACTTTAGCCATAATTGTGTTTTATTTAGATATTAAGTATTTTCTTGTTCACTCCGTTCACGTTGTTGGCTTCGCGTTGATGGCTTGCTGGCAAGCGTTGTTGGCTTCGCGAAAAATGGTTCACTTCGTTCACGTTCGTGATTATCGGTTGCAAAGGTACGGAAAAAAAATTATATATGCAAGTAAACAGCAATTTTTTTGCATATTTTCGGGATAATGGACGCTCGCGGAGCGAGCTATGGGACGCCCGTTGGGCTATGGGACGGCGTTCCGCCTATTGGATATTGGGTAAAGGGCGATACGCCAGTGTTTTGAGGCAACACCATAGGGAAAGTTGCTGAATAACCTATAAATAACCTATAAATAACCTAAGAATCACCTAAGAATCACCTAAGTTTTATAAGTGCATGACACATTAGTAGAAGGGCTTCAATACACTTAAAATGAAGCCCTAATGATCAACAAAAAAATGAAAAATAGAAGGTTACAGATGCAGTTGTCGGAGGGCGGCTTCCTCTTTGGCAGTCATCTGGGCTTTGGTTTCGGGGGTTTTGTCGGCTTGACCCGTGAGATGCAACAAGCCGTGGATAATAATACGATGCAGTTCATGAAGGAAAGATACACCCTCCTGCTCAGCATTGGTGGTAACCGTGTCCAAAGAAATATAAATATCGCCATTCACGCGCGTGCGCGTAGTATAATCAAAGGTGATGACATCGGTATAGTAGTCGTGCTGAAGGAACTCACGATTGACGGCGAGAATCTTCTCGTCGTCGCAGAAGATATAGTTGAGTTCGCCTACAGAGTAGCCATATTGCGCTGCGGTGCTCTTGATCCATTGCTCGACTTTGCGGAAGTTGACAGTTGACAATTGACAGTTGGCAGTTGAGATGTTGTCGAAGTGGAAGGTGATCATATTCGTGTTTAGTGTGGTTAGGCGAAGAAGATGTTGGCGACGGTGAAAGCAACGATGACGCCGATGAGGTCGGCAATGAGGCAACATACGACTGCATGGCGGGTGTTCTTAATACCCACGCTACCAAAATAAACAGCTAAGACGTAGAAAGTGGTGTCGGTGGTGCCTTGCAGTATGCAACACAAACGACCAACAAGCGAGTCGGCTCCGTGGGTGGTCATTGCCTCAATCATAAGTCCGCGTGCTCCACTACCAGAAAGCGGTTTCATAATAGCCGTAGGAACGGCTGCGGAGAGGTCGGGATTGATGCCCACCAGCGAGAAGAGGTGCGCAAGTCCTTGCTCAAGCAGTCCCATTGCTCCGCTGGCGCGGAACATACCCACCGCTACAAGGATAGCGATGAGGTAGGGGATGATGCCGATGGCAGTCTTGAAACCATCTTTGGCTCCGTCGATAAATGCGTCATAGACATTGACTTTCTTTATAGCGGCTTGTATGATAAACCAACAAATAACTCCAAGCAAAATGACTGCGGCTATGAGAGAGGAGGCAGCAGTGAGTGTTTCTTCGGGTAGGCGTTGCGCCAAGATAAGCAAGAGCACCACCAAGACAGTAAGGGTAAACAGTACGCCCATAACGACCTTGTCCCATATCTTGATTTTTTGTGCCGCACAGCAGGCGAGTAGTCCGCCGAGCGTGGAGAAATAGGTGGCAATAAGCAAAGGGAGGAAGATGTCCGCAGGGTTAGCAGCCCCGAGTTGGGCGCGGTATGCCATGATGGTGGTAGGGATGATGGTTAGTCCGCTGGCACCAAGGACAACGAACATAATCATAGCATTGGAGGCTCTGGAACGGTCGGGGTTGAGCGTTTGCAGTTCGCCCATGGCTTTGAGTCCCATAGGAGTGGCTGCGTTGTCAAGCCCGAGCATGTTGGCAGCGAAATTCATGAACATGGTACCATAGACAGGGTGGCGATCGGGAATCTCGGGGAAGATGCGACGGAAGAAAGGTGCGACACCACGTGAGAGGGTGTTGACTACACCGCCCTGCTGACCGATATTAAGAATGCCCATCCACAGAGCAAGCACGCCCGTAAGTCCTAACGAAATCTCAAAACCGTTCTTGGCAGAAGCGAAAGTGGAGTTGAGAATCTCGGAGAAGATATCCGTTTGCCCAAAGGCAAAAAACTGTACGCAGCCCATGATGACCGCGAGGAGAATAAGTCCTATCCAAATGTAGTTGAGTACCATACAGGGTGCAAAGGTACGGAAAATTTGCGAAACTTGCAAATTTTTTTGTTTAGAGTTTAAAGTTTAGTGTTTAAAAACCCTTCAGTCGCTTTGCGACAGTTCCCCTATGAACAGGGGAGCAAAAAGGCGAAGAATACTAAACAAAAAAATGCACTGGCATTTGTGCATATACATTTTTTTTTGTATCTTTGCAGCGGATTATGGATTGTAAGACATTGCTATATCGTGCGAAGTCGTGGTTAAGGCATCAGTTAACTGCTTGGAATACAGGCGGAGAGGGAGTGCATTCTCCCTATCTGTTTGAGTGGGTGCGGATGGTGATGATGGATACAAACAGCTACTACAAATGGGAGGGAATAGAGGCATGTAGGAAAGATATGTTGCAGGATAGTCGTGTGATCCACTTTGTTGATTATGGACGCTCGCGGAGCGAGCTAATGGACGCTACGCTAATGGATAATGGACGCTGCGCTATAGGACAAAGGCGCGTGTGTGATATAGCGAGGAGGAGTTTGACGAAGAGAAAATATGCGGAGATGTTGTTCAGATTGGTGAATTGGTTGGGGAGACCCCTCGGACCCTCCCCAGCCCTCCCTTCGAGGGAGGGAGTTCCTTCCCCCTCAAGGGGAGGAATTGGCGATGAGACGTTAGAAGATAGAAAAGGATTGACAATTGTAGAACTGGGTTTAGAGTTTAGGGGGTTGACGATTGTGGAATTGGGTACGAGTTTGGGTGTGACAACGGCGTATTTGGCAGCAGCAGATTCACGAAATAAAGTAGTGACATTTGAAGGATGTGAGGCGGTTGCAACTATTGCGAAAGAGAATTGGAAACGATTGAATATAAGCAATATAGAATGCGTTGTGGGAGAGTTGGGAGTTGACAGTTTACAGTTTACAGTTTACAGTTTACGGGGGATTGATGTGGCATTTATAGATGCGAACCATGCGTACGCGAGCACGTGCGAATATTTCAATGTGTTGGCGGATATGACACATGAAAAAAGTGTGATAGTGGTGGATGACATTCATTATAGTGAGGAGATGGAACGAGCATGGAAGGAGATTTGTGGTGATGAGCGAGTGACAAGTACAATAGATTTGTATCAGATGGGTTTGGTGTTTTTTGATAAACATTATTGGAAACGAAATTATAAAATGCGCTTATGAAAATATACACAAAGTCAGGCGATAAGGGTAGGACCTCGCTTGCGACAGGCAAAAGAGTAAGTAAATCAGACTTGCGATTGGAAGCGTATGGTACTGCAGATGAGCTGAATAGCTATGTGGGGTTGCTGCGTAGCGAGTTGTCAATTACGGCCGAAAAATGGTCGGAAGAAGTGGACAAGCAGTTGGGTTGGTTGCAGAATCGATTGTTTGATTTGGGTGCAGTATTGGCAGGTTCGGATATGGTGTTTGCTGCAGAAAATGTGGCTTTATTGGAGAGTTGGATAGATGCGATGCAAGGTGAGTTGGAAAATTTGAAAGCATTTATTTTGCCAGGCGGAAGTAGAATGGTGTCGCTATGCCATGTGTGTCGCTGTGTATGTCGGCGATTGGAGCGCAGTATGGTAGTATGGGGTGAAGAAGGTGGTGAGAGGTTATCGGAATCGGTATATCAATTTGTGAATAGATTGAGTGATTATTGCTTTGTTTTGTCCCGATTTGTAGCCAAGAAGTCAAAAATAGATGTATATCTTTGGGAAAAATGATAAAAAATTACATAAAATTTGTGTAATTGAGAATTTTTTACTACTTTTGCGCGATATTTCGATAAAAAGCGCCCCAAGCGTTTGTGTTAGTTATGTATTGGACCTTAGAATTAGCTTCGAAAATTGAGGATGCTCCATGGCCGGCAACAAAGGATGAGTTGTTGGATTACGCTCAGCGTATAGGTGCTCCTATGGAGGTGATAGAGAACCTTCAAGAGATAGAGGATGATGAGGAGATTTATGAGTCAATAGAGGATTTGTGGCCTGATTATCCAACCAAAGATGACTTCTTCTTTGATGAGGAGGAGTATTGATTTTGACTGCGTTAGCAGATTAGTAGGGTAGATTGTGAGACGTTATATTGTACTATTATTTGCGTTGTTCTGTGGCCTAGTGGCGTTGCGAGCCCAATTTGATGCGCAGATAGGTCAATATATGTTTATGCAGTCGGTATATAATCCTGCCGCAGTAGGTGATGATGATTTGATGCGCGTGTTAGGTAGTCATCGAATGCAGTTTACAGGCATAAAAGATGCTCCGATGACAACTTATTTTTCGTTTTCGTCACCTTTTGTGATAGGCAAAACTCATCATGGTGCAGGTGTGCGCTTTACGAACGACCGTTTTGGTTTGTTTTCGAACCAGAGTTTGTATTTGGAATATGCATATAAAATCCGTTTGGGCAAAGGTTATTTGAGTGTTGGTGCGGATTTGGGTATGATTAATTTGAGTTTTGCGATAGATAGTGTGGACTTGGGTGCCGGTCAGGATGACTACCATGTTGAGGGTGATGATGCAATTCCGACAGTGTCTAGTGGGAGTGAGAATGGAGCTTCAGGAATGGGCTTTGATATGGGTTTAGGAGTGTATTATTCGTGTTCAAAGTGGTGGGCCGGTGTAAGTTACAGCCACGTGACGCAACCGACTTTGGAATGGAGTGATCGTACTGATGTGACAGTGAAAGGCACGCTGTATATAGCAGGTGGTTATAATTGGCAGTTGAAGAATAGGAATTGGATGTTGCTGCCTAGTGCTATGATGATGACAGATTTTAGGGGATGGGACGTTAATTTGACTCTGTTGGCTCAGTTGCAGAAACGGTATCGTTTTGGTTTGGGGTATCGCATAGCAGGTAGTGTGAACTTGATATTAGGGATAGATATAATCAATGGTTTGCAGTTGGGTTATACGTATGAGTTACCAGGTAATTCGTTGATAAAAGAGAGTTATGGTTCGCATGAATTGTATTTGGCATATGGTTTTAATATTTTGAAGCCAAAGCATACGAATAAGTATAAAAGTATAAGATATTTATAATTTAATTGACAATTATGAAAGTAGCAAAATTTTTGCCGATTTTTGTACTGGCATTGATTATGTCAGCTTGTAACAAGCCAGTAGGCGAACTCGTTGGGGCCAGCATCGCGGGTCCTATTGGTGAGGCAAATCCTTATGGTATGGTGTTTGTGCGTAAAGGCGCATTTTTGATGGGTGCCAACGAACAGTCCGCCGTTTTTTCTCAGCCAGATAACAATGTGATGGTTACGGTTAATGCGTTCTGGATGGATGAGACTGAGATTACTAACAGTGAGTATCGTCAGTTTGTGAATTGGGTGCGTGATTCTATTGCATACTCTTTGCTGATTGAGGAGGAAGGAGAGGATAGTCCATATGCACTACAGCCACAATATGAGCGTGATGATGATAAGGTATTCATCAATTGGAAGGAGAAGATACCTTGGGCAAGACGATTTGTGTTGGACGATCCAGTGTCTGAAGCATTGTCTCCGTTGTTCTATGACAATGGTATGGGTACTCTTCGTACTACAGAGTTGCGTTACCATTATAGTTGGAAAGACTTGGATGAGGCGAGAAAGATGGCTAATCGATTCAATGTTTCTACGGGTAAATATCCTCAAGGTGCTACGGTGCGTATAGATACCTTTTGGGTGGAGGATGGTGAGATAAAGTCAGAAACTGTGACCCGTCCATTGCGTGAACCTAACGACCTGATAACCAATGCTATTATTTGTGTTTATCCAGACACATTGGTATGGAGTCGTGATTTCGAGTTTTCGTATAATGACCCATTGTTGTATGGCTATTTTAGTATGCCAAGTTATTCGGAGTATCCAGTAGTGGGTGTGACATGGGAGCAAGCTCATGCGTTCTGTCATTGGCGTACGAACTTGTTGCGTAATGTAGGAAAGCAGATATCGAATGAATATCGTCTTCCAACCGAGGCGGAGTGGGAATATGCAGCTCGTGGTGGTCGTCGTGTAGCGATGTATCCTTGGGGTAATAAATATGCTCGTGATATGAAGGGTTGCTTCCTAGCAAATTTCAAGCCTTATCGTGGTTCTTATCATGATGATACTAGTGTAGCTACCATGACAGTGGGTAGTTTTAAACCAAATGATTTTGGATTGTTTGATATGGCTGGTAACGTGGCA
Organism: Paludibacteraceae bacterium; assembly: GCA_045601825.1. GTDB lineage: Bacteria > Bacteroidota > Bacteroidia > Bacteroidales > Paludibacteraceae > Colicola. The sequence continues at coordinate 84,143 of JAZSAI010000029.1, read as the reverse complement.
GAATGGACTTCATCTTCTTATTCTAGCACAGCTAACGTTCGTGTTCACGATATGAACCCAGATTACGTGTACATGGCACGCAAGGCGGATTCAGATGTGTTGAAACGCAAAGTGGTAAAAGGTGGTAGTTGGAAAGATGTAAGTTACTATCTGCAATGTGGTGTGCGCACTTATGAATATCAACAAGAGTGCCGCTCTTATATAGGTTTCCGTTGTGTTCGTTCGCATATGGGAGAATAATAAAATTGAATAGAAAATTCACAAAGATATGAGTTCAAAAGAGATTGAAAAGAAAGGTGCATGGGCTAAGCTCATGCATTGGTATGAATCCTATCAAGGTAAGAAAGTAGTAGGAGCAGTATATTCATTGGGTGCTTCTGTCGTAATTATTGGTGCGTTGTTCAAGATTATGCACTTTCCAGGTGCAGGTCCTATGCTGATGATAGGTATGGGTATTGAGGCGCTATTGTTTGCTTTAGGTAGTTTGGATAGACCCCATGCTGAGTTCCATTGGGAGAATGTATTCCCTCAGTTGATGGAGTATGGAACCGAGCCAAAGCTATTGGAGGACTTGCAATCTCGTCCTCGTCCTACTTTGTTGGGTGCAGGAGCTGAAGGAGGAAAGAAGTCAGCAGAAGTACCAGTAATAGATGAAAAAGCTGTTGAAGCGTTGAAAGCAGGTATTGCGAATTTGAGCAAAACAGCCAATCAATTGAGCGAGTTGGGTACTGTGGCAGTGGTAACCAATAAGTTGAATGAGAAATTGGATGCCGCAGGCGAAGCTGCTGATCAATTTGTGGAGGCTGGTAAGGCAATTGGTGCCAAGGGCAACGAGTTGAGCGCAACATATGCTCAAGTGAATGCTGATATGCAGAAAGTAGCGGCTGGAACTAAAGCATATGAGAGTCAAATTAAGGCTATTTCTACTCAGTTGAATGGTTTGAATGCAGTATATGAATTGCAGTTGAAGGCCTTACAGTCGCAAGTAGAGGCTTACAAAGCGCAAACAGAAAAGGTGGTAGGTGCTACTGCTCAAGTGGAGAACCTTGCTACTAATGTGAAAGCTATGATTGATGTAGCTGAGGCTGCTAAGAAGAGCCAAGAGGCTTATGCTGCGGGTGCTAAGCAATTAGCAGGTCAAGTGGCAGACTTGAATAAAGTATATGGAAATATGTTGAATGCGCTATCTTGATAGATAGGCTGCGTAATACCTTATTATATATAATATATGGGTGGAGCAAAGAATTGTCCGGAGACCCCGAGACAAAAAATGATTAGTATGATGTATCTGGTGTTGACCGCTATGTTGGCGCTCAATGTCAGTGCGGCAATCCTGAATGGTTATGCTCAAGTAGATGATAGTTTGCATGCAACAATTGAAACTATCACCGCGAGTAATAATGATATCTATGCGCAGTTCAATACTGCTTTGGAACAGAATCCAGAAAAGACTCAAGAATGGTATGACAAGGCGATGCAAGTGAAACAATCATCCGAAGAATTTTATGCATATGTGCAACAATTTAAGGATGAAATGGTATTGCAAGCTGATGGTAAGAAAGCTAAGCAAAATGCTCGCGTTAGAGATTTGAGCAAGCAAGACGATACCAATGTTCCTCAGCGATATGCGATCAATGAGGGGCATGCGACTGTATTGAAAGACAAGATTAATGCCTATCGTGAGTTTATGGTGGATATCACAGGACACAGTCCGGTTTTGGATGAAGAGTTGAATACGACGTTTGCAACTCCTCGTGGAGTGAATACAAGTGGTGATTCTATTTCATGGGAAAACTCCTTGTTTAATGAGATGCCAATGTGTGCTTCTATCACAGTTTTGACCAAATTGCAAAATGATATTCGTCAATGTGAAGGTCGTGCGGTTCGCTATCTGTTAACCCAGACCGATGCTACTGACTTGCGTGTCAATAAATTTAATGCCTATGTGATACCTTCAGCCGATTATGTGGTAAAAGGTAATAAGTTTACAGCTCAGATAATTTTGGCAGCTATTGACTCTACACGTGTACCAGAATACTATGTTAATGGTCAAAAATTAAACAACAATGGTGTGTATGAGATAGTTACCACTACTGTTGGTCCACAAAAACTGACTGGTAGAATTGGTTACATGGATCAACAAGGTTTAATGCAATACATTGATTTTGAGCGTTCATACACGGTAGGTGAGCCTAGCGCAACAGTATCCAATATGGATTTGAATATCATGTATAGAGGATACGAAAACCCATTTTCAATATCAGTTCCAGGTGTGAGTAGCCATTCGTTGGTTGTGAAGTGTAATCAAGCTGACATAACTTCCAAAGATGGTCTATGGATAATTAAACCTAGAGCAAATTCTGCTGATCAATTGAATATTGAAGTTTATGCTCGTATCAATGATAGAGATGTATTGATGGGCTCACATCTGTATCGTGTTAAAAACTTACCTCGTCCAGATGCCTATTTCGAGATTAATGGCGTACCTACAGATGAAATGCGTATTCCTCGTGCTCAGCTGATAAATCCGAAGAATAGAATTGTGGCATCGTATGGTGCAGATGGGCTGATACAAGCCAAATTTGATATTGTAGGTTTTCAAGTAAAACTGCCAACTGGTGCATCATTGTCGGTAAAAGGTGATCGTTTTGATGATAAGACATTGGCTGCCATCAAAAAGTTGAAACAAGGTAACACTATAAACTTGATGTATATTAAGGCAAAAGGTCCAGATGGTAAAGAAATACAACTACGTGGATTGCCAATCGAATTAAATTAATACGTATTATGAAGAAGATCAGTATTTTAGTTATGATGGTGTTGGGTTGCATGATGAGTTATGCGCAACATCAAGTGAATTCATTTTTCGACGAAATGGGTATTGTTCGTTTAGAAACTCAGGAGTTGCAGGAGTCTTCTGATACGTTGATTAGCATTTCGCACCGTGCAGATGACGTTGTTTGGTCACGAATCGTGTATCGTATTGTGGATATGCGTTTGAAACAAAACTATCAATTATATACTCCTCTTACTTCTGAGGATCCTCAGTATAGTTCTTTGTTCCGTACCATGTTGCGCGCAATAGAAAACGGCATGCCTGTATACGAGAAGTCCAACACAGTGGGCGATATTAAGCCTTATTTTAACTTAGGTGCAATGCCTAAAGAGTTGATTCCTACTATTTTGAATACGGATCGCGAAGGAATAGGTGATGGCAATATCGCTACGTCTGAATATATGCTTCTCAACTATGACTCTATTACTGGGAAGATGAGTTTTAATGGATATTCTTATGAGAATTTTGTACGTAATCAGTTGAAATATATGATTCAAGAAATTGTATTTTTTGATAAGCATTATTCTCGTATGTATTCCAAAATTCTTGCCATAGCTCCGATGCATTCGGATAATGTGACATATTACGAGGATATGCCTATAATGGACGCACTATATGGTCAGATTTTATTCTGGGTGCCATTTGATGCATTCCGTCCATTTATGGCACAACAATATGTTACACCTCGCGGTAACGACACCAAGCGAGTGACTTTTGATGATTTCTTTGCGCAAAGGTTATACACTGCCTATATTGTTGGTACCAACAATGTGTATGGCCGTATGATACCAGAGATGGCGACTACTCCAGAGGAAGTTAAGAGAGAGCAAGAACGAATAGAATGGGAGTTGTTGAGTGCAGAACAAGACTTGTGGGAATATTAAGAATATGAATACTTTGGGGCGGGTGAAATCACCTGCCCTTTCTTCCATATAATGAAACGTCGAAGTATATTTAATATGCATTTTACCACCACGATATCCATCTCGTTGGTCTTGTTTTTGGTGGGGTTAGAGTGCGTGATGCTCATGTCTGCACGTGAATTGATTCGCTATGTCCGAGAAAATGTGGTATTGACGATTGTGCTGCAAGAAGAAACTACTACAGATGAGGTGAACCGTATGCAACGTATGATTACGAGTGCACCATATACTTTAGATTTTCGTTACATATCTAAGGAAGAAGCTTTGCAGGAGCATATTGACAATCTTGGGGAGGACCCTCAAAAGTTTTTAGGGTATAATCCCTTGACGGATGCGTTTGAGGTTCATTTGAATGCCCCTTACGCACAGTCGGATAGCGTATCTCAAATAGAGCAACAACTATTGACTCTTCCATATGTTGATAAGGTGATGTATCAAGAAGATATTTTGAAATCATTGGATAGAAATCTTAGTGAGGCCTCTTTGATTTTATTAGTAATAGCTTTGGCATTGTTGGTGATTGCATTGGTATTAATCAGCAATACTATTCAATTGCAAGTCTATTCTAAACGTTTCTTAATCAACACGATGCGCCTTGTGGGTGCTACCCCATGGGTGATTAAGTGGCCTTTTATTCGTCGCAACATATTGATGGGAATTGAAGCTTCTGTGGTGGCATGTGCTATGTTGGCTTTTGCATATTATTATTGTGCAAATCGTTTGGGAATAATCTTGTTCCCGCTAAATAATACAAATGTTCTGTTGGTAGTGGCTGTTGTGCTCTTTTGTGGTATATTAATCACATTTTTGGCTTCTTTGACGGCAACTAACAGATATATTCGGATGAAAACTAATAAATTATATGAAATATAATCTTCCAAAATTGAATGCCATCTTGATTGCTATCAGTCTAGTAATTATAGTTGTGGGGTTTGCCTTGATGGTTGGTGCTCCAAGTGGGGCTGATGCATATAATCCTGATATTTTTTCTTTTCGTCGTATCACTGTTGGTCCAATGATTGCATTGTTTGGATTCATTATGATGATGGCGGCAATTTTGTATAAGCCTCGTAAGAAATGAATTGGTGGGAAGCGTTGTTGTTAGGTGTAATTCAGGGACTTACAGAGTTTCTGCCAGTTTCTTCGTCGGGACATCTTGAGATAGGTCAAGCACTATTGGGAACGGCTGGCGAAGAAAACCTGACGTTTGCAATAGTGGTTCATACTGCTACTGTCTTATCTACTTTAGTCATTCTCTGGAAAGAAGTAGCCCAACTGTTTAGAGGAACTTTCACAACGTTGAAGTGGAACGAGGATAAGAATTATGTAGCCATGATTCTTGTCTCAATGATTCCTGTTTTTGTAGTTGGAATGTTTTTTAAAGACCAAGTTGAAAGTTTTTTCGGTAGTGGACTATTGCTTGTCGGCATTTGCTTGTGTATAACTGCCGTATTGTTATATACCAGCGAATGGCTCAGCAGACGCCGCGAAGGGATGGGGCATGAAGTTGGTTATAAGGATGCTATTATCATTGGTCTTGCACAGGCAGTAGCTGTTTTACCAGGATTGAGCCGAAGTGGCACAACAATAGCAACGGGACTGCTTTGTGGAGTAAAGAAAGAGAGCGTAACCCAATTTTCTTTCTTGATGGTCTTGATTCCTATTTTGGGTGAAGCATTCCTTGAATTGTTGGATCTATTCCAGGGAGAAGTTACCAATTCCTTGGGCATATTACCAATGATAGTAGGATTCTGTGCTGCATTTATTTCGGGATGTTTAGCATGTAAGTTTATGCTCAATATTGTACGTCGCCAAAAATTGATATATTTTGCCGTCTATTGCCTTTGCGCAGGTATTTTTGCTATTATATATGGACTTTGTTGAGGGGGAGATATTAGCGTTTGACAAACCCTATCGCTGGACCAGTTTTGATGTTGTAGGTAAGGCGAGATGGTTGCTGTGTAATCGTTTAGGAGTTAAAAAACTCAAAGTTGGGCATTCGGGTACGCTTGACCCTTTGGCCACAGGTGTAGTGGTGGTCTGTACGGGGAAGAAAACCAAGTTGATAGACCAATTGCAAGCTCACCAAAAAGAATATGTTGCCACTTTACAATTGGGAGCCACCACTCCGAGTTTTGACCTTGAAAAAGATATTGATGCCACGTATCCTACCCAACATATCACGCGCGCATTAATAGATAAGGTGATTCCTACTTTCGAAGGGGAACAATGGCAAGTACCACCCATGTTCTCTGCGGTTAAAGTGGATGGAAAACGTGCTTATGAATTAGCTCGTCAAGGAGAAAAGGTTGAATTAAAAGCCAAATTGCTCGTTATTGATGAGATTGAAATACTTGAGTTTAACGCAGAGAAGATGCAACTGACATTGCGTATTGTTTGTTCCAAGGGTACCTATATCCGTGCTTTAGCGCGTGATATTGGTCTGCGGCTTGATAGTGGAGCACACCTGATTGCGTTGCGCCGAACAAGAGTGGGGGATATTCGTGTAGAGGATTGTATGACATTTGAACAATTTACAACTTTGATAGACAATGAAATTAAGTAACTTCAAATTCAAATTACCAGACGAGCAGATTGCTCAGTTCCCTAGTCGTTTCCGTGATGAAGCGCGATTGATGGTGGTGCATTCCAAAAGTGGAACAATCGAGCATAAGATGCTGAATGACTTGGCTTCGTATTTTGATGAGGATGATTTGGTTATTGCCAATGATACGAAGGTTTTCCCTGCGCGTTTGTACGCTCAAAAGGAGAAAACATTGGCCAATATTGAAGTGTTCTTATTGCGCGAGTTACAACATGAAAATCGCTATTGGGATGTCTTGGTGGACCCTGCTCGTAAGATTCGTATTGGTAATAAACTTTTCTTTGACGAAGATGCTACCATTGTTGCCGAGGTGATTGATAATACCACTTCGCGTGGGCGTACCCTACGTTTTCTTACTGATTATGAGGGAGATGATTTCGTGCAACATCTCTATGCTATGGGCGTCACTCCTCTGCCAAAATATATCCACCGACCTATGGATGAAGAAACGTTGGCGAAATATGAAGAGGTTTTTGGTGACTTGCCTGTTGATGAGATGGATGAAGAGCGTTATCAAACTGTATTTGCCGACAAGATTGGTGCTGTAGCCGCGCCTGCCGCAGGTATGCATTTCTCCAAGAATCTTCTCAAACGCCTTGAAATTCGCGGCGTTAGTACCTATACACTCACATCACACATGGGATTGGGCAATTTCAAGTCTGTAGATGTAGAAGACTTGTCCAAACACAAGGTGGAAAGCGAACAAATTAGCATTTCTCCTCAGTTGGTAGAAGCTGTAGAGAAAGCTCATGCCGCAAACAAACGAGTATGTGCTGTTGGCACGGAAGTCATGCGTGCTCTGGAGCACGTGGTAGGTACCAATGGGCAAATCAAGGCATACGAGGGTTGGACCAACAAGTTCATTTATCCGCCATATGACTTTACTGTAGCGAATGCTTTCTTTGTTAATTTCTATATGCCGCTATCTTCCCAATTGATGATGGTGGCTGCTTTCGGAGAGCATGAGGTTGTTATGAAGGCGTATAAAGAGGCTGTTAAAGAGGGTTATCGCTTTGGTGATTATGGAGATGCGATGCTTATCCTCAAAGACTAACTATTGAACGATTAAAACCTTTAAAACTTTTCTAACTCCTTCCATGAACGTGCGTATTGACGAGAGTTGGCGACAAGTCTTGCAGCCCGAGTTCGACAAACCTTACTTCGAGTTGCTCACCGATTTTGTGCGCCAAGCCTATCGTACTACGCAATGTTTCCCTCCTGCAGGGCAGATTTTCCGTGCCTTTGACTTGTGTCCTTTTGACAAGGTACGAGTAGTTATTATTGGTCAAGATCCGTATCACGATGTAAATCAGGCACATGGATTGTGCTTCTCTGTGCAAGATGGGGTACGTATCCCACCTTCGTTGGAGAATATATACAAAGAACTTCATCGCGATTTAGGTAAGCCTATTCCTTCTACTGGTAACCTCACCCATTGGGCTGAACAAGGAGTGTTGTTGCTCAACGCAACCCTAACGGTAGAGGCGCATCGTGCAGGTAGCCACCAAGGTAAAGGTTGGGAAGAACTCACTGATGCGGCTATTCAAGCGCTTAATAATCAGCGATCTAATATTGTCTTTATGCTTTGGGGAAGCTATGCACAACGCAAGGGACAATTCATTGATCGCCGTCGTCATCTTGTACTCACGGCGGTCCATCCTAGCCCGCTGAGTGCCTATCGAGGATTTATTGGCTGTGGACATTTTTCGCAAGCCAATGTTTATCTTCAGCAGCACGGACAAAAACCCATCAATTGGTGAGTCTTATCTCGCACTCGCTCGAACGATTACTCGTAAAGCGAATTTGCTTAATTCAAAATTCTTAATTCATAATTCGAATAATGAAAACCCTCCTCCTCATAGATGCATACGCGATGATTTATCGCGCGTACTACGCTTTTATCCGTGCACCGCGTATGAATTCTCGCGGAGAGAATACGTCTGCTATCTTTGGTTTTATTGTTACCTTTGAGGATTTGCTGAAACGCCTCAAACCCAGCCATATAGCGGTTGCTTTTGACCCTGCAGGTCCTACTTTCCGCCACGAGGCATTTGAGCAATACAAGGCGCAACGACAAGAGACACCCGAAGATATACGTTGGGCTGTACCACGTATCAAGCAAATTCTTCAGGCAATGAACGTGCCCGTAATCGAAGTGCCTGGCTATGAGGCAGATGATGTGATAGGCACATTAGCACATAAAGCGGCAAAAGAGGAATTCGAAGTCTATATGGCGACGCCAGATAAGGACTATGGACAGTTGGTTACTGACCATATCTTCATATATCGCCCACGCCATACGGGAGGATTTGAGAAACTCGGACCGCAAGAGGTGTGCGAAAAATATGGCTTGCAAAACCAGTTGCAAGTGATTGATTTGCTCGGACTTATGGGAGATAGTAGCGATAATATTCCTGGTTGTAAAGGAGTAGGTGAGAAGACGGCTGTGCAACTATTGCAACAGTTCGGCTCAATCGACAATCTGCTCGCCAACACCGACCAACTCAAAGGGGCACTTCAACGCAAAGTTCAAGAGCAAGTCGAGGAGATTCGCTTCTCACGTTTCTTGGCTACAATCAAAACTGATGTCCCAATTGATCTCGATGCACAATCGCTTGTTTATCAGGAACGTAACTGGGATTTGCTCGCCCCGATTTACCGTGAACTGGAGTTCAATTCTCTGCTCAAACAAGCACCTATTGCACAAAGCTCCATCCCATCAGGGAGGAGTGGAGTAGGCTCAAAAAAAGCGAAACCACAAGAAGCCACTCTTGACCTTTTTGCAGAGCTCTCTCCTATATCCGATAGTTCGCAAAGCGAGCGTCCTATAAGCGAAACGCTGTCCGATTGCGAAGTGTCTGATACTACCGAGGCTCGCCTTGTGGCTTACTTGCTCAATCCCGAAGTAGCATACAATCCTCAATTGCCAACCCAATGGGACGCCCTCAAGGCAGATTCTTCTCTTTGGAACCTATACCAAGAGGTCGAACTGCCACTTTCTGCAATCTTGCGTGAGATGGAGCAGGCAGGCGTACGTATTGACGTGCCTATGCTCAAGCAGGCAGAGGAGCAACTTACCGCTGAATTGCAAACTATTGAGCAACAGATATATACATCGGCAAATACTACCTTCAATATCAATTCGCCAAAGCAAGTAGGTGAGGTGCTTTTTGACCAACTTCAACTTGATGCCAAAGCGAAAAAATCCAAGAACGGACAGTATTCCACTTCCGAGGAGGTTCTACTTGCACTCAAACCCAAGCACCCTGTGGTAGGAATGATTCTCGCTTATCGCGAACTCAAGAAACTCATTTCTACCTATATCTCTGCTCTGCCAACGTATATTAATCCTGCTACTGGCAAGATTCATACTACTTATAATCAAACGGTTACGGCTACTGGTCGCCTCTCCTCGTCCAACCCTAATCTTCAGAATCTTCCTATTCGTTCCGAGCGCGGACAACTCATTCGTCAGGCAGTAATTCCTGATGAGGGGTGCCTCTTCCTTTCTGCCGATTATTCGCAGATCGAACTTCGCCTTATGGCACATTTCTCGCAAGACCCTCACCTTGTGCAAGCATTCCTTTCGGGGCAAGATATCCATGCAGCTACGGCTGCCAAAATCTTCAATATTCCTATCGAAGAAGTAACAAAAGACCAACGCCGACAAGCCAAAACCGCTAATTTTGGAATCATTTATGGTATTTCTGCATTTGGCTTGGCTCAGCAACTCGACTGCTCTCGTTCCGAGGCAAAGGCGCTCATCGACGGCTATTTTGCAGCTTTCCCAGGTGTGATTGATTATATCGAACGCCAAAAAGAATTGGCTCGTCAACAGGGATATGCCATCACGCTTTTTGGCCGCAAACGCTATCTTCCTGATATCTTGTCACATAATGCTACGGTTCGCTCTTTTGCCGAGCGCAACGCAGTCAATTCTCCTATCCAAGGCACAGCTGCGGATATCATCAAGATGGCAATGGTCACTATCCATCGACGCTTGAAAGAGGAGGGACTAAAGGCACAAATGATTATGCAGGTGCACGATGAGTTGAATTTCAATGTCCCTCAAAATGAGGTAGATAAGGTGCGTGAAATAGTGGTTAGTGAGATGCAAAATGTAGTACATCTCACCGTACCTCTCATTGCTGACTGCGGTGTCGGTACCAACTGGCTCGAAGCTCATTAAACCCCAATTTTCGCGCCAATCACGCCTAAATATTTCATCTCTCTACAAAGGATACTCTCACCTGAGTCCCCGTTTTTCACGCCCTTACTCTTAAAACCCTTAAAACCCTTAAAACTTTTAAGACTTTTTTACCCCAAAATTTGCATATTTGCCATTTTTTCTGTACCTTTGCAATCGCTTACCAAATAATAGGTGATTAATAGGTGATTAATAGGTGATTCGAATATGTCTAAAGTTACTTTCATTGCCCCTGTTGACTCTATGAGGGGTAAACTCAACAAAAACGGAAAAGCTGTTTTCCGCCGCAAACGTGTCTATGATTCCCAAGGTAACGTGATTGGCGAACTAGCACAAGAGTCCTACGTGGTTGAATTCCCCAGAGATTGGAAGAAAAACCCACCCAAAGGTGCCGAAAAGGACAATATCGACAACTGGCGTATTGCTTGCCAACGCACCAAAGCCGAGTTAGCCGATGATACGCTTCGTGCCGCGTGGCAACAACGATGGGAAGCGCAACTCGCTCAACCTGAGCCAGATGCACCGATTGATCCTCGTACCAATCGCCCAAAAATCTACATCCGTTTAGCTTGTTTTGTGCGTGCTGTAATCTATCGTTCTCTTGCCCAACGCACATAATTTTTCCTTTTATTGGTATAATATTTGCAAGATTCAAAAAATTGTAGTAACTTTGCACCCGATGAATTGTGCAAACTTTAAAAATACAAGCAATATGAAAAACGAAGAACTCGAAAAAGTATTGGCTATTGCTGAGCAATGGACCAAAGAGCCTTATGATGCTGACACTCGCGCTGCGGTCAAAGCCATGATTGAGGCAGAAGATAAAACCGAACTCATCGATAGTTTCTATCGCACACTCGAATTTGGTACGGGCGGTCTCCGTGGACTCATGGGTCCAGGTACCAATCGTATGAACCAATATATTGTGGCACAAGCCACACAGGGCTATGCCAACTACCTGCTCAAAGTGCAACGCGAAGGCGGTTTCACCACCCTCAAAGGCGACACCGTTAGCGTCGTTGTAGGTCACGACTGCCGCAACAACGGCCGCCTCTTTGCTGAGACGGTAGCTGCGGTCTTCGCTGCCAACGGCATCAAGGTTTACCTCTTCGAGAGCCTCCGCCCAACACCAGAGGTTAGCTTCGCTATCCGTCACCTCTCTGCGCAAGGTGGTGTGAACGTAACAGCTAGCCACAACCCTAAAGAGTACAACGGCTACAAAGCGTATTGGGAAGATGGTAGCCAAGTGCTCCAACCACACGACCAAGGTATCATCGACGAGGTGAACAAAGTGACCCTCGCTGATGTGAAAATGACTGGCAATGAGCATCTTATTGAGATCATCGGTGGCGAGATGGACTACGACTATATGCAAGCCGTTAAGACCGTCATGATCGACCAAGAGACTATCCTCCGTCAAAAAAACCTCAACATCGTTTACACCCCTCTCCACGGCGCAGGACGCCAAATCATTCCTATGTGCCTTCGCTCTTGGGGCTTTGAGAATATCCATGTCGTACCTGAGCAAATGGTTATCGATGGCAATTTTTCTACCGTGCAAAGTCCTAACCCAGAGAACGCAGAGGCAATGACCATGGGTATGAACCTCGGTACTGAGCTCAACGCCGACCTCGTCATCGCTTCTGACCCAGATGCCGACCGTATCGCGATTGTTTGCCGCAACGACAAGGGCGAGTGGACCATCATCAACGGTAACCAAACCTGCATGATGTACTGCTACTACATCATCAACAATATGAAGAAACTCGGCAAACTTCGCCCAGAGCACTACCTCGTTAAGACTATCGTTACCAGCGAGTTAATCCGCAAGATGGCAGACGCACAAGGTGTTACTTTGACCGACGAATATACAGGCTTCAAGTGGATTGCCAACCGTATCCGCGAGTGGGAAGGCACACGCAAATACATCGGTGGCGGTGAAGAAAGCTTTGGCTTCTTGCCTTATGATGCAGTCCGCGATAAATGTTCTCCTTCGGCTATCTGCCTCATTTGCGAGATTGCAGCCTATGCCAAGGACAACGGCATGACCCTCTACGATTATCTCCTTAATATGTATATGGAGTATGGCTTCCAACGCGAGACCACTATCAATGTCGTTCGCCCTGGTAAGTCTGGCGCAGAGGAGATTCAAGCCATGATGGTCAACTACCGCCAAAATCCTCCTATGGAGATTGCTGGCGAGAAAGTGGTTAAGTCTAAAGACTTCAAGACCCTCGTTCAACGTGAATTAGTGAATGGCGAGTGGGTAGAGACACCTATCACGATGGCACTCAATGCAACCAGCAACGTGCTCCAATACTTCACCGAAGGTGGCATGAAGATTTCTGTTCGTCCAAGTGGTACCGAGCCAAAGATCAAGTTCTACTTCGAGATTCCTGCTCAGATGCCAACTCCTGCCGACTACGACAAAGCCGTAGCCGAAGCCGAGGCTAAAGTACCTGCCATCAAAGCAAGTCTAGGAATCTAATTAGATATTTTGCTTCTGGTTTATGGAAATTGTTCCCAAATACGATACAACTAATATATTAGCAGAACGCATTGAGAAACTAATCAATGACGCTCGAAAGCGAACCATAGCAGCGGTAAATACTACTATGGTTTATACCTATTATGAGATTGGTCGTATGATTGTGGAAGACGAACAACGAGGAGAGCAACGTGCTGAATATGGAGTAGCCTTACTCAAGCATCTGTCTGAAAAATTGTCAGATAAATTTGGAAAGGGATTTTCAATGCAGAATTTGGCGAATATGCGCCAATTTTACATCACTTATTCCACGGATAAGATTTTCCAGACAGTGTCTAGAGAATCTCAAAACGTATTCACGCTTAGTTGGTCGCATTATCTTAAATTGATGCGAATTACTAACCCCGATGAACGTCATTTCTACGAAATAGAGGCTCGAGAAAACAATTGGAGTTTGCGAGAGTTACAACGCCAATTTGATAGTTCATTGTACGAACGTTTAGCTTTGAGTCGAGATAAAGCAGGTGTTCAGACGCTTGCTTACGAAGGACAGGTGATAGATTCTCCAAGAGATATTGTCAAAGATCCATATGTATTGGAGTTTATCGGATTGCCAGAACTGCCTCAATACAACGAAAGTGAATTAGAGCAACGATTGATTGATAATCTACAAACCTTTTTGTTGGAATTAGGAAAAGGATTTACATTTGTAGGGCGACAAGTTCGCTTTACATTTGACGAACAACATTTTCGTGTAGATTTGGTGTTTTATAATCGTTTGTTGCGTGCTTTTGTGTTGATAGACTTAAAACGTGGAACACTCAAACACCAAGATTTAGGACAAATGTTGATGTACGTGAACTATTATGATCGCTTTGTCAAAGAGGCGGATGAAAATCTTACGATTGGTATTCTGCTTTGTACGGATAAAAGCGATGCGATGGTTGAAATCACTCTGCCTGAAAATAACAATCAAATTTTTGCAAGTAAATATCAAACGATATTGCCAAGTAAAGAGGAGTTGAAAAAACTGATAGAAAAAAATATGTGATATTAAAATAATTTGCCTATGAAACAGTAGTGTGTAGTTGATACGCACATCGTGAAATATTGGAAAAGCATTTTAGCTTTATTCTACTATCCAGAAGTTTGGCGACTAAAAGGAAACCAGTAGGAATATTGCAGAATGCTCGTGTGACAAGCACGGGCTTTTGGTTATTCTACTGGTAGGTTACGCCAAACACCTTGGATAGAGAATATACTAAAAAGTACCGTGCTTTTTTATGTGCGTATATCATTGAGGTACAACGGAGTAACCGAAAAGCCGAAAGTGAGTAGGGGATAAATGTATAATATAAAATGATTATGAAAAAGATTTTACTTGGTTTAGTTATGCTGGTAACCGCAGCAACAATGAACGCACAAATTGAGTTGGAACATGTATTTGAAGGGTCTATTATAACCAATGAGGATATGGAACTAGATAGAAATATGTGGCTGAAGAATTCCACATATGCAATTGACAATACCAATGGGGTAGATATTTATAATGCTGATTTTTCCTATCGGACAACTCTTGAAGGTGTTGATGCATATACTCTCTTAGCTGAAAATATTTTTACTACTGATGGAGCAATTTGCTATGTCAAAGCTGATTATGATGCTGAAAAAATTTCAATTATTGATGAAAATAATACTATTATAGCAACTATTTTTACTGAAAATGATTTAAGTTATTTCTTTCTGAGAAAAGTTGGTGAACAATACAAGTTTATTGTGGTGGATAGAATCTATAATAATCTTACTGAAACTTATGTTTATAAAACCTATATCTACTCTTGTCCTGGCAATGGCGAAACTACAACAAGTGTGCAAAATGTGCCTGCTAAAGCGAAACGCAATGCCTATCCCAATCCTGCGAGTGACTTAGTGACATTGCCTTACGACGCGAATGGCGCAACGTCCATGAAGATTTACGACATGCAAGGCAAGTTGGTTGAGCGTAAGTTCTTGGATAAGAGCAAACAAGAACTCCAACTCAATGTAAAAAACTACCCAACTGGCATGTACTTCTTTGAAGTAAACGGCGAAAGCAATTCCTTTATTGTTGAGTAAGCAATAACAAATCCGTACAAAAAATCGTTCTCTTTTACCAAGGGAACGATTTTTTTGTTTATGTATCTGCCACTGATCCTTCACGGAAGTGAAAGGAATAGTGCGTGTATTGTGCGTGAATAGTGCGTAATTTCCAAGAGAATTGTAAGAAAATAAACTATCGCAACTCAATATGCTCCGCCTCAATTGGTTCGGACAAGAAAAGCGATGCAGATTCGGAGAACTTGGCAGCGGATTCAGTGGTGAGGAAGCCCCCTCCCGACCTCCCCTTCAAAGGGGAGGAGATGCGTTCAACAATTTCAGGATGGCGGTGGAGATAATCGGCTAAACTCTGCGCGACAATCTCGCCCTGGGAAATGACTCTTCTTTCAAATCCTTCAATCATGATCGCTCCACCATCCCCTCCCTTGAAGGGAGGGTTAGGGAGGGTCCGAAGATATTGCTCAATCCTATCTTGAATAAGGGGGTAATGTGTGCAGCCCAAAATGATGGTATCAATCAGCGGGTCGCGGGTGAGGAGTTCGGTTAAGTACTTCTCCACGAAGTAGTTAGCTCCATCGCCAAGATGTTCGCCCGACTCAATCAGCGGCACCCACATGGGGCATGCTTGCTGAGTAATCGTGAGGGTGGGGTCTTGCTTCAGCAGCTCGATGACATAGCTCTCGGATGCTACTGTGCCCGGGGTGGCAAGTACGCCGATATGTTTGGTACGCGTGCGTTGTGGCACAACCTCCACCGTTGGGCGGATGACACCTAATACGCGGAGTTCGTCAGGATTGATATTGCGCTGCTGAATAGTACGTAACGCCTTGGCACTGGCAGTGTTACAAGCGAGAATGATGAGATTGCAGCCCTGCTGATGCAGGTAATTGACCGCCTGAAGGGTATATTCGTAAATGACATCAAATGAGCGTGTTCCGTATGGCGCACGAGCATTGTCGCCCAAGTAGAGATAATCGTACTGGGGAAGATGCTGGCGAATGTGATTAAGGATGGTCAATCCGCCATAACCACTATCGAAAATACCAATCATTTTTTTGTTTAGTGTTTAGAGTTTAGTGTTTAGAGGCATGGAATTTGGGTGCAAAGGTACAAAAAATAAATAAAATGCACAAATAATTTGCATAATTCACATATTTTTTGTATCTTTGCGGGCTGAAAGGAGTGTTTGCGTAAACTCCGACAGAGTATAGAACTAAATAAATTAATACCGATATGAAATTTAATGTATCAAGTAAGGAATTGTTTGCACAATTGCAAGCAGCCAGCCGTGTGATTGCGGCAAAGAATAGTTTACAAATTTTGGAGTGCGTTTTGTTCGACTTGAAAGGCGATCAATTGACCTTAACTGCTTCAGATGGCGAGACCACTCTGCGTACTTCCATGCAAGTAGAAGCTGCTCAAGGCGAGGGAAAAGTGGCTGTGGCTGCTAAGATTTTGTTGGAAACTTTGAAAGAATTCTCTGAGCAACCTCTGACATTCCATATTGATGATCAAAACTTTGGTTTGAATATCACAAGTGCCAATGGTACGTACAGTTTTGTGGGTGCTAATGGCAATGAGTATCCAGAGATGCCAGTAGAGAAGGGCGAAAATACTTTTGAGATTGCTGCTGACGTGCTCTTGGATGCTGTGAACAAGACAATCTTCTGCACCGCAGATGACGAGTTGCGTCCAGTGATGAATGGTATCTATTTTGACTTGAACGAGGAGAAAATTACGCTCGTGGCTACCGATGCTCATCGTTTGGTTCGTTACACCAACGATAGCGTGAAGGGTGCGCAAGCAGTAAGTTTCATCTTGCCTAAGAAACCAGCGCAATTGCTCCGTCAGGTGTTGAAGGGCAGTGATAATGTGTCTGTTAACTTTGGCGCAAAGAACGCTACCTTTACTTTTGGTCAAACAGTGATTGTATGCCGCCAAATCGAGGGACGTTTCCCTAACTACAATGCGGTTATTCCTCAAAACAATACCAACAAAGTGATTGTAGATCGTCAAACAATCGTGAATGCTTGTAAGCGTGTGGCTGTGTTTGCTAACACGGGTACCAGCTTGATTAAGTTGGCGTTGAGCGAGAACCAAATCAAGATTTCTGCTCAAGATATCGACTTCTCTACTTCAGCAGAAGAGACCATCGCATGCGATTACGTTGGTATGCCAATGGCAATCGGCTTTAAGGCGCCTTTCTTGATAGAGATTCTATCTTCTATCACTTCTCAAGACGTTGTCTTGGCATTGGCTGATCCTGCTCGCGCAGGTTTGATCTTGCCATCTGAGAATGATGAGAATCAAGATTTGTTGATTTTGTTGATGCCAATGCTCTTGAACGACTAATCTAAACATCTGCGAATGAAGTTGAAACTTACTCGCCCGCTGGTTTTCTTTGATTTGGAGACTACGGGTTTGAATATAGCTCAAGACAGGATTGTAGAGCTGAGTTACTACAAGGTCTTCCCTAACGGCTGTGCCGAAGGGAAGACTTTCCGCGTAAAACCAACGCAGATGATGTTGGGGCAAGAGATCCAGATGCATATCTCGGATGAGGCAACCGCAGTACACGGGATTCACGACGAGGACTTGGTAGATTGCCCAACCTTCAAGGAGATTGCACCAGAACTGGTTAAAGTGCTGGAAGGTAGCGACTTAGCGGGTTATAATTCCAACCATTTTGATGTGCCATTATTGGCGGAGGAATTGCTGCGTGTAGGGCAAAATATCGATTTGAAGCGTATGCGAATGGTAGATGTATTTACCATTTTCCAACGCCAAGAACCTCGCAATTTGGTAGCAGCATACAAGTTCTATTGCGGAAAAGACCTGACGGATGCACACTCTGCGGATGCCGACACGATGGCAACCTACGAGGTGCTGAAAGCACAGTTAGAGCGTTATGAGTTACCCGACACAGTAGAGGAACTATCCGAATATACAACTGGTAATGTGCGCTTTGCGGATTTTGCGGGACGCATTGCGTATGATGCAGAGGGAAAAGAGATTTTTAACTTTGGCAAATACAAAGGTCAGCGCGTAGCGGATGTTTTTCGTCGCGATCCTGGCTATCATGGTTGGATTCAACAAGGCGATTTTCCTCAATATACCAAAGCAGTATTTATGCGAGTGTATCTGAGCATTCGTAATTAAACCGTTAAAACCCTTAAAACTTTTGGAACTCTTTTGAACAACGAATTAACCATATTAGGCAGTGGCAGCGCAATGCCCACATTCCAGAACTCGCCTACAGGGCAGATTGTGGAACTATGCGATAAGTCATTTCTTGTTGACTGCGGAGAAGGAACTCAATTGAAAATGAGGCAGTTGGGTATTAAAACTGCGCGGCTATATACGGTGTTGATTTCGCATTTGCATGGTGATCATTGTTTTGGATTGATAGGGTTGATATCCACGTTGGGCATGATGGGACGTACGCAGCCCTTGCATATCTATGCACATGCCGACTTGGAGAAACTGCTTCGCCCGTTGCTGGATTATCATTGTCAAGATCTACCATATGAGGTGGAATTTCATGCTATCAATCCGCGTAAGAAAGAGGTGATATTTGAGGACCGCACGCTGACAATCGAGACTATTCCACTGAAACATAAAGTACCAACGTGTGGTTTTCTCTTTACAGAACATCATCGCGACAAAGAGCCTCGCAAACGCTATGCGTATTGTTCGGATACGGCATATCGTGAGCAGATTGTGGAGCAGATTGCAGGAGTGGAGGTGCTATTTCATGAAGCTACTTACACCGAGAAAGATGCAGATAAGTGCAAGAAGCATACGCATTCTACAGCCAAGCAAGCTGCACAAATTGCTAAGTTAGCAGGTGCAAGAAAATTGGTAATAGGGCATTTCAGTGCTCGTGAAGATGACCACCAAGTGTTCTTAAATGAGGCACGCGAAGTATTCGAAAACACAGTTTTGGCAGTAGAAAAAGAGACGATAGAGTTATAATGGCAAAGAATACGACGAAATATGTGTGTTCGAATTGTGGTGCTCAATCGCCACAAATGATTGGTCGTTGTCCAGTCTGCGGTGAGTGGGGAACATACGAGGAAGAGGTGAGTACCACTATATCTACCAAAAAGGGCGGAACTTCGCTTCGTCGTGGCGCGCAGGCGCAACGTTTACGCGAGGTAGAGGCTCAAGAGGAGATGCGGATTGATATGCAGTCTTCGGAGTTGAACCGTGTCTTAGGCGGCGGATTAGTACCTGGCAGTTTGGTGCTCTTAGGCGGTGAGCCAGGTATCGGAAAATCAACGCTTGCCCTGCAAGTGCTGATGAAAATGGGACATCGCAAAACACTTTATGCAAGTGGCGAAGAGAGTGCTAAGCAATTGAAACTCAGAGCTGAACGATTGGCAGGTGATGCTGAGAATCTCTATATTTTGGCGGAGACATCGCTAGAACGCATATTGGATAGCGTAACCGAAATTCAACCCGAGATAGTAGTGGTGGATAGTATTCAAACCATAGGTACAGAATCCATTGAGGCAAGTATAGGTAGTTTGAGCCAAGTGAAAGAATGTGCTGCGAGAATATTGCAGTATGCCAAAGAGAAGAACGTGCCTTTTATCATCGTGGGGCATATCAACAAGGAGGGCTCGTTAGCAGGACCAAAAGTATTGGAGCATATCGTGGATACGGTGTTGCAATTCGAAGGGGATCAGCATTATGTCTATCGCATCTTGCGAGCACAAAAGAATCGCTTTGGTAGCACTAGCGAGTTGGGCATTTTCGAGATGCAACAAGATGGTTTGCGAGAGGTATTGAACCCAAGTGAGTTGCTCTTGTCGGGTAATCGCGATGGGTTGTCGGGAGTGGCTATTGCTGCTGCAGTAGAAGGTGTACGCCCGTTGTTGATTGAAGTTCAGGCCCTTGTCGCGAGTGCAGCCTATGGTACGCCACAGAGAAGTAGTACGGGTTTTGACGGCAGGCGACTGAATATGCTTTTGGCTGTGCTGGAGAAAAGAGTAGGCTTTAAGTTGTTGCAGAAGGACGTGTTTGTAAATATCGCAGGCGGATTGCGTGTCAATGATCCTGCAATAGATTTACCTGTTCTGGCTGCTGTGCTTTCGTCGAATATGGATATTGCGCTGGATGAAAAAATATGCATGACTGGCGAGGTGGGTTTAGCAGGCGAAATACGTCCAGTTAATCGCATAGATCAACGTATTCGAGAAGCGGAAAAGCTTGGTTTTGAGCAGATTATCATCCCTGCTGGACAAAAGTACAACGCGCACAACTTGCGCATACGCGTAGTGGAGGTAAGTCGCGTAGTAGATGCTTTTCGCATTTTAATTCAAAAATAATTTGCATATATCAAAAAAAAGTAGTACCTTTGCGGACTAGTTAGTGTGAGTAACGAATTTATTAAAAGGAAAAATATACGAGAATTATGAAAAAGAGTCAATTTTTGGTTGTGATGCTGTTGCTTTGTTGTATGCCAACGGTGGTTTTTGCTGGTATTCGTGAACAGAAAGACCGCTTCGAATTTGGGTTGCAGGCAGGTGTAGGTTTCTACAAAGGACCTAATAATCCTGTTGCAGATGTCACGACCTTGCATCGAGTACAAGCATATGATGCATTGCGTTTCGTAGCGAATGAACGCGCTACTTTTGGTTGGCCTGGTATAGAGACTTTTGGCGCCTCTTTGGGCTATCGTTTTGACACTCATTGGCATATTCGTCTCCATACTAGTCGTCAACGTATGTATTATGCGGAATACGATAATACAAAGACAGAATATTCGGCCTACACGTATTACAATGCAATGTGGCATGTTGATGCGATTGCTGAGTATAATATTTTGAACTATACCAATGTAATGCGCCCAGATGCTGGACTTTACAACGTGGTTCCTTATGTAGGCATTGGTTTGGGTGTGACTATGTATAATCAAAATGCTACTCTTCGTAGTGTTGTAGGGACTGGTGGCAATCTGGTGAATAGTACGTTCTACCCAAAAGTAGGTGGCAAGGATAATCCATTGGGTGTGGCTATGTATATTCCTCTTGTATGTGGTGTTAAGTGGCGTATCAATGATAATGTGCAGTTGAAAGGTACATTCCAATATCAAATGTATGTCTCTGGAACAGGGAATGGTGGTTTAAATAGTAACCTAGGCGGTGGGTGCCCAATTGGAGGTACTGTAGTCAATGGAGTAAAGGTGCTACACAAATCAGATAAAACTACTGAAACCTATACTATCAACGCTACTGACCGTCCTGTTTATAATCAGTTGACAAAGTATGCAATCGGGCACAATCATAATTTTGTGTTCTCACTTAGTGTGATTGTGAACCTTGGCAAGTGGTATGAAGATCGTTTGATTACTTACTAATTTGGTAAGTGGTTAAGATATTGCACTCTAATATAGTAACGTTGTGTTTGATTTTTGTGTGGGTGCTTTGTGTGCCCACATCTGCCTTTTGCGAATCAAAAGTGTATCGTTTAGAAGCAGGAGTGCAAGCAGGATTAGGATATTATGTTGGGGAATTGGCACCGCACGCCTTTATGAGTTCCGCTGAGGTGTATGGCGCGCAAGTCCGTTGCAAGATTGACCAGCGTTGGGCACTTCAACTCAAAGGGCAACGCCAACGAGTTGTGAATACAATCGAAAAGGATAATGCTTGGAGATTTGCTGCGGGTAAATATACCAATCCAATGTGGCATTTTGACCTAACGGGAGAATTTAATTTTTTTCGTTTTGGCATTGACCCGTACAATATACATATGCGTACCATTACACCATTTATTTTTCTAGGGGTAGGGTTTACGGCGCAAAATGTGTATGCAAATGACACTTTGGCATATCCAATGGTTACTGCTAACAATAATAGCAACATAGAGTATGCCATGTATATCCCACTAGGCGTTGGAGTGAAGTGGAAATTTGCAGAGCGATGGCAACTGCAATTGGCTTGGCAACACAATATTTATGTGATGAATGGGGATGGAATTGAAGGAGTTATTGATAGGGCACGTCCAAATATTTTGAATAACTCATATAAACTAAATGGTTCAAATGTAATGAATAATGATGTGACCTCTACGCTTACGGTCGGTATTGTTTTTGAGTTCGCACCAGATCAAAAGAGTTGTCCATTCTGTAATTATTAAGTAGAACCAAACATGAACTATAAAGAGCAAATACAGCAAGATAGAATACCTCGCCATGTCGCTATTATCATGGATGGCAACGGTCGTTGGGCCAAGCGTCAGGGATTGGCGCGTATGTTCGGGCATCGTAAAGGGGTAGAAACTGTGCATGCCATTACGGAAACTGCAGCCACTTTAGGTATAGATTACTTAACGTTGTACACCTTCTCCACTGAGAATTGGAATCGTCCAAAAGAAGAGGTAGATGCGTTGATGGCATTGTTGGTTGACACGATTGCCAAAGAAACGCCAACTTTAATGAAGAATAATATCCGTCTTCAAACCATAGGGGATATTAGTCGTTTGCCTCAGGCAACGTATGATAAGTTCGTCGCTTGTATTAATCAAACGAGTAATAATACAGGTTTGACATTGGTAATAGCATTGAGTTATAGTGCGCGTTGGGAGTTGATTCGTTCTACGCAACTTATTGCCGAAGCTGTCAAGGAAGGGAAAATGTTGGTGGAGGATATCAATGAGGAGGCTATCTCGGCTCATTTAACGACCGCCAACATGCCTGACCCAGACTTGCTAATCCGTACTAGTGGAGAATTGCGTATCAGTAATTTCTTACTATGGCAATTGGCATATGCAGAGTTATACTTTACTGATTGTTTGTGGCCAGAGTTTACCGAGGATGAGTTTTATCGTGCAATAGTTGATTATCAACATCGTGAACGTAGATTTGGAAAAACTAGTGAACAAGTTAATTAACATATTATTAATCACGCTCTTCGCCATACCTATGATGGCGCAAGAAGATACTTTATCTGTCGATACAGATACTGCGCTAATTCAATCACAGGCACCCCTGCCTGTCATTGAATATACCATGCAACGTAAAACATATGAGATCGCAGATATAACTATCACGGGAGCTGATAGCTACGAGGATTTTGTCTTGATTGGCTTTTCTGGATTAGCAGTCGGAGATAAAATCGAAATTCCGGGTGACCAAATCACAAAATCATTAAAACGCTTTTGGAAACAAGGGCTTTTCTCGGATGTTAAATTCAAAGCCACAAAAATTGAGGGAGACAAAATCTGGCTCGAAATTGCTCTCAAGCAGCGTCCTCGCGTTTCTGATATCGCTTACAACGGC
The DNA here is from genome assembly GCA_045601825.1 of Paludibacteraceae bacterium. Taxonomy (GTDB): domain Bacteria; phylum Bacteroidota; class Bacteroidia; order Bacteroidales; family Paludibacteraceae; genus Colicola. Next base: position 60,703 of record JAZSAI010000029.1, on the reverse strand, counting down.
TTGCGCAAAACCGAGCAAGAAGATATACAGGTGAAAGTTGGCATCCAAAAAGGTGGGCAAATGACACCTGACCTTGCTGACCGAGCTAAGAAAATCATTACCAAATATTTCGAAGAGAAGGGATTCTATCATACGCAGGTTAATATATATCAAACCAATGATTTGGCACACCCAGGGTATGTTAAGGTGATTATCAACGTGGATAAAAAAGAAAAAACACGTGTTGGCCAATTATTTATCACAGGTAACCAGGCACTTACGCATACACAAATCAACCGTGCAATGAAGAAAACAAATGACAACAATATCATCAATCTCTTCAGAACGAAAAAGTTTGTTGAAACCGAGTTTGAGAATGATAAAAAGGCAGTTATCGAGAAATACAATGAAATAGGTTACCGTGATGCTGTCATCATGGCTGATAGTGTAGTGCAATCCAAGGTGGATTCCACCCGCGTAGATGTGTATATGACTATTGATGAAGGACGAAAGTATGTCTTTGGTGATATCACATGGGTAGGTAATACCGTTTATCCATATGAGTATTTGGATGCTGTTTTAGGCATCAAAAAAGGTGAGACTTACAACCTCAAAGAGCTCAACAAACGTCTCAACGAAGACGATGATGCAGTCGCTAAGTTATATACTGACCAAGGCTATCTATTCTTCAATGTAGATCCTGTTGAAGTACGTATCCAGAACGATTCTATTGATTTCGAAATGCGAATGTACGAAGGACAGCCTGCAACTATCAATGAGATTAATATCGTAGGTAACACGCGCGTGTACGAGCACGTAGTGCGCCGCGAACTCTACACTAAGCCTGGTCAGCTCTACAGCCAATCCGATATCATGCGTTCGCTTCGTGAGTTGGCACAGATGGGACACTTCGATCAAGAGAAACTGGTTCCAGATATCCAGCCCAATCCAGAGGATGGTACTGTGGATATCACCTACCAACTAGAAACCAAATCTAGTGACCAAATCGAGTTTTCACTCGGTTGGGGTGCAACGGGTCTTGTAGGTTCGTTGGGTTTGAAGTTTACCAACTTCGCTATTCAAAACCTCTTCAATCCTAAGAGTTACCGCATAGTGCCTCAAGGTGAAGGACAAACATTCAGTATCAATGCCCGTACCAATGGTGTGTACTATACATCCGCATCAATCTCATTCCTCGAACCTTGGCTCGGTGGAAAACGACCTAACTCTCTGAGTGCTAGTATCTTCTTTGCTTCACAAACAGGATATTCTGACCGTTACTATAAAGCATATCAGAATCTGTACAACACTTACTATAACTACTATTCCTACTCGGGTCAATCGGACTATTATCAGCAATTGCAAGAATCGGAAGCCGATCCCGAGAAATACCTTCGTACTTTCGGTGTTAGTTTGGGATATGGTAAGCGACTCAGTTGGCCAGACGATTACTTCTCTTTCTACGGCGAATTGAGTTATCAGATGTATATGATGAAGGATTGGCCTTACATGATTCTAACTGACGGTACGAGTCATAACTTTGCGCTCAATCTCCAGTTATCACGTTCAAGTATCGACAATCCAATATATACTCGTCGTGGTTCGCAATTCACTCTTGGACTGAAGATTACACCTCCATATTCGCTCATCAAGGGGACGACCGATGCTCAGTTTGCGCAGATGACTAATTCCGAGAAGTATCATCTGCTTGAGTATCATAAGTGGAAGTTCGCAGGTAAGGTCTTTACGCCACTTACTCCTGACTCCAAACTTGTTCTTATGACTCGTGCTGAATTCGGATATCTTGGACACTATAACCGAAATGCTAAATCGCCTTTCGAAAGTTTCTACATGGGTGGTGATGGTATGTCTAGCTATTCAAGCTACTCCACGGAATATATCTCCATGCGCGGCTACCAATCTGGTTCACTCACACCATACGATCCTGCAGTCGGACGAAATATGGGATATGTGTACAACAAGTTTACTATGGAGCTTCGCTATCCTATCTCGCTCGAACAGAATGCTACCATTTGGGCACTCGCTTTCGTGGAAGCTGGTAACTGTTTTGCTGATATCAAAGACTACAACCCATTCAAACTCAAACGTTCGGCTGGTGTTGGTGTACGCCTCTTCCTTCCTATGTTCGGACTTATGGGTATCGACTGGGGATGGGGATTCGATCCTATCAATGGTTCAAATCAATATGGTGGATCACAATTCCACTTCGTACTTGGACAAGAATTATAATTATGAAGATGAAACGATATATTTTAATCGCCTTGATGATATGCTGCGGTTGGGCTGTTACAACTCCTCTCGTAGCTCAGAAGTTTGCTATGGCATACGTGGATATGCAATATATCCTCAAGAATCTGCCACAATATGAAACTGCCAACGAACAACTCAATATGATTTCCAGAAGGTGGCAGAAGGATATCGAAACTGCCCAACAAGAGGCACAGATTTTGGCAACGAACTATCAAACGGAACAAATCTTCCTATCCGAAGATATGAAACAACGCAGAGAAGAGGAGATTCTTGCAAAAGAACAAGAGGTACTCGAACTCAAACGCAAGTACTTCGGTCAGGAAGGTGAATGGTATAAAAAGCGCGAAGCCCTTCTCAAACCCATTCAAGATGAGATTTATACCGCAATCCAAGATATTGCTAACGAAAATCGCTACGATGTAGTCAAAGACCGTTCGGCAGACCCTAGTCTCATATATATGTCTAGCAAACTAGATATATCAGATAAGGTATTAGAGAAATTAGGAGCGAAATAATAACATAAAAAAACGATAACACAATGAAAAAAATGATTCTTATGCTTGCATTGGTATTACCAATCTTCGCAAGCGCACAAAAAATTGGACACGTTAATTCTCAAGAGATTATGGCTTTGATGCCTGAAACCAAACAAGCAGGTGAGAAACTTGATTCTTTGCAATCTTCTTACGAACTGCAACTTGCAAATATGCAAGAAGAGTTTAACAAAAAACTTACTGAGTTCCAACAACAACAATCTACCATGACTGCTGGTGTTCGTGAGTTCCGTCAACAAGAGTTGGCTGAAATGGAGCAACGTATGCAAATGTTCTACCAAACCGTACAACAAGATTTGCAAGCTAAGCAAGTTGAGTATCTTCAACCTGTTCGTGCTAAATTATTGGAGGCAATCAACAAAGTGGGTGCTGCTCAAAGTTGTACTTACGTGATGGATCAAGCTGCAATGCTATACATCGCACTTGATGCACTCGATCTCTCTGCTGCCGTAAAAGCTGAGTTAGGCATCAAGTAATGGCTGACGGCTATTTGGAATCTCACTATGCTGAATACGAACAACGTAAAGCAGCATGGCTCAAAAAAAAGAAAAAAAACAGGCCTCGTCCCTTGGTTGAAAAACCAGAGGACGAAGCCTTGTAAATACAACTCTACACCACACTACACAACTATGACTAAACAACTTCAACAAACTCTCCGCGACTCCGCCATTGCACGTTGGACGGTGCTCATCCTTGTGGCATCGATGATGTTCTTCGCTTATATGTTCGTGGATATTCTTTCTCCATTGGCATCTGTTCTTAACGACACACTCGGTTGGGATCAAGGCGTCTTTGGTACCTATGCTTCTGCGGAGTATATCCTCTGTGTCTTTGGTTTCCTGATTTTTGCAGGAATCATCCTTGATAAGATGGGCGTTCGTTTTACGGGCTTGCTTTCTGCGGGCTTGATGGTGCTCGGCGCGTCTATCAAATATATCGGTATCTCTGACTGGTTCGACGCTAATAGTATTGTATGGCTCAACTCCTGGTGGACGGCTATGCCAGGTTCTGCTAAGATGGCTGCTTTCGGTTTCATGATTTTCGGCTGTGGCTGCGAGATGGCGGGTACTACTGTTAGTAAGATCCTTGCTAAGTGGTTCAAAGGCAAAGAGATGGCACTCGCTATGGGACTTGAGATGGCTATTGCTCGTATTGGTGTGTTCGCTGCTATGGCGTTCTCTCCTGCTATTAGCGAGCATTTCGCTGTGAATGGTCAACCATCTGTAGTGGCTTCATTGCTTTTCGCAGCCCTCTTGCTCGTGATTGGTTTGCTTAACTTCTTCGTGTTCACCATTATGGACACCAAGTTCGACAAGCAACTCGTGGCTATTGGTGAGGCAACGGATATGCACGACCCTGAGGATGAGTTCCACGTATCTGACCTTGGTAAGATCTTCTCCAGCAAGATGTTCTGGATTATCGCCCTCTTGTGCGTACTCTATTATTCGGCTATCTTCCCATTCCAACGCTTTGCGACCAACTTCCTTGAGGAGACCCTTATGATCTCTAACGCAGAGGCATCTGGTTTGTTCAAGTGGTTCCCCATCTTGGCAATGGTATTGACTCCATTCCTCGGTATGTTTATCGACTATAAGGGTAAAGGTGCATCGATGATGATGGTAGGTGCGATTATCATGGTTATTTGCCATAGTATTTTCGCGTTTGTCTTGCCACTTTATCCAAGCAAGACTTTGGCTCTCTGCACTATTCTTGTGTTGGGTGTTAGCTTCTCTTTGGTGCCAGCATCTATGTGGCCCAGTGTGCCAAAGATTATCGATGAGAAGATCCTCGGTTCTGCCTATTGCTTGATTTTCTGGGTACAGAATATCGGCTTGTGTTTAGTGCCAATGCTGATTGGTACGCTCCGCGTTTCTACTAATGGCTATGTAGTGCCAATGATTGTCTTTGCTTCGTTTGGTGTGTTGGCATTCTTGCTCAGCCTCGCTCTCAAGGTAGAAGATAAGAAAAAGGGCTACGGTCTCGAATTGCCAAATAAAAAATAACTTTTGCGTGTAAAAGATTAGTTCATTCCATTTTGGAATATACTCAATCGCCATCTATGTCCAAGGACATGAATGGCGATTTTTTTTTACCCGAAATACACCTGTAAATCTTAGGTGATTCTTAGGTGATTTATAGGTTATTCGTAGGTTATTCTTAGGTTATTCAGCAACCTTCCCTATAGAATCACATTGTACTGCCCCCCTATATACCCAATAGACGAAACACCGTCCAATAGCCTAACGGCGTCCCATAGTTCGTTATGCGAGCGTCCATTATCCAGCAAATAGCGAAAAAAATCGCTATTTGCTTGCAAATCCGCAAATTTTGTTGTACCTTTGCAACCGCAAACCAAAAGTTTGCGGACATATTAAAAGCGTTTATTAGCGCTTGTTTTGGAATTCCGAAATCCTGCAAAATTTCACAAACCCAAAACAAGAAGGCAATAAACGCCCGTTGGGATATGTATATCTCGCCGCAGAGCGTCCACGCGTGGACTGCTCTGTTTGGTGGCGTTTCATATTCGGCGTGGGCGTTGATTGTTTATTTTTGTTTGTAGGGTCTTGCAGGAACCTCGGAATTGAGAATAAACAAGAAGAGGCACCACGCTTTTTTTATGTCAGTAAAAAAAATGCTGACATGAAACAAACAATCAAACATCTCTACGACAAATTCCGTCATCTCATCTTGTACGGAATTATAGGTGGTTTATGTGCCACATTGGACTTTGGTATTTATACCTTACTATGCCATTTTGATATTCTCCCTTATCTCTGGGCAAATGTGATTAGTATTCATTGCGGTATTATATGTAGCTTTTTGCTCAATCGCACATTCAATTTCAAAGTCAAGGATAAAACGCCCCAACGATTTGTCTCCTTTTATGTGGTAGGTTTATTTGGCTTAGGAATTAGCGAGTTAATGTTATATGTGATGGTGACTATTGGCGGATGGAATGAGTTATTATGCAAACTCATCTCCGTAGTAGTTGTTGCTCTGATACAATTTGTACTAAATAAATATATCACTTTCAAAACCAAACAATCATGAGAGACACACTCTATATTGTGATGCCTGCTTACAATGAAGAAGCAAACATCCAAGAGGTGATTCAACAATGGCATCCTGTCTGTGAACGAATCAACCAAGAAGGCAATGAAGCAAAATTAGTTATTGCCAACGATGGAAGTAAAGACAATACCTTCGCAATTATGCAAAGTATATGTAACCAATATCCTCATTTGCTTCCTATTGACAAGCCCAATTCTGGACATGGTGCAACAGTATTATATCTGTATCGCTATGCCATCAAAGAGGGTGCAAATTTTGTTTTCCAAACAGATAGTGATGGACAAACATTACCAGAAGAGTTTTGGCAACTATGGGAACATCGCCATGAGTATGATTTTCAGATAGGTACACGCGGTGGTAGAGAAGACGGCGCAAGTCGTGTATTTGTAACGAAAGTATTGCGCTGGGTAGTTTGGCTAATGTTTGGCGTATGGGTTAAAGATGCAAACACACCATTCCGATTGATGAATGTGGATCATCTGCAAGCGATTATGCAACTTATCCCAGAAGATTTCTTCTTGGCAAATGTGGCGGTATCTGCTATTGCAGTCAAGAAGAAAGAGAAGATTGCTTGGTATCCTATTACATTTCGCCCTCGTCAAGGCGGCGTGAACTCAATCAATATGAAGCGCATATTCAAGATAGGAGTTAAAGCATTAGGTGATTTTAGAATGATAAATAAGAATTTGAAATAAAAGAAAAGATGAAAGAATTTTATCAAGCATTAGAGAAAATTTGTGGCAACAAATATTTTGTATTGTTATTTTTGCCAATTTCAGTAGGATTCCTACTATTGTACTCTTATTCAACCTCCCCATTGTATATAAATGATGCGGTAGATAGTGCGGTTTTTAAGACAATGGGTCTAGCTATTTTACAAGGCAAAATCCCCTATGTAGATATATTTGATCATAAAGGTCCAATTATTTATTTTATTCAGGCATTAGGTCAATGGCTGATACCAGGTCGTGTTGGTATTTTCTGTTTGCAAGTGATTGCGCTATTTGTTACATTACTCTATTTATTCAAAACATCCAAACTTTTCCTCAATAATACTTTATCTTTTGTTACACTTTTAGTAACGTTGTATATCTATAGTGGAATAATATGTGAAGGTAATAAATGTGAAAGTTGGATGTTGCTATTTTTTGCAATATCAACGTACTATATTTTGAAATATATAATCCAATCGCCAGCACAACCACATCCATTATTTTATAGTTTAATTTATGGTCTGTGCTTTGGTCTCGCATTTTTCATACGTCCCAATGATGCCTTCGCACAATTTGCGGGTATAATGGGTGGACTAGCAATATATCTTTTCTATAACAAGCATTATAAAAATGCGATATGCAATATTGGAATGTTTTTAGTAGGATTTATTATTGTCGCCATACCGATATTTGGGTATTTTATATATCATAATGCGTTAGGTGAATTCTGGTATGGTTTGATAGGATTTAATATGACATATTCGGGCGGAATATTTAAGTTAATTCGCTCAATGTTTAGTACCCCTAAATTAGTTCATGTACTGTTTTTTACCGCTATGTGGGGGATGTTATATAAAACAGAATATAAACAGGTGTTGTGGATAACTATTCCACTAATCATACTTCAATTAACATTCATGGGAACATTCCATGTGGGATTTATATATTACTACGTTGTTTTAGTTCCAATGTTTATGCTCTATATTATCGCTCTGTTTTTGACAAAAGATAAGGTATTATTGATTATATGTACATTCATTTTGTTCTTTTTGCCTCAATTCGAAAAACGTCCAATTTTAAAAGTTGCAAAAGGTGCGACGATTAGCAATATCAAAGTATTAGCAAGTGGAGAACCTTCCGCAAAGAGATTTTATTCAGAAGTAGAACAATTATTATCCAACGTACCGATGTCTGAAAGAGATTCTATTTGGAATTACAATTTATTTTGGGCTGTTCCAAGTGAAGATTATGAGAATAACAGATGTGGTGCAAGTATGTTAGCATGTTTTCCTATATTATGGAATAATGGAATTGTACAATGTAATAAAATTACATGCGGTCAAAGTGATGAGTTGCATCAAAAGGACAATATTGCAGACTATAATCCATTATGGGTAATCAAAGTTCATATTAAAGATAGAAAAGATCCAAGAGAAAAATCGGATCATATTCTATATGAGAGGTATGATTTGGTGGCAAAGACGGATTCTACGATTTGTAATATAGATTTATACAAGAGAAAAGAAAATGTTAACTAATCATTACGATTATCTCATCGTTGGCTCTGGATTGTTTGGAGCTACTTTTGCCTACCGCGCAAAGCAGGTAGGCAAGACATGTCTTGTAATTGACAAACGCCCACATCTAGGTGGAAATGTGTATTGCGAGCAAGTAGAAGGTATCAATGTGCATAAATATGGTGCGCATATCTTCCATACTAATAATAAAGAAGTGTGGGGCTTTGTGAATAGCATCGTACCTTTCAATCGCTATACCAATTGCCCTGTAGCGAACTACAAAGGCGAATTATACAACCTGCCATTTAATATGAATACTTTCCACCAGATGTGGGGAGTAATCACACCTGCCGAGGCAGAAACAAAAATAGCTGAACAAAAAGCAGAAGCAATGTCCGCCCTACATGGACGTGAGCCACAGAACTTGGAGGAACAAGCCCTTTGCCTAGTAGGACGAGATATCTACGAAAAACTCATCAAGGGCTACACAGAAAAACAATGGGGCAGACCTTGCACCGAACTGCCAGCGTTCATTATCCGCCGTCTGCCAGTACGTATGGTGTATGACAACAACTACTTCAACGATACCTACCAAGGAATACCTATAGGTGGATATAACCGACTAATTGAAGGTTTGCTAGAGGGAGTGGACACACAGGTGAATACCGATTTCTTTGCCGATCGTGAGAAATGGGAAGCTGTCGCTGATAAGATTGTCTTTACAGGTAAGATTGATGAGTACTACAATTACCGCTTTGGTAAATTGGATTACCGTACCGTGCGTTTCGAGACCGAAACGATTAATACTGCCAATTACCAAGGTAATGCAGTAATCAACTATACCGATTGCGAAACACCTTATACGCGAGTAATCGAACACAAACATTTTGAAACGTTTGGTCAGGCGGTGTATGATAATCCTAAGACGGTGATTAGTCGTGAGTATAGCACCGAGTGGGGCGAAGGGATGGAGCCGTTTTATCCTATCAACAACCAACGCAATACGCAACTTTACGAGCAATACAAACAACTCGCCGATCATGAAACACGTGTCATTTTCGGTGGTCGCCTAGCGGAATATAAATACTACGACATGGCACCAATCATAGAAAAGGTGTTCTCTCTAAAAGTATAAACCTCTTAAATAAATGGATTTCTGCGGACTTTTGAGAATGTTTGAGAATGTGTTCGCAGGAAGTCCGTGGGATGAGGGGGGCTTATTCTTTAAGCCATTGATTATGAGAGAAAGCGGAAAGGTGAAAGGTGAAAACGGAAAACGGAAAGGTGAGATGAACCCCTCAGTCGCTACGCGACAGCTCCCCTATAAACAAGGGAGCAAAAAAGTTCACAGTCCTCTTAAAAAGGTCTAGAGGAGTGGGCAGAATAACATAATGATCACATAGTTATCTTATAGTAATCATATAGTATGAACCCGTCGAGAACCCGTAAGTGACAAGGTGAAAGGTGAAAAAATATAGCCTATGGCAACAAAAGTAAACTTTTCTTGCACATATACATTTTTTTTCGTACCTTTGCACCGCAAATTGCATAATGCAAATTGCATAATTTGCAGCGAAATGATATATTGCAATGAATTGGGATTTTCTGATAAAAGATAAAGATTCGCTTTGTGTGAGTACAGACACGCGCAATCTGCCTGCAGGTTGCGTGTTCTTTGCATTGCATGGCGAGCGTTTTGATGGTAATAAGTTTGCCAAACAAGCCCTCGAAAGCGGTGCCTCGTTGGCTGTCATCGACAACCCAGAATACGCCCTGCCAGAGGGTACGTTATTGGTTCCTAATACCTTACTCGCTCTGCAAGACCTCGCACGTGCTTGGCGACGTGAACTCGGATTGCCTATTATTGGCATCACCGGCACCAACGGCAAGACTACCACCAAAGAACTGTTGGCAACCGTTCTTTCCACCAAATACCACCTTCACTACACACAAGGTAATCTCAACAATCAAATTGGTGTACCTCTTACCTTATTACAAATCACGCGCGCACACGAGATGGCGATTGTGGAAATGGGAGCTTCACATCCTGGGGATATTAAAGAATTGGTGGAGATTGCCGAACCTAACTACGGACTAATCACCAACGTCGGTCGTGCACACTTAGAGGGCTTTGGCTCGTTTGAAGGCGTACAACGCACCAAACAAGAACTCTACGACTACCTCGTAGCCCACAGCGGCACCATCTTCCGCAATGCCGACAACCCTTACCTCATGCGCATGCATGAGAATGCTCTCGCCTCAACGCCAATATCCAATAGCCCGCAGGGCGTCCAATACCCAATAGGCGGTACGCCGTCCAATAGCCACTCTGTGGCTTATGCAACCGGCACCATGCCCTCTGGCACAAATCTTGTGGGAGAATATAATGCAGAGAATGTGTCGGCAGCTATATGTGTAGGAGAGTATTTTGGCATCTCCCCTGAACAAGCATTGGAGGCAATTCGTCAATATGTGCCCACCAACAACCGCTCGCAAGCCATGCAAACGGCTAATAACCATCTGATTGTAGATGCCTACAACGCCAACCCTACCTCTATGCAGGCGGCCATCAATGCCTTCAAAGGGGACACATACATCCTTGGTGCCATGCGAGAGTTGGGCGAGTATTCGCACCTCGAGCACCAGAATATAGTGAATATGTTGGCAGAACGCAAAGCAGATAATGTCTTCCTCGTTGGAGAGGAATACTTGCAAACAACTTCGCCATACCCAGTGTTTGAGAATGTAGAGCAATTGCATAAATATCTGGAAACGAACCCTTTGCGTGATAAAAACATCCTCCTCAAGGGATCACGTTCAACCCAAATGGAAAAATTATTAGACGTATTATGAGTAAGAACAAATATATTGCTTTAATTATAGGACTTGTTGTCTTGGCACTGTGCGTATGTGCGCTCGTATGGATGAATCTCCAACAAAAAACGGAGATGAAGGAGATGGTCGAACTCATGGAGTTTGAGAAGGAGCAGTTGGAAGATGAGTACGAAGAGTTGGCTATCCAGTTTGATGGCTACCAAACGCCAGATATCCACAATGACTCGTTAGTGGAACTCTTGTCGCAAGAGAAACAGCGCGTCCAAGACCTCTTGGAGGAGTTGCGTATCACTAAGGTGACTAACGCGCGCCGCATTGCTGAACTCAAAAAGGAGTTGGCTACTGTGCGCCAGGTGATGGTGAGTTATGTACACCAAATCGACTCACTTGACCGTACCAACAAACGATTGGTTGCAGAAAACCAGCAAGTTAAACAGCAATATCAGGAAGTAGCTCGCCAAGCACAACAACTCGAAGAGGAGCGCACCCAGTTGGCAGAAGTAGTTTCTCGTGCTTCCATGTTGGAAATTACAGAGTTTCAAATGATCCCGCTCAACAAACGTGATCGCAAAACTTCTATTTACAACCAGATTCAGAAATTGCAGTTTGATTACACCATAGGTCGCAATATCACTAATGAGCCAGGCATGAAAACGCTCTATATGCGTATCACTCGTCCTGATGGCGAAGTGATGCAAAAAAGTTTGAACGACGTCTTTCCTTTCGAGAACAGCGAGATTGCTTATTCCGTATCAAAAGAATTTGAGTATGCGGGCGAAGAGATATCGGGATCATTATATTGGCTAGTAGAAGAGATACTACAAACGGGTATATACAACGCTGATTTCTTTGTGGATGGCGAATTGATTGGCAGTTTCCCCTTTGAAATTCATCAATAAATAAACAAAAATGTGATTTTGTTTGGTGGTTTCAAAAAAAAGCAGTACCTTTGCAGCCGCTTTGCAAAAAAGCAGATAGATGTGACATCGTTTGGATCATAGCATCATGCGAGGTCATTATTGTTTAACTAATTAAATATCAATTACAAATGTATTTGACATCTGAGAAAAAAGCAGAACTCTTTGCTAAGTATGGCAATGACGCTAAGAACACTGGTTCTGCAGAGAGCCAAATCGCTCTGTTCACTTTCCGTATCAATCACCTTACCGAGCACCTCAAGAAGAACCACAAGGACTTCGGTACTGAGCGCGCTTTGACTATGTTGGTAGGTAAGCGTCGTCGTTTGCTTGACTACTTGAAAGCAAAAGACATCAAGCGTTATCGTGCTATCATCAAAGAGTTGGGTATTCGTAAGTAATTACCTGCTACTCAAATTAAAAGCCGCTGCAAAGCGGCTTTATTTTTTATCGTATGCGTTGTCCTAATGGCGTGTACCATTCATCGCCTCGCAAGATATATATTTGTTGTTGTATTAGTATTTTCTTTTCATTGGGTCGTTGTGTATTCACTTGTGGTAGTGCTGTAGGTTCTTCTGTATTCACGGTTAATCCATCCAATGCAAAATACATGGGTGTATTTGCCCCCCATTCCCCCATATCGGTTGTGGTCATACGGAAACTAAGGCCTGATGTCTTTCCCAATACATTCAATGGCACTTTTACCCAACCATCATTTATGTTGCCATCCACCGCCAAATAATACACGCTGCTTTCTTCTTCTTCCATATTGCGATTCAGCCCGCTGATAATCAGTGCCAGAGTATCCTTCTCGGTAAAGGCGCGAGCATTGAATATTCCTCCATTGGTGATTGCCTCTTTCGTGTTGCTATTTTGGCAAATATATACATACTCAGGGTAATATTCTTGGTCAAACAAAATGATGTTGGATGAGTACCTTTGTGTCTCGCTCACCCAATCTGAATAGTAACCAATCACATAGGGTGTTCCCTCTCCTCCTATACCGCCATTAGCGGCACAACCAAATACATTGGCTGTATCTTGCGATACTTTTGAGAGTGTAAATCCTTCCCAACTCCCACCACCATACGAATTTTGGCTAGGCATATGCGATAGCATAAAACGGGCACCATTTGTGTAGATAAACTGACACATGCCACTATCGTTGTACGTGCTATCCCACACATCAGTAATGTCATACGCACATTCACCAGCTACTGCACTATAAGCAACTGCACGCTCACCCATATCCGTTGCCGTACTCAGATCCATAGTGATTATTTCAGCCAATAGCCCATTGCCTATTGCCCATAGTCCTAACACTAAAATCAATAATCTTTTCATATCTCTACTATCTAACTTCTACAAAAACAACAATATCATCAACTGTCCCGTCAGCACGCGCAGGAACATAGTCAGCGGATACACCGTAGAATACGCCACCGCTGCGCGGTCGTTGTTCGACGACAAGGTAGTCGCATATGCCAATGCAGGTGGGTCAGTGGTGCTACCTGCAATCAGTCCCATCAGCGTGAAGTAGTCCAGTTTGAGCCACAAACGCCCAATCGCTCCTACTATCAGCAGTGGCACTAGTGTGATAATCACGCCATACCCAATCCACACATAACCTCCGTCCAATAGAGTAGGTACAAACGTCTTGCCAGCACCAAAACCCACTGCTGCCAAGAACATAGCTATACCTATCTCACGTATCATCAAGTTCGCACTACTGGTCGTATAAGTGATCACATGCATCTTCGGACCAAAACAGCCAAGCAAGATGGCTACTATCAGCGAACCGCCAGCGATACCTAATTTAAACGGTTGTGACAATCCGGGCAACATGATTGGCAGCACACCTATCGCCACACCAAACGCGATGCCTAAGAATATGGATGCCAAGTTAGGAATATCTAAACGCTTTGTGGAGTTACCAAACAGCTTTTCCACCTTATCTACTGCGCGCTCTTCACCTACCACCGTGATGCGGTCGCCCAGTTGCAAATATAAGTCGCGTGTGGCTAATAGTTCGATACCTGCACGGCGAATACGCGTGATAGACACATGATACGTCGCACGTACATTCATATCGCCTATGCGCTTGCCATTCAGTTCAGGTTTAGTCACCACCACATGGCGCGACACCAGATGCGCTTGCGCCTTCTCGTTGGTGGGCAAAGTGGTTTCCATACCCAACAGCAGCACACTGGGTTCGTTCTCCTTATCCACTACCACACGAATCCTATCACCGACATGCAACACTGTGTCCACATCTGGCAACTCATCCTCGCCGTTTGGACGAACCAAACGCGATACGATAAGGTTCATATGGCACAACTTACTCAAATCGCTAATATGTGCACCTTCTACCTGTGGGTTAGCCAGCAAGATATCAATATACTCTATCTCCTTTTGCGCTTCGCTCTCATCTTTTACGCGCGCCTCTTCTTTATCTATCTTGATACGGAATACCCAGCGCATCGTCAGAATAGCAAAAATAATTCCCACCACGCCCAATGGATATGCCATCGCATAACCACTAGCTATATTCGGATTACTCACACCTGTAATGTCGCTAAAGGCCTGCTGTGCGGCACCTAGTCCGGGCGTATTGGTCACCGCACCAAACAGCACACCCGTCATCGTAGCTATATCTACGCCAGAAAACAAGTGAATCAAGTAGGCCGTCACACACCCTAACAGCACGACACTCATCGCCAGCAGATTCAGCTTGATACCTCCTTTGCCAAACGATGAGAAGAAACTTGGCCCTACTTGCAAACCAATCGAATACACGAACAATATCAGTCCGAAATCTTTAGCAAAAGTTTCCACCATAGGGTCTAGGTGCATACCAAAGTGCGACATAGCTATGGCGCAAAAGAGTATCCACGTGATACCCAGTGTGATACCTTTTACTTTCAATCGATGACTCAGGAATATACCGCAAGCAATTGCTAGGGTAAGTACAAAAATCGAGTGGGGTACTCCCGTACCAAAAAACAGACTATTCAACCAATTCATAATTATCTACTTACACCATTAGGAGTGACTTTCTGTCACGCTCTCAAATTCTATCGTTTGAGTCGGTAGAATATGTGGAGATACAATCTCTAACTCATCTCCTTCAGCCAAACCTGCAGGCACGATTATATCCCATGTCTGACCAGGTAGCAAACCGCGCAACGATGTTTCAGATTGCGCATTTCCTATTTGGAAGTATGCATCGCGATAGATAGGGGCAATTCCTACGTTACTAACCATCAAACGTGTCTCATTGCCATTGGTGCGGCAGTTGGTCACTTGAAACTTGTAGCCCACAGCCATGCCTGCTTCGCGGAAACGATCCACCGAACCGTGAATACTACCTGTGGCATCATTGGCAATCATAAATGTGATATGGTATTTCTCAGATGCTGCTTCCCATGTCCAGCCGTACATACCTTCTGGGTTAAGGAAGTTACGCTGATCATTACCAGTGTAGTAACTAATCTCTCCGCCACAAACGCCTGTATGCCAGCGTGTTCCGCGTCCAATCTCATTCCAACAACGCTCGTTGTAGCCATCGCCTTGTGCTATTTCATGATGTGCGTGCATGAAAGAGTCATCAAATAGTCCAAACTCCATACTCATCAACTGCTCATCTCCCACTATTGGGGTGTAGCCGTTATCGGCTGCATCAATAGATATTGCCCAAGGGATATCCAGCACAGCATCTATGTGGGTCAAAAACTCTTTTTGATAAGCTTTAGATGGGAAATTGGTTCCTAATTTCAGGGGTGTACCATAAATATGGTATTCCGACCAGTGTCCAAAGCCCAACTCCACGAAGGCTATGCGTGGGTCATTGTTGTAGCGCTCGGCGAAATCGGTGTAGAACTGTTTGGTGAACCATTTTAGTTCTTCGTTAGTCCAATCGGCATAGTAGGTTGGTCCGTCTCCGCCTGCGTTTTTGTTGAAGGTCTCGTTGTAATCATCAAGGTCCTTGATGTATTGAGGCACGGCAGTACTGCCAGCCACTCCGTCCACCATGGTGTTGTTAGGATATTCATAGCGGAAACGTATAACTCCTTGATGGTTACGTGATTCTATGCCGTTCAATATCTGTTCAAAGTACGACCAATCATATTGAATCTTGCCATCTACTTTGCCCGTTACCACGCGACAGGGCAGGCAGTATTGATATTCCAATTGGATAACATCTGCATAACGTTGTAGAGCTCCGTGGGTAGTCCACATCACCAATCCAGTCATAGGTTGCACTGCGGTTATTTCGCTTTCCAATGCCACGGCAGTAAAGCCAGACTCAATTTTGAATCCGTTGTCACATGCGCTTAAGGAGCATGTCAACAAAATAAGAGGGAAAAGGATTTTTTTCATTGTTTTGTTGTTTAAAAGATGAATATGTTGTCCTAATAATATGTATTATAGCATTTTCCACGCAAAGGTAGTAAAAAAAATATATGTATGCAAATTTTTTATTACTTTTGTGCTTAAAATGCGTGTGTAGTATAGGGAGATAAATTTGAGTGTGGGATCTTAAATAGTTTTTCTATATGCCCGCTACGAATCATCTCTTGAGTGGGGAGATGGTGCATGGTGGGCGAATCGATGAGCGCAATCGTATCGCAGAGCGACTGGGCAATATCCAGTTCGTGGGTGGAGAACATGATGCACTTATTATCCTTATGCGCTAAATCGGCCAACAAATGGCATAGTTCATATCGGTTGGGCATGTCCAAAAACGACGTGGGTTCATCGAGCAAGATGATAGGCGTCTGTTGAGCCAGTGCGCGGGCAATCATTACGCGCTGACACTCGCCATCCGACATCTTGTCCATCGTGCGGAAGGCATAAGAAGCCATGCCCACTTTCTCCAAAGATTGCATAACAATCGTCTCATCTTCTGCCTGCATACGACCTATCCAATTGGTGTAAGGAGCCCTACCAAGAGCCACCACATCGCGGCATGCCAAATTGGATATACGGATACGCTCGGTAGTCACGAAAGCCACCTGCTGCGCCAGTTGCTGCGGAGTAATCTGCTGAATATCAATGCCGTTGATGAGAATAGCACCCTGTTTGAGCAGTTCGGAGCCAATGATAGCGCGCAGCAACGTGGATTTGCCTGTACCATTGCGACCGATGAGCGCTGTGGTTGTGCCACAAGTGAAAGTGGTGGATACTTTGTCTAATAGCAGGTGATGAGCGTCGTATCCGAGGGATATGTTTTGGAGTTGAATCATATTCTATGAGGTGATGAGGCGATGGGGCGTGATTATACTATGGATTTGTTGCGGATGACTACCCAAATGACAACAGGGATGCCGAGCAAGGCAGTGACTGTATTGATAGGCAGTGTGAGCCATTTAGAGATAATATCGCAGCCGAGCAAGACCACAGCTCCACACAAGGCAGTGGCAGGCAGTAGGATACGATGGTCGGCATTGCAGAAGAGCATACGAGCAATATGCGGAATAGCCAATCCCACAAAGCCGATAGGACCACAGAAAGCCGTCACAGTACCTGCCAACAAGGTGGTGGAGAGGAATATCAGATAACGCGAACGGCGGACATTCAATCCCATAGTGCGAGCGTATTGTTCGCCGAGAAGGAGCAAGTTCAGTGGTTTGATTACTGCCACTGACACGACCAAACCAATCAATACCGCAGGTAAGAGCAGCATGAGTTGGCTACTTGTGACATCGCCCAATGAGCCCATTGTCCAGATAACAAAGGATTTGAGCGCTTCTTCGTTGCTCAAATATTGTAGAATCTGCACTACTGCACTCACGCCCGAAGAAATCATCATACCTAGAATAAGGATGACCATAATGTCTTTGATTCGGGTGCTGACGGAAGCTACAAAAGCGAGAATCAATGCCGCGCCTAACCACGCAGCACCTGCGGTGCCGATAGACGACAAGGTACTATTGGTTGCTACACCCAACAATGGCATACCCAAAATAAAGATAGCCACACCTAGACTGGCACCCGAACTGATACCCAACACATAGGGGCCTGCCAAGGGGTTGCGGAAAAGCGTCTGCATCTGCAAACCGCTGACCGATAGTGCTATGCCCGCCAAGACCGCTACAACGGCTTTGATGAGGCGAATATCTAGCACAATGAGGCGCGTAGTAGCGTCCACATCTCCGCCAAATAGTGCACCCAAAATATCACGGAGCGGGATATGAACAGACCCAATGAGCAGGTCAAGTACAAACAGAATGACCAGCAGGAGCGATAAGATGACAAATAATATGGTAGAATGACGCTGCATGTTATAAAAGTTTTAAGGGTTGGGGAGTTTTCTATAATAAACGAACTCTTTGTCTGATTCTAATTCAGGATGAAAAATCTTGATTAAATCGCGCAAAACAACATCAGGTTGCACTACACCCGACTCCCAATAATCGTTGCCTCCACCAGTGACTCTGCGTTTGTCGCAATTGTACACTTCGCCCCGTTGCACGCAAGGCATCTTGGCAAACTTAGGGAACTGGCGACACAAATCGTCCACAGAATTGACATTGCCCACATTAATCCATACATCGGCTTGGGTAGTCAGTAATGCCGCCTCCTCCATATCGATTGGCAAAGAGTGGTTAGAGGTGTTTTTCTTATAAATATAATCGCCTCCTGCATCTGCAATCAGTCGTGCTACATAGCTGGTGGCGGAAGCCATAAACCACGAGTCGGCGTATGGTGTGTTGATCATTACTTTGGGAGTGGGAGTTTGGGCTGAAGCGGCTAAAGACTTAAGATGCTCGTAGCGTTTTGGCACTTTAGAAAAATAAGTGATGCCGTGCTTTCGGCAACCAACAATCTCAGCAATGGCAATAAGCCATTCGGTCTTTCCTAAAGGATATTCTTCTACATACTCGCCAATATACATATACGGAATACCTAATTCATCGAGTTTAGACTCCATGACACATGCACCCGTTACACCAAAGAGAAGTACAATATCAGGTTGTTGCGCCACGAGAAGTTCGAAATTCATATTACCGTCATACCCCACATCGGGGATAGTATGTTGATTAGCCACAATATAGGGGTTGGTGATGAAATCCTTGCCCGACACGCCCACTACGCTCTCTATAGCTCCTATGGCATCAAGCATAGCAATATGGGTGGACGACATACATACCACTCGCTCAGCATCGCCTTGCAGCACTTGACCACGGAAACCATCGGGCGCTTTCTCGCCTCCACGAGCGATAAAGAGCATTGTCTCTACATCGTTGGCACTTTGCCACGGATTAGTCACTCGGATGATGGTGCTCTGCTTGCCCTCTGCACCTACAAT
This sequence comes from Paludibacteraceae bacterium, assembly GCA_045601825.1. Taxonomy (GTDB): domain Bacteria; phylum Bacteroidota; class Bacteroidia; order Bacteroidales; family Paludibacteraceae; genus Colicola. Next base: position 41,533 of record JAZSAI010000029.1, on the reverse strand, counting down.
GCGAAAACCTGTGGCATATGTGGGGATATAAATCTCCAGGTTGTAATCATCAATATTGCCAGATGAACCACACGAACACATGCACCACACGATGGCGCATAGAATGATAGTATGTAAATATTGCTTTTTCATTAAAGGGTTATTCCTCTATATTCAAGTCGCGCGCATGAGAAATCTCGGTAGAGATCTCGCCTATCCACCCACATTGCTGGTGTACACCCGTATAGACACGCACGAAGTCGGCACATGGCAAGTTAACAGGCTCGCCTTCGGCGGTAACTGCCCAAGCGATGTCAAACGAACAGCGGCTGATACTATCATTAGGATGGCTGTCTGCATAGCCATAATCGTATGCTGTTTGCACCCACATATTGCCTTTTCCGCTCTTGTCCACAGCATTGTCTGGCAAGCGAGTACCATAGAAAGTAAGCGTAGAATCGGTAAACCAAAGAGGATAATAGTCTTGCGAATGGAAAGTGTTCTTGTGTACATACCCCTGCTCGCCTTGATTATTCTTCCATAGTATATATGTGGTGTCAGAGAGCGAGTTTTTTGTGTCTGCTTGTGGTGTCTGCTCGGCAGGTGTACGATGGTAGGTGAGAGCATATTGGTGGATTGTAGCAGGATTGGTATATTCACTACCTGCGAGTTCATAGAAGGGGTCATCGGGCAGACCATTTTGATTCACATCTATACTGACCATCACAACACCTGGTTCGCTGCTACCATTACGATTGCCAGCTGAAGCATAGAACGCGTTGCCTTCTACGGTGAAATCGGGCAAATTAGGGGCATTCACTACGGAGTGGTCGAAAGCAAAAGTTACATATCCGCCCCAACCACCGAGCGATATTAGACTGCGGTTGGTGCCTGCAACGGCATCTTCCACTTTGCGGAGCATGGTTTGATAGGTGTCGCCTTCTTCGTATTCGGGCATGGTATTGATAAACTGTCCAGGGGCAGGATTATATTCCAGTACATGAGAAATATAAGGAGAATAGGCCACTTCTTCATCAAAAACGACCACTTTAAAGGAATGGCTTACTGGGTTTACTGCATCATGTATTTCTAATTGCATATGATATGTTCCCGCTTCGGATTGGCAAAAAATGAGATCGCGCTCTGTGCTAATCACCTTATCATCCAATCGCCAACAATAATCCTCACCATCATATTCTGGGTGTAGGATGAGCGTGCGCATGCGTTCAACGGTATAGGTATCATCTATACCGAGATTAACCATAGGTATGTCTGGCTTGCAACTAACGATAGACAAAACACATATGAGCAGGGATATCACCCGTGCGCACAGACCACTTGCGTTTGCCTTCGCGCGAGTAGCAATGTAATTGACCACTTGAGACATAGTTTTTAGCATCTGTAACATATATATCACCATTATAAGGATTGACTTGTATGCCGTAAGGAATCTTGATGTTTTTCTCGGTTCCATCGGTAATAAAAGATGAGCCTACCCCCACCCCCTCCCTAAAGGAAAGGGAGTCTTTAATATTGAGGACTCCATACGTGATGGTGTTGGACATTGTTTGCTCGTTCCAATGCGAACCATAATAATACATACTATCGCCTACTATTACCATTTCGCTTGCTGCTGGCGCATTGGCAATTGACAATTGGCTGTTGGTCGCAGGCGAGAAACAAATGAGTTGTGGTTGAACATCTTTATAGTCTCCACGAGATGTGATCCACAATTGATTGTATTGGTCTTTGCGCAAGCGGTGAGGATTGAGGCAAACAGGAATCTTCTGCACTTGACGGAAGTCTTTAAGGGAGATGACCGACATCGTAGAATCGTAGTCAGGAGCTCTATATCCACCCGAATTCGCCACATAAATATGCTCATTATATACCACCAATTCTTCGGGTTGATAACCTACAGTCACCTTGCGAGTGATTTCCAATGTAGCAGTATCTACCTCGAAGACAGCCCCGAGTTGTGCGTTGGGGTCGATACTTATAGGTCCCACATACGAACTGATATATGCTTTTCCTGCGTGGAAACAGATATAACGACAGTTTGGGATATCCACTTGACCGATACGGCGACAAGTACGGGCATCCATCACCTCTACTTTGTGCGAGCAGTTGATGACTGCATAAAGGCGGTTGCCATATATCTTAATATCATTGCCTACATCGCCTAATTCCTTTATCACATTCGGATTGCGTTCGCCATAGATATTGCGAATATAACAACCGTTGCAGAAGTCGAGGTAGTCGATAGTGGCTTTGTTGCTACCCATATTACCCTCGTTGAGCAGGTACATACCAATGGGTTCGTTCGCTGCAAAACTGCTCAATTCTCTCGGTTCCATCGGCAAAACCTCATACTCCGCAGGGAAGGTAATTTCATCGCTACGACAGGAGGTCAGCAGCAAAACGGCAGATGCTATCATGCATAGCAACAAACTACGCTTGATACTTTTATCAAGCATATACGCATTGGCGTACCTACAATCATATGGAAAACTACTTGTCATGTCTAAGCCCTATTCCTCGAGAGCGTTCAACTTCGGGTCCCCGACGAGCCTCGTGGGCGAGTGGGGATGCCCTTATGCATGCAGCAGGTCTTCTGACTTATTGCTCGTTTGCTTAGCCTTCCCAGCTTGTCAGTTGATAGTTGACAATTGACAGTTAGCCAGTGACTTAGATACGAAGCAAACGATTTTGCAAATCACAGCAGCGGGTCTGTGCAGGAATCTCACCTGCTTCCCTTAAGCGGGGTCCCCGACGAGCCATGTGGGCGAGTGGGGTGCTCTTTAACTGAATGCGGGTGCAAAGGTAATACATTTTTTTCTATTTTCCAAATTTATAGCAATGTTTTTAGATTAGATCTTTATTTATTCATAAGTTACCTACAAGTTTCGGGACCACCATAGGAGATCTCTAGCACATCTGTGGGCTTTCGGTGGCTTTTGTGTCTCAAATATTTGTGCCTCTATAATAATGATGCAAAAAGTAGCGGCAAATGTAGATAATGTTGCCGCTGATTTGTGTTTTAGGGCTTCTGAAGTTCGATGGTTACTGATGAAAATATTTTTTTGCTATTGCCGCTACTTCTGCCGCTGATTTTTTGTGTACCTCTATTAATATAGTAATACCGTATCTTCGGCATTTTAGTAGTTTTGTGCCGAAGATTTATGATTTTGAAAGAAGAATAGGTGTGAATAATATGCGGAAGTTGCTGTATTATAACAACTTCCGCGTGAGTGTATTTTTTTTGAAAAAAGTTTTCGCGTGCCGAAGGTTGCGCCGAAAGTTGTGCCGAAGATTATTGATGCACTTGCATTAAAAATCATTATCCTCATACGAATCAAATCCCGACATACCATCGTTGTTGTAGTCGCCACAGTCCCAGTCTTCGCGAGATGTCCAAGTCGTCGAAATGGGCTTGCAAAGAAGAATTTACTCCGTTCATTTAGTTTGCCGCCATTTCTCCTCTCCCCACTCGCTCACGAAGCTCGTGGGGTCCCCTATATTTAGCATGATGACGGCGGTCTTCATGAATACTGCGGTAATCTTCCGCATTAAAACTGCTCTCATCGGAGTCAAAAAGAAAATCAAATAGTCCCATAGTAGTAATTTTGAATTAGAAATAATACGAAAACATTTCAATTAAGATCCAAAGATCAATTTATTATATTCAACTAGTGCATTTTTTGCAACAGTTCGGTTGTGGGCATTTCCATGCGGCTGAAGGCGAACCATTTCTTGCCTAGGTCTTTGATGCTGGCACCAAGGTGATAGACCGTCTCGTCAATGCATAGGAAGCGGTCGTGAGAGCGATCAAAGGCGATAATATCTATTGGAGTGTATTGCGCATTGTGCTTCTGAATATCCAGTTGCAGTTGTGCGGTTGGTTTTTTGGTATAGATGGTAGCCGCCACTTTGTCTGCTCGTTTGGATAGTATGGTGAGGACACTATCGTCAATGTAATTGTCAATGAGAATGATGCGCGTGGTGGCTTCGCGTATGCGGTCGTTGATGAAAGTGTAGGCATCGAAGATTTGACCATCGTAGAAGATGCCTTGGTGGGGAGGTAGGCTTGTACGGACAAAGAAGTCGATTTTTTGTTCTACATTTTCAATGCGTTGTTCATGTGCACGTAAACGTTTGTCGAAGTATTCTTCTACATATACAATTCGCTGATTAACTGCATAACCACGGAGCATATATTCTTTTAAAACTTGATTTGCCCAACGGCGGAATAAGGTTGCATTTTTACTATTAACTCTATAACCAACGGACAATATAGCATCCAAGTTATAAAATTGTGTACTATATATTTTTCCATCAGCGGCAGTATGTTCCAAAATGGAACTAACTGAAGTGATGTCTAATTCTCCCTCACGAAAGATATTACCAAGGTGTTTGGTCACAGCGGGTCTTTTGACTCCGAATAAATCTGCAATTTGTTGCTGTGTTAGCCACACCGTTTCATTTTCTAGTTTTACTTCCAAAGACATTTGCTCATTTGGTTGGTACAATACAATCTCGTTTGCCATAATTTTGCATTTTTTTGAATTACGCTGCAAAGGTACTATATCAAACTGCTAAAACTTGTCAGTTTGTCAAAGAATTTTACAAAAAAATGCATTTTTTTGTAGGGTAAAGGTTATAGGTGTAAATATTTGTAATGCACCTCTATAATAATGTTGCAAAAATCGTATGCGTGGAAGGTTTTTTGCACATACATTTTGTTAATCTATTATGCTAATATATATACAACACGCGGGAAGTCCAGTATTTACTGACTATCCCGCGTGGGTGTATTTTTTTTAGAAAAGTTTGTGTATGCAGACATTTGTGCATACATTTTCGCGCGAAGATTGTGCCGAAGATTATGCTGAAAGTACCACAAGTTACCTATGGGCTAGCAACCTACTTCGCGATTATAAACGCCTACGTATGGCTAATATGTACCCTATCTGTGGGTAAAATGTAGTTGAATCTTATTGCACAAGGTTATTGTGTAATCAACTGTCCCATGATGGAATAAATATTGCCATTACGTAGAATATAAATATTACCATTGCGAATAATTTTAGATATCTCACTTGTGTTGATTAGATTGTTATCTAAAGATGCCGTAATATCTATCACATATGTAAATTCGCTTATCTCACTTGGGTCATATCCTTCTGCGCATGCAATTGCACGGATATTAGATTTATAATCCGTCAGGATAATTGGCTCTCCGTTATAGACAACTCCTCTATCACATGTAGGATCGCTTCCGTCAAATGTGTATCGTATTTGCGCATTAGGTGTAGCGGAAGTAAGATAGAGTTCTGTACCAAACTTGACCGTAGAGCCTGACTCAATAGAAGCCGTAGGCGCATCTGCTTGTAACAAAGGTGTAAGTCCAGCCACATCGAATGTTTGCTGATACGTTTCTGCCATATTGATTCCTGCATAACTACGAACTCGGTTGCTAATGGTGAGTGTGATTTGCTCGGCTGTGAATGGCGAGTTTGGAATGAAGCGCAATTGACTAACATAGGTAGAATCTTCTCCTTCGTAACTTACCATTTCATTCTTAAAGATAATAGAGCCCTCAATTACCTGGTCATTTGCCACAACATAAATATTTTCTGTGTTGAGCAATGCAGGTTGCATATACTTGTTGAACTCAATGTCTATGGCTGTAGCGAATGCTGCGACATATTGCACCTCGGGTTGGGTAAGTTGTACGATAGGGATATTGACCTCTAATTGTGGAGGAGGAACTGGTAGCCACTCGCTCTGTGTAGATTCATAACCTTCCTTTTCGAATCGTACTTGCCATAGACCTTGAGGTACATCCCAATGGTACATACCTTGTACATCTGTATAAATAGGATTCTCTTGACCATAATTTTCTGCATCCCAAAGTACATCCTGTTCTACGGTTTCTCCTAAGGCATTTTCGTTATATTGCTTGTAATAGATGGTTGCCTTAACACTCTTTATGCGATTATTTTCAACTGCTTCATATACGAATCCAGATGGGTCTATTAAACCTGTAATGTCATATGGACAATCTTCTTTATTTTTTCCTTTGCACACACCTTCATCATCTGTACTGGATTTTTGCACTACTTTATTGCGATATTTTGGTGCGATTCTATCATTTCCTGAGCAATTACACTCTTCTGCTGCTTCTTGAATCCACCTAACTGCTTCGATATTACTTTGCATAAAATTTTCTAATTCAGGAGCGAAATTAGTTCCATCTTGTATAAGTTCAGAGCCCGAGCTGGCAATATTCCAAAGTTTGAGTGATAAATCAACAGTGTTATCTGGTTTTGTACCTAATTGAGTGTAATTCGTTACGCGCGCAATAAAACTTAAGTCGGTAAATAACATCGTATGACGTAATCTATGTATCGCACGATTAACATTCCATCTACTATCATCCCTAAGGTTACATTGTAAAACTCTATCTGCCAACCTTAATATTCTATATAGCCTACGGTCAATCGCTCTATCAAATATATTATCAGAATAGGTCACTCTATCTGCATATATATCCGGTGGTGGAATCTGTTTTTTGCTTGCTGGTATTATTGAATCATTTTGATTAAAATTACTTGGTGAAAAATAAGTAACAACAGGTGAGTCTTCTTTATTCAAGCATTGAACTCTATGGATAGCATAAATACTATCATACCATATAGTAACGTTTTTATCTGAATATATAGTATCCTCTATCAACATTGTTGGTGCACCATTACTGTTAATTGAGTCGCATAGGCAGACATACAACATCGTTTTATTTTCTTCCCTACTGCAGACTTGAAAATATGTGGCTCCCATTTCATGTATAACATTCTTTATATCATATGATTTATAAGCATCCAAATTATAGTCTATATAAGTGTCTAAGTCTAAAAACTGAAACATATCTTGATACATATCGTCGTATGTAACATTGATATTTTGGGGTAAGGAGGAAGATGAAAAACTATTGGATTGTGCTACAAATACTTTTCGTGTCATATCATAATAAGCACGAAGTGTTCGTACTTGTTTATCCGTTGTGATAATATTGACATCTACATTTTGTATTAATGAATCTATTGGACTAGTAAACTCTATTAAAAACTCAAATTTAGAGATAGAAGGATCATATGTAAAGGATAAATATCGTTGTTGCTGTTTTGCAAAATCCATGACATATTTTTGATTATTATATATCATAGTTAGAGTCTTTAATTTGCGTAGCGCACTAGAATATTCTACTGTTTTATTTACACTTTCCAACGTATCTCCAGATGTTGTATATATTTTGGCATGAATATCGTGAGTACTATAATTACACATTGTATCCAATGTGTATAATAGCGACCACTTAGTGTTATGATAAGTGTTAGTAGTGCCTATTAAATCAGTGCCATCATATATATTAATCTTTGAATACATAGGTGCGATACCCTCTATTTTTATTTGTGGAGCAATTACTAATGAAGGAACATCGAGGGATAATTTTTTTACAATAAAATTAACCACTCCAATAGGTTGAATTACAGATTTTTCTGATATGTCAAATTGAACAAATGCGTTCAGCGCGATATCTTTATTAGTAACTGGTAAAATACATAACCGTATAGTGCCACTATTTGTGTCTATTGGAATAATTATTTGATCTTGTTGTAACTCATATGATTGTAGTTCTCTATTGGACATAACAGAACCATCTACCAATTTGCAATCCGAAGAAATGTTAATCAACAATTTTACATTAGAAACATTGGGTAAATATCTCTCTTTGAATTCTACCTTACTTTTAAGAGTTATATAGTCACCCTTAGTAATAATAGACTTGTTTGCTATAAACATAGTTTGTTCATTGGTATAGTACAATAATGATTCATCTAAAGTAGGTATTGAATCTATATATATATAATTGCGTTTCCCACTTTGAATACTTATATCTCTACAAATATAATCATTTTCCTTAAGTTCAGACTTTTTTATGGATTCGATAGATTGTATAGAACTATATAAATTACTATAACCCAATAGTATTAGTGTATAATTGCCATCAGGAATATTTGATAATAATAATTTATTTTCATCAAAAAAGGCTGTTGTATATAATAATCCATTTTCATCATATAATAATCCTATATTTTCCTTATTATAACTATTCTCAATCATTATTTGTAACTCACCATATTGTTTTATTACAATTTTCAAAGGTAGGGGAGATGATGTTATATTATATGACGTAGTTATAGGTTTAAATTTGTTTATTTTACTACTGATATCTATACTTATACTATCGCCTATTGTTATATTATCCAAAAATATTAACATTCCATTTTGGACTTCAAAATTAGTTATTTTTTTTTGAGTTGTTAAATTAGTAATGTGATATACGATATTTCTATAGTCAATATTGTCAGAAAATATATCTTGAGATTGTTCTCCATCACAATTAATATATGTATATTGCAATGGTATTTTATAACCATTAAGTGGTTGTAAAATTATATCAAGGGTTGTATCTATTTGATTAATATTTTTTGTCAAATAATTATTTGCAGTTATGGTTAAATCGTATGGAAGATTAGGTATCGTAATTTCAAATTCTCCATGTTGGTTACATCTGGTACATACAACTCTATCATAATTATTAATTGTTTGTAAGATGGCAATTTGACCCTCAGTGACCGATTTGCCTGTAATACTATCTCGTATATGACCTTTTACTATCTGAGTAGATACTTTTTGTAGTTCATGTGAGATTATGGAATCATCATTTATAATGTATAATTGAACATTTGGTTGTATATAATGTATTCCTATATATTCATCTAACTCTATTTCGTATTTTAAGGTATCACCTTCAATTTGTTTATCTAGTTTCGTTCCTGTTTGTATAAGTTCGCCAGTAGCACTATACCAATTTATTCTAACATGATTAGTAACATTTTCATTGTTTGGCAATAATACTTGTATATTAAGATCTACCAATTGCCTTAATTGTGAAAGAACAAGTATTGTATCGTTATTAGGGATAGTAACATTTTTTAACCCTAAATTTCTACCCTGCGCATTTTTGACAGAAACCTCGTAAGTTGTACCTTGGAATAGGTTATCAAACGTGTATGATGTGTGATCGGTGATGATAAACTTACGTACTTGCTCACTTTGAAGGTTCTTGACCTCAAGCGACATGTTTTTATACTTAGCTTCCGTATTTTGTGGAAGTTCTACTTTCAAAGCGGCCGTAGCAGCATCTATGGCATATATAGGGAATTGGCTCCAAAACTCATGAGCTTGATAGAGTGGCACAGCAGAAGCAGGGACTTTGACAATCATGTTGGGAAGGACATAATCACCTATTTCTTCATCCCAATGTATGAATGAGTATTCTTTAACTGTCGGAGGGACTAATGCGTATAATACCAATTCTTCTAAAGTGTTTTTATAATAACTAATAAAATTTTCTATTTCAATTGATTGTACACATGAAGGGAGAATGATTTTTTTTGGTAGAATTTCTCCTGAGAATGCTCCTTCTGGTATAACAGAAAAACCAGATGTTTGTCCTAAATCCATTATATCAGGAACATAATCACCATACATAAAATTTTCAAAAGTATAGAAATCAACACTTGCCATTTTCCCAATAATAGTAACCGAAGAAAATCGTGCATTTTCTACATCTACCCCCCTTAAAAGGTCATACAACGCTTCAGTTAACCTTCCTGGCTGAAAACGATCAATAACTAAATCTCCTGTTATAGGGTCATAAGAGTTTACTCCAGGGTCGTTAGGCGGTGTAGGATTGAATTGGAATTTAGCAGTAATAGCCAAATCTTGGTTTTTCATCGTAATGACAAGCGGATTATTATCAGATTGCAACTCGTCATTTACGTACCAACCCATAAATTCATAACCTGAATAGGGATATGCATAAACCGTTTTTTGTTCTCCTGGTTTCAAAGAAAACGAGGAAGGATAGACCTCACCCGCCGTAGAAGGTGTAGCGAAAATTGTTACCAAATGCTTGCGATTCATGTCGGGCGAAGCAGGGTCGTCTGGCGACTCTGGGTCGAAAACGGTAGAATGGAGTAATTGTGCAGTAAGAACCACATCATCAGCGGGCATCGTGAAATAGAACGCCTCATTAGTTGTCAAAATGCTGTCTCCATAGACCCATTGTAGCAACGTGAAGTTCTTATTGAGTTCGATGTCAATATACACTCTATCTCCTGCGGTTACCATTTTCTTGGTAAAATTGGGTGTACCTCCTGCTGCAGGTGATACATTGATACGCAAGGTATAGAAAGGCGAAGGATCGCCAGGATTCTCTGGGTCAATAGACCCTTGCTGCGCTTGCAGGCATAATGCCCACAAGCACAGAAGAAATAGACTTATATATTTTTTCATAACTGGGTTCCTCCTACAGAATATTTCTTACCATTAGGTTGAACAATGATTAGTTGTCCGTTCTCAATAGTCTTATATGGTTGAGAAGAAGGTACAACTTGCGTTGGAATATCGGTTGTCACACCTTGCTTGATCGTAATGTGGAAGCGTGAAGGATTGTCACCAGCTTTAGTCGTAAAGGAATAAGGTGTTTGCGATAAATCCACAGACAGATTGGTTTCGGTATCAATGAGCAATACTTGTTGGTCACTGCAAGTGGATTGCAGTTGCAATGTGTAGGTATCTGCTTTGCCGAAATGCACACCGAGGATGTATTCGCCATTGCCAGCAGGGCGTTCATCAATGGCATAACGGGTGCCGTTGTTATTTACATATATTTGTGGTACACTTGCATTGGAAGACATCATCTTGGCAGCATCGCAGGTCATATCGTATGCCGTGCGAGCAGACTCATTGAGTACGAGACGCGCTTTGTCGGTATAATCAGCGTTGCTGATGAGGAAATTATACACTTGGCGTGCAGAGGTAGTTGCCGTTTGTTTGCGTTGTGGTGCATAGTATCCGTTTTTATTATAATATTCATCTTCGGTGATTTCTACCATATTAGGTAGGCTTCTACCTTCTTGATTGAAGACAATAGCATTGGTGCCTTGCGGTGCTTGTACGAAGAATGCTTCAGCAGGACGCAAACGGTAGGAATCGTCTAAAAGAGAATAGGCTTGATAGCCATAGCCATTCCAAGTGGTGATTGGTGCGTTGAAATCCATGTGCTGGATGTCAAAGAAAGAAGGATATGGGTTACCCACAAGATTCCAGTTGCGGTTTTGCTCGGATTCTGCCATATGCTCTGTGAGCGGAACAATTACGTTGTCTTTTGTAAACATTTGTTGTGCTGTCGAAGTATTGGCAGCAGGGAGGTTGAAATAGTAGTAGAAATCGTCGGAGGTAGAATTACTACCGTCCACTACCCAATAGAGGATATATCCTTGGTGCGCTTTGAGTGTGCCATCAGCAGGTACATTGAGCCATGTGTCACCATTGCCTGAGGCGCGGTTTGCACCAGAGTATTCGCGAATGACCCATTGGTGTGTGCCTTGAGTTCCTGTACCCATTGCGTCAATGGTAATATCTTGTATGCGTACATCAAATGGTAGTGAGAAGAAATTCCAACAATCTGATCGTGGAACCAATCGGACAATAGTTTTTTCTACTGTTACATTAGCATAGTTTAAGAATGTTGCATTATATTGAGTTCCTTCGTAATATATACGTGTCTCATATCCATTTTCATCATAAATATAATCATAATCGTAACTTGTTATTGTACCAATTGTCTGGGTAAATGTGCCGATATTTAGTGTAGCATTATTTCCTATAGTAAACTCAGCTCCTGCATGTAGATCCAAGTCCACTTTTGAAGCAAAACCTTCGGCAGAAAGCAGGGAGTAGGGGTTGTCAATCATCAGATTGGTAATAGGATTAGCTTCGCCATCTATAGGTACGATATTATCAATATAATTCCATGTATCGGATAGTTTGTAGTCTAACAAAGTAAGTGCAGGCACATGAAGAGTAATATTCTCGTTGAATCCCATACAGGTAGCAGGAGGAACGATGCGGTATAGATCTACATCGGTTAAGTTGTCGCAATATGCAAAGGCGTCAATGGAAACATTTCTGAGTGTAGATGGGAGGGTAAGGGTTTTTATTGTAGGATTGGGACGATAATTATATCCAAATATACACGATTCGACTTTTGTAAGTCCTTCGGGCAAGATTAATTCTTCTACAGAAATTCCTCCCAAGGCATATGATTCTATCGTTTTTAACGCAGTAGGCATATTTATTTCTTTTAATGCTTTGCATCCTGCAAAACATTCATATGGCAGAATTTCTAATTCATCAGATAAAATAACCTTTTCCAACGTCATATTTCCTTCATTATCATACTCATAACTTGTTCCACTATCACCGAAAGCACGTTTTCCTAAAGAAGTTACATTTGATAAATCTAATTCTTTAATCTTCCAAGACATGTAATAACTATAAGAAAAAGCGTAGTCTCCAATAGTCGTGACCAATGGCATTGTTAAATAAGATAGATTGCTACAATTGTAGAATGCATAATCTTCAATTGTAGTTGCAACTGGCAAATTCACATCTAATAGATTAAAGCAATTATTAAAAGCATAATTACCTACCGTTGTTGCCTTAGGTAAATATACACTTGTTAAACCGGATTCATTGAAGGCATTTTCTTTAATTATCGTAATGTTAGACATATCTATTTCTGTCAATGCCTGACACTGGTTAAATGCATTTTCTTCTATGGTAGTGACCGTAGGAGGAAGAATGATTTGAGACAAGTAGGTAAGTCCTATACAGCCACCAATATTAGAAATGTTTGCGCCAGATAAATCTAATTTTTGGAGATATTTCATATAAGAAAAGTACGTCATATCTTCATCATTGAGTGTCCCTGTAACTGTCAATGCAAAAACATTGCTCCATTGTTCTGCTGTTTCCAAAATACGATATGCTAAAGTACCTGGTTGATCTACATGAATTGTAAAAGTATTCGTACTATCAAGTGGACAACTTAAACTAAATCGACCCCATGTTTCATGGCTCGCATAATTTTTGAATGCTGTTGCGTTCGGAAGATATAGTGTAGCATTGTAATTTTCAAATACGTAATACCCTAAAACAGGAGGTTCTATCGCATTACAGGTAATATTGAATAAAGGAGAATCGTAAAAAGCATAATCTCTTATGTTTGTTACGCTTTCACCGATAGTAAGAGAAGTAAGAGATGAACATCCGTCAAATGCATAGTAAGCAATATCTGTGACATTATTTCCTATACTAACAGACTCAAGAGAAGAACAGTCACTGAAAGCGTAAGATTGTATACTAGTCACTGCATAAATATTATCATTTATTTCAACAGAATCGGGAATAACAACATGCGTAAATTGGTTATATGATTTATCATAAATAATTTGTGCCGTTTCTTCACCTGTAATACGATATTTTAAAGCATTATCTAAAGTTGCAGTAAGTGTAAAATTAGATATTTCCCATGTGCACACAGAGGATGAATTGGATAAAGTATTGTATACAAATGCTATGAGGAGTTGCGAACTAGCATACTCTGTAATATCAATTTCTCCAGAATTTACAAATGTCCAATCATTGCCAGATGGCCAATTAACAGTTTCTAATTCATGCCATACACTATCGCTATATACCATCACTTTTACTTGATCAGGTGAACCATACCTACGAGCATGATTAAACTGAATTGTAATTTGTTTAGCAGTTTCTAAATTAGAAAATTCACAATAGTACCAACTTTCAGCAGGTTTTCCTTGCTTAAGGCTATCTACATAAGAGGTACCAACTAAACCATAGCTTCTCGATTGCGACCATACATAATCAAGATCTCCTAAATCACGATTCCATAAATACCATCCGTCTATAGACTGACGGAAATCAATGGAATAATTGTAAACCACTGTAGCGAATGCTGTAGTTTCAAAAAATGCTATACTAAATAGCATTGCAAAAATTTTTTTCTTCATAACGATAAGTATATTTAATTATTATTTTGTTTCATATAGCACAAAAAAGCGAGCATATGGATCATTTTGCTGCCTGCATTTTGACCTATAAACAAAAAAGCGCAGACCTCCGTTGATTATTCACCAATAGAGGTCTTCGCATTACCCAAACAGTCAAATAAACAACAGGAAACCTACGCTGGTATGAAAACATACTACACTATACACAAGTGCAGCATGGATATAATCATACCCATAGGCATCTACTGATTACTTTGATTTTGACTGTTTTGTTTGAAAAGTTGCGAAGTTTTCTATTGGTCAAACGCAAAGCGTCAATAAACGCTATTCAATATGTCAAAAACCTACCCTAAGAAGAACCTATTGCGAAACACTTTCCGCAGGACATACCCCTCCAGCGTAGATTCGGGTGCAAAGGTAGTGAATTATTTTGAGATGTGCAAGAAAAATGCAGTTTTGGGGCGATTTTTTGTTTGGAGGATAGGCAACTATTTTAGGAATGTAGTCAACCGTTTTAGGAAAGGAGTCAACTTTTTTAGGAATCAAGACAACCTGTAAAAGAACGCAATCTTAAGAAAAAGCACTTTTTGTTGGCAGGGAGTTGAGTCGGAGTTCTGTCGGAGTTCTCTCGGTCGTCGGTCGGTGGAATTAGGCAAGGTATAAGAGAGGTGAAAATCTTAAGAAAAAGCATTTTACAGGTAAGCACACCAAACATCATACATTAGGCGGTCGTGCCTACCCTGTACGGCACTACCCTATAGCCGTACGGCTGCGCGACCGCGAGGGTCACGCCATTCTATGTATTGCGCTTAATCCTCAAAGTGGGGACTTTTCGGGCGCAATACTCGGAGTGCGTTCCGTCGCACTCCTTCACTTAAGAAAACGCACATTTTCAGTTTGGGAGTTCTTTGGTCGTTCCTTGGTTCTTCTTTGGTTCATCCTTGGTCTTTAGCCCGAGAAAGAAAGGGAAGGGACAAGGGAAAGGAATCTTAATTTTAGGTATAAACTATGAGTGATAAGTGATAAACAACCGATTTAGTAGGTGATGCTTACGGTGCACTTGAAGTTGCGTTTGGGCATGGGGTAATTGATAATCACATCGTAGTCTTGGGATAGAAGGTTGTTTACATCGAGCGCGAGGCGCAAGGTTATCGGATATTGGACGCCCTTGGGGCTATTGGACGCGCCTTTGGCGCTATTGGATATGGGTTTGATTTGCCATTCGCCAAATATGCTCAAATCGTGGGTGTACCAAGGTTGGGTGTAGTTATAGATGATATTTTCCTGTTGGTTGTAGCGTTCTCCTACATAGATAAAGCTGTAATTTAAGCCATACTGCTGCCAGTCATTTTGCCAACCAAACATCCCCACAGCACTACCCGAATGCCATGGGATATAAGGAATCTGGTCGCCATAATAGGTGTCGTTGGGGTCGGTGACATCGATCGCCGTTTGGTAGGTATATTGCGCCTTTGCCGTGAGGTAGAAGTCCATCGGCAAGACAAGATGCAGTTGTGCATTGACGTCTAAACCGTTGATTTTGACCAATCCGAGGTTGAGCATTGTCCAACGGAACTGCTGTCCCTTGGGATAGGCGATAATCTTATCGGAAATGCGGTTGTAGTAGTAATCGGCATTAATGCGGAACTCCGAACCGCGCTTCTCAGCTATGCGGAAGGGCTGCGTGAAACTCAAACCGACGTTATGTTGCTTTGCCAACTCAGGTTTGAGGTAGGCGTTGCCCATGTCGGTATAGTAGAGGTCGTTGAAAGTGGGATAGCGGTAGCTCTGTTTGTAGAAAGCATTGAGGCGGAGGTCAACGAGCTGAGTAGGGCGGTAGGAGAGGAACAAAGCTGGAGTGAAATGACCCTCTCTACCTCCCCCTTCAAAGGGGGAGAACTCCCTCCCTTGAAGGGAGGGTTGGGGAAGGTCCTTTACAAAAGTCCCCAGCACACTTGCCTGCAGGCGCAAATAATTCTTCACATTGATAGCGGTGGCTGCGCTGAGCCAATGTGTCCAACGGTGCGCGTCAAGGAACATGCTGAGTTGATTATATTGCACATCGTATGCTGCACTGACGTCCCACCAGTCGAAGATACGCACTTTGTGCGCCATGGTGAAGTAGAACTCCTGTTGCAGGTATTGGTTCTCCACGCGGATGAGTTTGTCGTCGTTGTTGATATAGCGCGTATAGTCGTTGGCGTACTTCATGTTCGCACGCACCGACCAACGGTTGAACAGTTCATCTTGCCAAGTGGCTTGCACAAAAGAGTTGCGATCCCACAGGCGTTCGCCATTGCGCCACACATTATTCACAATCGCACCCGGCACACCGCGCTCGGAGTTGTAGTGATAGAGTTGCAGTTTCCAGAAGCCCGTGTTGCTATAGTAGTGATTGACAGCGGATTCCACGCGAATGGCGTTGATGTCGCCATTTTGGCGGATGGCGGTAGTGTCGTATGCCACTTCGCCCGACGGAGTGACGCGGCGATAGCGGAAAGGATACTTGCCATCGGAGGAAACGAGTTCGGCATTCGCCGTGATAGACATCGTTTCGCTGAGGCGGATATCGAACAGCAGACTCGGATTGATAAGCGCAAAACTGCCTGCACGCATCTGCGCTTTCACGTTGAAGGCCTTGCCTGCCTCGAAACGTGGACGGCGAGTGGTGAGGTAGATGCTACCCGCAGCACCGAATTCGCGTGCGGACTGCCAGATATCGGACTTCTGACCGTTGTAGAGCTGGATTTCTTCGATGTTTTCGAGTGAGTATTTGCCGAGATCGATTTGTCCGTTTTGTGCATTGCCAAGTTGTACGCCATTGTAATACACGCCCATGTGATTAGTGCCCATGGAACGGATATTCACGGTCTTGATACCGCCCACACCACCATAATCTTTGATCTGTACGCCCGAGAAATAGCGGATGGCGTCGGCTACGCTGAGGGCATTCATCTTCTTGAGCTGTACGCCCGCAAGTGTCTGAGGGATAATGATATCCTTCTCTTTGACGCGAGCGGTGATGGTGTACTCATCGAGGTTGATATAATGGGCAATGAGACTATCGGGCGATGAGGCAATGAGACTATCGGCGGCATTGTTTTGAGAGAATGCTGCCAAGCACGAGAGTGCGAAAAGCCATATGAGAAAACGTCTGTTCATGTCTTAAGCCCTATACCACGAGAGCGTTCAACGAATGCATATAGCAGGTCTTCTGACTTATCGCTCCTTTTGTTCGGCCTTCCCAGCTTTGATAGTTAGCCAGTGACCTAAGAGATAGTGAACATCGGATTGCGAATCACAGCAGCGGGTCTGTGCAAGAATCTCACTTGCTTCCCTAAATCTAAATGCGGTGCAAAGGTAATGTAAAAAAATGATATACGCAAGAAAATGGGTACTATTCTTTTAAAATTAGTGTATTTTTATTGAATCAAATGAATCAATCCTTGTTTTTTATCGTATGCGTGCGCACGTACCTTAAAATTGGCGTTAGTGTAGATTCTAATGTATGCGGTTGTGTCAAGAATATGTTGTAAAACATAAAAAAAGCATTTGATTTGGCATTTTTTTTGTAAAATATTTGGTAGTACAAGAAAAAAGTAGTAACTTTGCGCGATTTTTCTTGTTTTGATAGTAGTAATTCTGGGCAATAGCGAGTGATTGTAATGTAATTCGTAACTTGCCGTAAATTAAAAACATATTAATAATGAAGCGTATTTACTGTTTAATGATTGCCTCACTTTTGGTTGTTTGTGCTATGGCGCAGACGAAAGTGACTGGTACAGTGTATGAAGAAGCAGGTATTGGTGCGATCGGTGCCAATGTTGTGGCTGAAGGAACTACAGTTGGTACTGTGACCGACTTTGATGGTTTCTTTGAGTTGACCGTGCCTGCAGGTGTAAAGAATCTGGTGATTTCCTACATGGGTTACAAAACTGTGACTGTTGCAGTGAAATCCAACATTAGTGTTACTCTTGAGAGCGATACCGAGCAACTGGAAGAAGTGGTTGTTACCGGTATGGTAAAGCAGGATAAGCGTTTGTTTACAGGTGCAACAACTAAGTTAGAGGCTGAAGAAACGATGCTTTCAGGTGTGGCTGACGTGAGTCGTAGTTTGGAAGGTCGTGCTGCGGGTGTGAGCGTGCAGAACGTGAGTGGTACTTTTGGTACAGCTCCTAAGATTCGTGTACGTGGTGCTACTTCTATCTATGGTGCTAGTAAACCTTTGTGGGTTGTGGATGGTGTTGTGCTAGAGGATGCTATTGAGATGGATGCCGATGATTTATCATCAGGTGATGCTACTACGTTGATTGCTAGTGCAATCTCGGGTATCAACTCTGAGGATATTGAGAGTTTTCAAATTTTGAAAGATGGTTCTGCGACGTCAATCTATGGTGCTCGCGCGATGGCAGGTGTGATTGTTGTGACGACTAAGAAAGGTAAGGCAGGTCAATCTCGCTTGAATTATACGGGTGAGTTAACCTATCGTATGGTGCCCTCATATAATGACTATAATATCTGTAACTCACAAGAACAAATGGGTATATATCAAGAGTTTGAGCGTAAGGGTTGGTTGGAGTATTCGTCCTTATATGCTGCTAAGAACTCTGGTTTATATGGTCGTATGTATGCGTTGATTGATGCTGCCAAAGATGGTGGTGTGGGTCTTCCTAATACAATAGAAGCTAAGAATGCTTATTTGCGTCAAGCTGAGTTCCGTAATACCGATTGGTTTGCAGAGTTATTCAATCAAACAGTTATGCATAATCACTCGCTATCATTCTCTACGGGTAGTGAGCGCGCACGTGTGTACGCTTCTTTGTCTGCCATGCAAGATCCAGGATGGTATAAAGCTAGTGAAGTGGCTCGTTTTACGGGTAATATGAACGCAAGTTATGACTTGTTGCCATCAACTAGCAAGCAGAAGTTGACTGCTAGTATTGCTACGATGGGTAGTTATCGTAAACAACAAGCTCCAGGTACAATCTCTGCGATGACTGACCCTATCTCTGGTGCTGTGAGTCGTGAGTTTGATATTAACCCATTCTCCTATGCGATGAATACATCGCGTGCGATGGATCCTAGAGAGACATATCGTCGTAATTATTGTGATTTTAATATCTTTGATGAGTTGGCAAACAACTATATTGATATCAAGGTGACTGATTTGAAGTTCCAAGGTGATATCAACTGGAAGCCAGTTCGTGGATTAGAAATAGCAGCTTTAGGAGCCATTCGTTACCAAATGAGCCGTCAAGAGCATAATATCAAGGATGAGAGTAATCAAGCACGTGCATATCGTGCGGGTATTGACCCTGAGAATAGTACTATCCGTGATGCAAACCCATACCTTTATACTGATCCTGACAATCCATTGGCATTGCCAGAGACTGTGATGCCTAAGGGCGGTATTTATAACTTGACTGAGTACTCATTGCTCTCTACCGACTTCCGTGCTACAATCAGTTATAATGCGGATTTAGGTCGCAATGGTGATCATATCATTAGTCTTTTTGGAGGTGGTGAGTTGAACTCTACTGATCGTCAATACACATGGTTCCGTGGTTGGGGATATCAATATAATAATGGAGGTGTGCCTTATTTGGATTATCGTCTCTTTAAGCAGAGCCAAGAGGAAAATTCAGTGTACTACTCGAATGACTTTACTTATTATCGTAACTTGGCGTTCTTTGGAATGGCGACTTATTCATACAAAGGTCGTTATACCATCAATGGTACCATTCGCTATGAGGGTACTAATAAATTGGGTAAGAGCCGTACAGCGCGTTGGTTGCCTACATGGAACGTATCTGCAGCATGGAATGCTCATGAAGAAAAGTGGTGGGCTCCTACCTTTGGTAAGGGATGGTCGTATGCAAGTTTGAAGGGTAGTTACTCTTTGACTGCAGACCGTGGTCCTGCAGGTGTAACTAACTCTTTGGCAGTGTTCTCTAGTTTTACTCCATTCCGTCCTAGTACAACAGCGTCTGAAACAGGTATTCAATTGTACGACCTAGAGAATTCAGAGTTGACATATGAGAAGAAACATGAGCTCAATATAGGTTTGGCTCTAGGTTTTGTGGATAACCGCATTAATGTAGAGTTTGACTGGTATCGTCGTAACAATTTTGATTTGATTGGTTATGTACAAACGATGGGTGTGGGTGGTTCTACAACCAAACTAGCCAACGATGCTACGATGCAATCTACTGGTTGTGAGTTTACTATTTCTACTACTAACATCAAGACCAAAGACTTTAAATGGACTACTGACTGGATTTTTGGTTGGGCGGAGAATACGATTACTAAATTGGATTCTCGTTCACAAGTATTCCAATTGGTGAATGGTTATGGTCGTATGGAAGGACGTCCAGTAGGTGCTCTCTATAGTATTCCATTTGCGGGTTTGACAGAGGAGGGCCTTCCTACATTCTATATTGATGCTGAGCATACTCAAGTGGTTGGTCCTGGTAACTACGACGCGATCTATTTCCAAGAATATGAGGATGTTGATTATTTGACGTATGAAGGTAGTCTTGATCCTACTATTACTGGTTCGTTTGGTAATACTTTCTCTTGGAAGGGTTTGAAACTGAATGTATTCTTTACCTATAGCTTTGGTAATGTATTGCGTTTGGATGCTCTTTGCCCTGTATATAGCAGCGATTATAGCGACTTGACAGCAAGTATGAAGGAAATGAAGAATCGTTGGATTGTACCTGGTGATGAGGAAATTACTACTATCCCTGCTATTGCAACTGTTCGTCAAATGCGTGAAATCAATGGTCTAGAAAATGCCTATTCTGCATATAACTATTCTACAGAGCGTGTAGCAAAAGGTGATTTCATCCGTTTGAAAGAATTGTCTTTGTCATATGATTTGCCTAAGAAAGTATTTGAGGGTCAAAAGGCAGTATCAAGTTTCTCGGTGAAATTGAGTGCTACCAACTTGTGGTTGGCATATGCAGACAAGAAATTGAACGGACGTGATCCTGAGTATTATAATACAGGTGGTGTGTCTTCTCCAAACCCACGTCAGTTTACATTGACAGTTAAACTTGGATTCTAATTATCTGGAGGTACATAATATTATATAATAGAAAGGAGTATGAATATGAAAAAGAATTGGATATATATATTTGCAGCAGTGGTAGTAGCCATGACGGGTTGTGATTTCTTGGATCACGAGCCAGATATGCGTGCTACAATCAATACCAAGGAAAAAGTGCAGCTTCTTTTGGTGAGTGCATATACAAATGCCAATAATGCTGCTATTTGCGAGTTTTCTTCAGATAATGTGATTGACAATACCGTGCCAGATCCTAAGACAGGTCACTCGAATGCAGTAGTGCCATTGAGTGAGATGTATAATGAGATTTTTGCGTGGCTGCCCGTAAAGAGTAGTGGTGCTCAAGATTCTCCTAAGTATATTTGGGATGCTAATTATACTGCTATCGCTACTGCGAACCAAGCTCTCCAAGCTATCAAGAAACTTGAGGCAGAAGGTATCAATATGGATGCTGAGAAGGGTGAGGCCCTGATAAGTCGTGCATATCACCATTTCTTGTTGGCAGGTATCTTCTGCCAAGCGTGGAAGAATGAGGAGGAAAGCAAGAAGGATATGGGTATAACCTATATGCTTCAACCTGAGACACGAGTAGCTCCAGAGTATAGCCGTGGTCCAGAACTGGTGGTGAATATAGATGAGCAAGGCGACACAGCTTGGATTGGCGGTTCGCTATATGACACCTATATGGCTATTGAGAAGGACCTTGAAGAAGGTTTGAAACTGGTTTCAGATGAGTATTATATGGTGCCTCGTTATCACTTTAATGTGAAGGCAGCACATGCTTTTGCGGCTCGTTTCTATCTGTATAAACGTGAATGGGCAAAGGTGGTGCAACATGCAGATTATGTGTTGACAACAGGTGATGAAACTGTGTTGGCTATGTTGTTTGATGCTCAAACCAATAGAGATTTTAGTGATATCTTATCCGCATTTAATCACTACATTGATTCGCAAGCACAATCTAATTTGCTGATTTATACAACGATGTCATCTGCAGGATATGCATTGTTGCCAAGTTATGGACGTTATCAATGTAATGGTGATGCAGCGGACTTTTCTGCTACAGGTCCTGGTCCTTGCTGGACTGGTAATTTCCCTGGTTTTGGATTCTGGTCTGCAGATCAAAAGTTAGGTGGTTTCTGCGCGAAAGCGTACTATTTGTTTGAGTACACTGATAAAGTAAATGGCTATGGTTATATTCATGGTATCACCCGTGCTTTCACAACCAATGAGACACTTCTTTGTCGAGCAGAGGCAAAGGTACATTTGAATGACTTAGAGGGTGCAACTAATGATTTGCGTCTATGGTGTCAGGGTTATAATGTAAATGGTCGTATGGATACTGTTGCAGGTGGCAAGGTGGATTTGACGCAAGAAAAGATAAAAGCGTTCTATGCAGCAAGTGAGGCAAATCCAAACTATATTCCGGTATTACATAACCAAGAGATGTCGGCTGATTGGACAATCACAGCGGAGCAAATGCCATTCGTACATTGTGCTCTTCACCTTCGTCGTATTGAGACCCTTCACGATGGTCTTCGTTGGCATGACTTGAAGCGTTATGGTATAGAAATCACTCACGTACAAGGCAAGGATGCTCCTCGTGTATTGGTATGGAACGATGATCGTCGTGCTATTCAATTGCCACAAGAGGTGATTATGGCGGGTATGTCAGCGAACCCACGTAAGGTGTTGGGTGATAATTTGGATGGCAATGTGACAATGTCGCCAGCTTTAGAGCCAAATGATATTTACACACCTTCTGCTCCACAAGTGTTTGGTGCAGGTTCTATACCCGGAGCCAAGATAGAAATTATAACGGAATAAACTACAATAATAGTAAAGATATGAAAACGATGAATAAAATAATAGCATTGGTATTGCTAGTAGTTGCTTTTGCTGCTTGTGAATCGAATGAGCAGTTTACAGATTCCATTTTTGTGGATCCAGTGGCAGCAGATACAACCTCTTATACCTATAAGTTTGACAAATGGTTGGACAAGTATTATACTGAGCCATACAATGTGGAGTTCTTGTACAAATTGGATGACAATGCTACCGACCCTAACTACAACGTAGTGCCAGTTAGTATAGGTATGGCAGATACATTGGCACACTTGGCATTGTATTTGTGGTATGATGTGTATGATGTTATTGTAGGTCCTGACTTTTTGCCCACCTATGGTCCAAAGATGATTCAACTGATAGGCTCTGCGATGATAGACCCTGTGCAAGGTACAGAGAAGTTGGGTTATGCAGAAGGTGGTATCAAGATTACGTTATTGAAGATTAATGAGATGCAAATCAATAATATTGAGCAACTCAATGAATATATTTTCAAAACGATGCACCATGAGTTCTCGCATATTCTTCACCAACAAAAGAATTACCCCAAGGAGTTTGGCTTGATTAATGCAGCTGATTATGATCCAATCAAGTGGCAGGAGCGTACTAATAAAGAGGCATGGGAATTAGGCTATGTATCAAACTACGGATCGAGTCAAGCACGTGAAGACTTTGTAGAGGTGATTGCTAACTATATTGTTAAATCGGATGTTTGGTGGCAAAATATGTTGAGAGAAGCAGGTCCTGAAGGTGCAGCGATTATCCAACAAAAATGGGATATCTGCAACACATGGTTGGCTGAGAAGTGGAATATCAATCTTCAAGCGATGCACGATGAGGTACAAAAGCGCCAAGCAAATCTAGATTGGAACATGATTATGAACCTAGAGTTCTTGAACGATAAATAAATTTTAGATGACTATGAAAGCAAAATATATAGTAATGATTGGCTTACTTGCTGCTAGTTTTGTAGCATGTAACCGTGATGAGGAAAGTTTGTTTGACAAACCAGCAGCTCTGCGTGCACAAGAGGCTGTAGATAATGCTTTTGATATTCTTGTATCTCAAGAGGCAGGTTGGGAAATGGCTTATTTCCCTAATCTAGAAGCAACTGCCAAGGGCGTTAATATGGTGCTCAAGTTCAAGAAGAATGGTAATGTGAGTGTTACAGCCAAGAACTCTACTACGACCAGTAACAAGATTATGACTGATACGGCTAGTACGTGGGCAGTAAAGATTGATTATGGACCAATCCTCACATTTGACACCTATAATGATGTATTCCATGCATGGTCTGATCCCGAACCTGATGGTGCTGGTCACTTAGGTGACTATGAGTTTTTGATTTTGAAGGCTACGCCTGAATTGGTACTTTTGAAAGGAAAGAAACATAGTGCCTATAGCGTGATGCGTCCGATGAAGAATGCTGATTTGACCGCTTATTTTGCTGCTTGTGAGAATATGCAAGCCAAGTTGTTTGGAAACAACAATATAGTTACTTTGGTACAAGGCGGTAATAAGATGTATCTCTATAATGGTGCTTCTGGTCAATTTGCAAGTGCAGCATATGGTTCTGCACTTGTAGCAGAGACAGCGACTTATCACCCAGTATGTTCAATGGAAGATGGTATCATCGTATCTACTGGTTTTGGCGAGGATGTACATGAGCATATCTTTGCTTATGATAGTGTGAAGGGTGAACTCAAGGGTGAAGCAGGTACACTCATAAGTGCCGGTAATTTGAATTTGCTTTTCCGTTCTTATTTTTCTGATAATGCGAAAGGTTGGTCAGTAGATCCTACTGATATAAGTTATGTATCTTCTTTCCTTGAAGAGGTAGATAATCTCTCTGGAAATCAAAGCAAAAAGCCAACTGTTAAGATGATGGGATATGGATATAATCAGGCTTTGAATATGTATGAAGGTGGACATTTTATCTTGATTCAATTTGGTTATTGGCAAAAAGATAAAAAGGGTAAATTGTCAGAACAGACTGTTAGCCTAGTCTGGACTATTGATATGACAATAGATGAAAAGGGAATAACGGTATCTAATCTCACTCCATATGATGCAACTCCAGATGATGGTAATCCAGGTAATGCAGAACGTTGGGCTAATACGATACCTGTCGTACAGGATATAGTAGATCTTATGGTAGGCTCATTTACAGCAACACCATCTGCAACGAATATATTTAATGGAGCGGCTGGTATGTTCCTAAATGGAGGCAGTCAACCATTGTCAGTAAAAGGTGTGACAAATGTCAAAATGTGATACAAGATAACTAACTATTGTGAAAACGAGTGAAAACTCATAATGTTAAACTATTAAATTTTTAAAGGTATGAAAAAGATTACTTTTTTACTTGCGTTAGCAGTGGCAACAATGGCTACCGCGCAAACTCCAGTGGCAATTGAAAAGGCATTGGATTTCAAAAAAGCTACTTTCTCTGTAGTAGAGGCGGAAGGTGAAATGACAGTGATTCCTTTCTCTGCTGATACTTATGGTCGAAAGGCTATGGCAGAAGATGCTGAGTATGCAGCTTCAGACTATTATTATGTGAGAGGTATGCAACATAGTGGTATGTCTCCAGAAGGATATTCTCTTACGGCGCCACTCATTATGTTACCTTATCAAGATAGCCTTGTTTGGAAGAATGCATTTGGTCCTACTTCTTGGTATTCTCAAGCAAGAGATTCTTTGTTGATGGCAAATAGTGATACCTATGTGACCTATGCAGGGGAAGACTATTTTTTTGGTAGTTATTATTTATACTACACCACAGATCACACCTTGACTCTTGACAACGTAGATTATCTGATTAGAGGTTATATGTACGCTGAGGCAGCAGGTAAAGGTGGAGCTGGATTTTCTGTAGGTGAGACACCTATTTCTATTGATAATAACGGTACGATGCTTAATTTCCCTATGACACTATGTGGTATGGAAACATCTTTGCTTTATGAACCAGAGACTGGTAGTGATTTCTATCAAGTAGGTACAAAGAACACACGTGGCTTGTATAAACATGGTACAGGTTTGTATTATGATACTACCAAAACTCAGCGTATTGATACAATGGGTCAAATCGTTCGTAACCTTTCTACATTGAAGATTGAGCAAATTTATATTCCTATCTATAATCAAAGTAATAAGGATATCAAGGGTATGTTGCCAGAAGGTGCTTCTGTGAAATTAGAATTGTTCAATGCTGATATTGAGAATAGTACAATTTACTTCAGTGAGCCAATTGCAACTACCGTTCTAACAGCAGCAGATTATGTAGATATGGGTGGTACTTATGGAACCCTCGTGGCTAAATTCTACGAAACAGATCTTCTCGGTGGTATCAATGAGGTACCTGTATGGGTAGAGGGTGATTTCTACCTTCAATTGACAAACTACAATGAGACAGGTTGTGAGTTTGGTATTTTCTCTGACTATCATACACCAGGTGGTACAACATACTACACAAAGGATGGTAGCATCTTCCGTATGGATATCAACGGTGACCACAATATGGCTATTGGTTACTTTGGTTACTGGCCAACTGTTATAAATGACACAACAGTGAATACCTTGAATGTCCCAGTAGAGGGTGGTGTAGCATACTTTGGTGAGGATACCGAGGATTATTGGGTAATTCTCAGTACAAACGTAACAGATATCAATTCTTGGTATTTTGATGCTCCTGAGTGGCTTGGTTTTGCAGGTATAGATGATACTTATCTCGCTGACTATAATATGCTTGCAGTTGCATTTGGTGCAGATCCTCTTCCAGAAGGTGAAGTTGGTCGTCAAGGTGTAATCACTATTGATGCGGATGGGGCTGTCATTGAGTTCGTTATCAATCAAGGCGATGTTACCAATATCGGATCTGGCGTTGAGAATATTGTAACTCCATCTTTCAATAACAAGATTTACAACCTCCTCGGTGTTGAGGTAGATGAGAACTACAAGGGTATCGTTATCAAGAACGGTGAGAAATATATCCAATAAGCTCTCAATCAAGATAAACTAAAGAACGCGACTCCTATGGGGTCGCGTTTTTTTTGTGTTTGCATATATTTTGCATCTATGGGTGTTCTGTATAGGTAACGAATAGTGCGGTTATTGTCCGGTTATTGTGCGGTTATTGTGCGGTGCGAGTAGGGAATTTTTTGTGTTTAATCGTATAATAGCGTGTAAATCTTTTCGGGGGCGAAGACTTCGTTGGCGACGTCTTGGAGTTGGGTGGGGGTGATGGTCTGTATGCGAGCGAAGGTATCTTGCCACGCAGGGGCATGGTGGTGATAGAGCATCTGCTTTGCCATCGCCAGGGCATTATTCTCCTGATTTTCAGCCGAAATAGCCATCTGTCCCTCCAACTGGCGCAGGGCGCGTTGGAGTTGGGTAGAGGTGAGAGTAGTGTCACGCAATTGCTTGAGTTCCTTATGGCAGAGCTCGAGGCACTGGTCCTTGTGCTGCGGTTCGCAGGCGAGGTAGATGTTCCAATAGCCCGTGTCGCTCAGAGGCACTGCCTGCGAGTCGATATTATAAACCAGTCCATATTTCTCGCGCAGACTGAGATACAAACGGCTAGACATACTGCCACCACCAAGGATATTATTGAGCAAGTACATGGTTAGTTGCTTTGGGTGACCGATAGGGTAGGTATGCGAGCCAAGCATGATGTGGGTTTGGTGGGTGTGGCGGCGGTATAGTCGGGTAAGGGACGCTTCGCTATAGGCGATTGGCGATTGGCTATAGGACGCTTCGCTATTGGCTATTGGCGATGAGGCGATAGGGCGATAAGGTGAAGAGGAGAGGAGTTCTTTTTCGGCGGCGGAGATGACTTGTTGGGTGGATACGTTGCCGAGCACGAAGAGTACCATGCGCTCAGGGCGGTAGTGCTGTTGCATCCAACGGAGGGCGATGTCGGGGGATTTGGAGATATGGCGGAGGGTGCGCTTGGTGCCAAGGATAGGCATAGCCAGTGAACTACCCTCAAAAATCATGTTTTCGAAGTCGTCGTAGATGAGTTCGCTGGGCGAATCGTTGTAACTCTCAATCTCGTCGAGGATGACGGTAAGCTCCTTGTCGGTCTCCTTTTTATGAAAAGTAGGGCGAAGCACCATATCCGCTAGCAGATGGAGGGTAGTGCGGAAGTGTTGGCGCAGGGTGGCCGCATAGAAGGTGGTTTCTTCCTTAGTGGTATAGGCATTGATTTCGCCGCCGATTCCCTCGATATGATTGATGATTTGGCGAGCAGTGTAGTGCTGCGTACCTTTGAAGACACAATGCTCGATGTAATGCGCCATGCCGTTCTCGTTGGGGAGTTCGTGGCGAGTGCCTGCGCCAACCATTATGCCGACATAAACGACAGGAGAAGTGGTCTTGCGGTGGACAATTTGCAGTCCATTTGGTAAATTATGATAAAAAGTTTCGTACATTTCCTAATAAAAGCAAAGTTTTTGCTATTTTTCTTGCGTATGTGTAATATTTTTACTAATTTTGCAGCCGATTTCTGCGGCATTGGCGGAATTGGTAGACGCGCTAGACTTAGGATCTAGTTTCGAGAGGAGTGAAGGTTCGAGTCCTTTATGCCGCACATCGGGTCACAAGACCCGATTTTTTGTAATTAATAATTAATAGTTACTATTATGCGTAAATGGTTTGTATTGATATCTGTATTGGTTGTTGCTTTGGCAATGACTAGCTGTTTGGGTGAAGTGGAGTCACATTATACTCCTCGTATCTATAGTTCTGCCTTTTATGTAAATCCTATTATGCAGGGTGACAGTCTGAAAGGAGCAAAAGATACTTTGTTATTGAAGTATGATACAGAGGACGATTCGTATGTCACAGATACTCTTGCGCTGGGTGATACTGTTATGTTTGCAAGTTCATTCTATACGGTAAGCAATAATCTTGTGTCCGTCAAACTAGATTGGGATACAATAGAAACAGCCTTATGGTATCCGCTTAACGATGAGATACTAAAAGTATTGACTGATCGTTCGGATGTGGCAGCAGGTCGTTTGTATTTTAATCCAGGTTACAATAATGTTGCCTTTCCTATTTATATCTCTCCTAAAGTGGAAGGCAAGTCTGCCGTTACGTTGACAGTAGAGAGTGATTCGAAATATCCTACTGCTTCTATTCGCTTTACTGTGCCCGTAAGCAAGTAAATTATAGATTTTGCGTTTTGGCTTCTTGCCAGAGTGCTTCCATCTGATCTAGGGTCATCTCTTTGAGGGATAGACCCTTTTCTTTTGCCTTTTGCTCAACGTAGTTGAAACGGCGGATGAACTTGGCATTGGTTTTCTCTAGTGCGTTGTCAGGACGAACATTATATAGGCGAGCAGCGTTTACGAGCGCAAAGAACAAGTCGCCCATCTCTTCGGTGGCTTTCTCATCGTCCATGTTGGCTACTTCTGCTTCAAATTCTGCAATCTCCTCTTTTACTTTTGCCCATACGTCCTCCTTTTTCTCCCAATCGAAGCCTACATTGGCTACTTTGTCCTGTATGCGATATGCTTTGACGAGAGCAGGTAGTGCATCAGGGATGCCTGCGAGGACGGTTTTGTTGCCGCCTTTCTCTTTGAGTTTGACTTGTTCCCACATCTCGCAAACCTCTTTCGCGTTGTTGGCTGCATATTCGCCATAGACGTGTGGGTGTCGGAAGATAAGTTTATCGCAGATCTTGTTGCAGACATCTGCCATGTCAAAAGCTCCCAATTCGCTACCAATCTTGGCATAGAAGACCACGTGGAGGAGTACGTCGCCAAGCTCCTTACTGATTTCGTTCATATCGTTTTGGAGCAGGGCAGTTGCCAATTCATAGGTTTCCTCAATAGTGTTCTGACGGAGGGATTCGAAGGTTTGTTTTCTGTCCCATGGGCATTTCTCTCGGAGTTCGTCCATGACCGTAAGTAGTCGGTCGAAAGCTGCAAGTTGTTGTTGTCGAGTGTGCATAGTGTTGTGTAGAATTGTTTAGAGTGGTGTAGAGTTGTGTAGTGTGGTGTTGCCTTGGTTGTCCATTTGGGCGTAGGTGAATTGTTGCCAGCAGTCGCCAAGTATGATGATGCGACTATCGCGGCTGAGCATTAGGTCTAGTTCGATATGGCGGTGACCAAAGATATAGTAGTCGTGGTGATTGCCCTGTTGCTCTTGCTCTTTGGCAAAAAGTACTAATTCCTCTTTGTCCTCACCTTTGTAAGGACAAGGGCGAGCCAACTCCTTCAGACGGCTGTTTTTTGCCCAGTTATAGCCGAAAGCGTTGCCCCAAGCAGGGGGTAGCAAACGGAAAAGCGTTTGCAAGATGGGGTTATGGAAGACCTTACGCAAGAAGATGAAGGATTTAATTTTCTTTTGTAAGTGCTTGGGTACCTGTGATATATAGTTGCTAGGTACAAGCCCGTCGCCATGAGCAAGGAAGAGGCGTTTGCCGTGGATGGTGATGCTTTCGGGCTTGCGGTGTATGATTGCGCCTGTTTGTTTGGCAAGCCAACCGAACGTCCATATATCGTGGTTGCCAATGAAGAAGTGAAGTTGTATACCCTTGTTGGTGAGTGATTTAAGTTTGTCGAGGATAGGTCGGTATTGCTCTTTGCTGCGGTCGCGCCAGAAATACTCGCACCAGAAATCGAAGATATCTCCGAGCAAGTAGATGGCTGTGGCATCCTTCTCCATTTCGTTGAGCATGGAGATGACGGTTTGCTGATGAGCGATAGGGTTGTCAATCGCCCTTGAACCAAGGTGTGCGTCGGAGAGGAAGTAGGTCATATTTTAGATCGCTTCGCTGTAGTTTGTAGTTCGCTCGTTTTGCTCGCTGTAGATCGCTTCGCTGTTAGATTAGAGGAAGCCGAGTTCGAGTTTGGCTTCTTCGGACATCATGTCTTTGTTCCATTCGGGGTCGAAGACAATGTTTACGTTTACTTCGTTGATACCATCTACTGAACCGACTTTCTGCTTGACATCCTCTACGAGGAAGTCTGCAGCAGGGCAGTTGGGTGCGGTGAGGGTCATATCGATATTGCAGATACCATCGCCTGGGAGGTCGATGCGGTAGATAAGACCTAATTCATATATGTTGACAGGTATCTCGGGGTCATAGACCGTCTTAATCATTCGTAGTACCTGCTCTTCCAGTTCTAAAAATTCGTTCATTGGGTATAATCTCACAAATAACATGCAAAGGTACGGAAAAAATCGCGGATGTGCAAGCAAATAGCGATTTTTTTCGCTATTTGCTGGATATAGGATGCCCAATGGGATAATGGACGCTCGCATAACGAGCTATGGGACGCCCGTTGGACTATGGGACGGCGTTCCGCCTATTGGATATTGGGTAAAGGGTGTAATTGTTTGGTTGATCGTTCGGTGAAGATAGCAGAATCACCAAAGAATCACCAAAGAATAACTAAAGAATAACTAAAGAATCACTAAAGATTTATACGTGCATGATTAAGGGATAAAAGGTGAAAATGGAATGGTGAAAGGATTGGGCACTGTTTATTGGGCGCCCTATGGGCTATGGGATATAGGACGCTTCAAGCGGCTAAAGGTTATAGGTGAAAAAAAAAAGAATACGAAAGGATTGTTGCCCCACTTTTCCCCACTAGTTTTAATAAGTTTTGTATCTAGTTGATAATTAGAGTGTTGGACTGTTGATAATTATTTTAAAAATATGTTGAAAAAGTTATTGAAAAATTTTTTGTGGGGAAATGTGGGGAATATGAAATATTTTTTGTAACTTTGCAGCGGAATTCAGAGAAAGACCGCCTGAAGGCTGTCAGAAGTCGGACCACTACGTTGTTAGACCGCCTTTGGCTGTTAGAAATTAAAATTGAAAATTATGAACACATTTATTGGAAACATAGAAGCACGGTTGGACGGAAAGGGTCGCGTGTTTGTTCCTGCAAGTTACAGAAAAATACTTGCAGAGATGGGTTCTACGCAAATTGTGATGCGTAGAGATACTGATAATGAGTGTGTTATCTTCTATCCCGAACATGTTTGGCACGCGAAAGTGAGCGAACTGCGTAATGCACTCGATGAATGGGACCCAGAAGATCAGATGATATTGATGCAGTTTATGTCGGAGGCAGAGATGTTGGATATGGATAGCCAAGGACGTGTACTGCTGCAAAAGAGAACTTTGGAAATGATTGGTGCAGAGCAAGATATACTGTTTGTAGGCATGCTGGATCGCTTCGCGATATGGAACCCAACCGTGTTCGCAGAGAAGCAAATGCCACAAAAAGACTTGGCCGAGCGCATCAGAATACGCATGAAATCCCAGCCTAAACTATAAATTAAACCTAACCAACTATGAATGAGATTTATCACATTCCCGCGATGCTGAGAGAGACAATCCAAGGGTTGAATATTCAACCCGATGGATTGTATGTGGACGTGACCTTCGGTGGCGGTGGACACTCGAGGGCGATATTGGAGGAACTTGAGTCGGGAGTCGCGTTTCGGGACTCCGAATTTGGGAGTCGGGAGTCGCGAGTCGGGAAATTGTATTCGTTTGATCAGGATTTGGATGCGTATGAGAACGCGGTGTGTTCGGATTTTGGGAATCGGGAATCGGAAATCGAGCGTCGGGATTCGCGATACTCACATTGGCAGTTTGTGCATAGTAACTTCCGTTATCTGCGGAATTTTATGGACTACTACGGCGTGAAGCAGATAGATGGTTTGTTGGCAGACTTGGGAGTGTCGTTCCACCATTTTGATTGTCCAGAAAGAGGTTTTAGTTTTCGTTTTTCTGCTCCATTGGATATGCGAATGAATCAGACGGGAGGTAAGACGGCGGCGGATATTCTGAATACATACAGCGAAGAAGACCTCGCGCGCGTACTATATATATATGGTGAGCTGAAAAACTCGCGGCAGATTGCGAAGAAGATTGTGAAAGCAAGAGGGCAGAAAGCGATAGAAAGGACGGAGGAGTTGGTGGAAGTGGTAATGGGAAAGACCCCCTCGGTCCCCCTTCAAGGGGGAAAAGATGGGCAGGAGTTAGACATTCCTGCTGGGGCAAAGAAAGATTTGGCGAGATTGTTTCAAGCACTACGTATAGAGGTGAATGATGAAATGGGGGCACTGAGAGAGATGTTGCTGGCAGCCAAAGACTTGCTGAAACCCGGAGGTAGGATAGTGATACTGACCTATCATTCGTTGGAAGATAGAATGGTGAAGAACTTTCTGCGTTCGGGGAACTTGGAAGGGAAGATAGAGAAGGATTTTTATGGCAACATACTGAGTCCGTTTAAGGTGATCGAGAAGGGACTAACTGCTAGCGAAGAAGAAGTAGAACGCAATCCGAGAGCCAGAAGTGCAAAACTGAGAGTGGCGGAGAAGATAGTTTAGAATGATGAATTTAGAATGATGAATTATGGCAAAACTATCGATTAAAGAAATATTGAGCGGAAATGTGCTAAGCCACGGGTGGTTTAAGCAACAATATAAATTGCTCCTACTGATAAGCGGACTGATATTCTTCTATATCTATAGCGGCTATCAATCGCAACGCCAACAACGCATGTTGAGCGATCTGCAAAAAGAGTTGCAAGATGTGCAGATGACCCAGTTGACCGTAAACTCGGAGCTGATGAACAAGAGCCGTCAGTCGTCTATCTCGAAAATGCTGAAAGAGAAAGGCAGCAAAGTGACCGAGAGTAATAAACCTGCTATTCGAATACAATGAGCGAGAATCTGAAACATACTATTTTGCGTTTTGCTATCGTGTTTGTGATGATAGCTCTGCTGTTTGTAGTGGTGTTTATTCGCATTGTTGTGATTCAAACCGCTCAACGTGAGCAGTGGGAGAGTCTGGTGGATCAGCGCGAGTCTAATTATAAGACAATCAGGGCAATACGAGGCAATATCTTTGATTGCGAGGGAAGGCTGCTGGCAAGTAGTGTGCCTCAATATAGCATTCATATGGACACTCGCGTGGAGGCGCTGCATATGAATAATGGCGAACTGTTTTGGTCGCATGTGGATAGTATTGCAGAGGGATTGAGCCGGATTGTGGGCGACCAAACGAAAGAAGAATACCGCGCTCGAATGGTGAATGCCTATCGCAGCAAATCGAGGAAGGAAAGGAATATCCGACTGAGTAGCAAGCGCATATCTTATACTCAGTTGAAAGAAATCAAAGAGTTGCCATTGATTCGTCGTGGAGTATATAAGAGTGGTTTTTATGCAGAAGACTTGAACTTGCGCGTAAAACCCTTTAACAGTCTGGGTAGCAGAACGATAGGCAATATCTATGCTGCCAGTGGAGAAGCCAAATCGGGCTTGGAGATGCGATATGACTCGTATCTGCGAGGCGAAGATGGTATGAGTGTAAGGCAGAAGATTGCAGGCGGTTGGCAGAATGTGCCTATTCGTGAGGCGGAGAATGGTTGTGATGTGCACACCACTTTTGATGCCAATCTGATGGATATTTGCGAAACGGCACTGCGCAAACGACTAGAACATACGAAGGCGGATTGGGGTTGTGTGATATTGATGGATGTACAAACGGGTGAGATCAAAGCGATGAGTAACTTGGATCGCGGAGAGGATGAGCAATACTATGAGGTTGCTAATCACGCCGTTATACGTATGGAGCCAGGTTCAACGTTTAAGACTATTTCGCTGATGGCAGCGTTGGATGATGGTAAAGTGGATATGGAAGATACGATTCGCGTATATGAAAAAGGTTGGACGTATCACGGCTCAAAACATACCGACGCGCACCCAGCAGATACCGTGTATGATATTCGTCAGGCGTTGGCAGTGAGTAGCAATATTGCTCTAGCTAAGATTGTGACGGAAGGGTATGATGGTAGTGCGAAGAAGTTTGTTAAGAAGCTGAAAAACATGGGATTATGTGATAGCGTGGACTATACTATCCCTGGTGCGAAGCAAGCGTTGATCAATGTGCCGAACGACACAGTGACAATCTCAAAGATGGCATATGGCTATTCGGTGGAGTTGAGTCCACTGCAGATGCTGATGTTCTATAATGGTATTGCCAATGATGGAAAGATGATTACTCCGTTGATGGTCAAGGAGATACGCAAGAATGGTAAGCTGATTGAGGAATTTGAAAGTAGTGTGGTAAAGAGCAGTATGTGTAGTGCATCTACGCTTAAAGGCATACGCGAATGTCTGCATGATGTGGTGTGGAATGATACTTTGGGTACTGCGTCAGTCAATCCTTGGGGTACACGCAAAGCGCAGAGTGATTTGGTGGCTATTGCAGGTAAGACGGGTACGG
Organism: Paludibacteraceae bacterium; assembly: GCA_045601825.1. Taxonomy (GTDB): domain Bacteria; phylum Bacteroidota; class Bacteroidia; order Bacteroidales; family Paludibacteraceae; genus Colicola. The sequence goes on along the minus strand of JAZSAI010000029.1, from coordinate 6,372 downwards.
CACAAATTTTGGAAAAAGGCTATAACAATCGCCGTCACCGTATGTCGTTTGTAGGATATTTCCCAGAGGAGAATCCTCAGTACACGTGCATTTGCGTGATTCATGGTCCGCAATGGCCATACGATGCGGGTATGGACTGCGGTAGCGTGGTGCGGCATATTGCGGAAAAGACCATGGCGTATGCGGGAGAGTATGTGATTGATGACGGGCAATTGGTAATGAAGGTGAGGGAATAGTGTTTAGTGTTTAGAGTTTAGAGTTTAGTGTTTAGAGAAATGAAACTACAGGAACTTATCAAAGAGATTGACGTGTTGCGCGTAGTGGGCGACACGAATAGAGAAGTGGCTGATATTCAGTTTGACTCGCGCCGTGTGGGTGAGGGTTGTTTGTTTGTGGCGCAAGTGGGTACAGCAGCCGATGGACACGCATATATTGAGCAATGTGTGGCGAAAGGTGCAGTAGCTGTGGTACTGGAGAAAGAGGAGTATATCAAGGACGATGGTGTATGCTATATCCTGGTGAAAAATAGCGATGAAGCGTTGGGCAGGATGGCACACTATTGGTATGGTGAACCTAGCAAGAAACTGAAATTGGTGGGCGTGACTGGTACGAACGGCAAAACGACTACTGCAACACTGCTATACAAACTTTTCAAAGCATTGGGATACAAAGCAGGACTGCTGTCGACGGTGGTGAATTATGTGGATGATGAGGCAGTGGCAGCCACCCATACGACGCCTAATGCATTGGAACTGAATGCATTGCTGGCTAAAATGGTGGCAGCAGGTTGTACGCACGCATTTATGGAAGTGAGTAGCCATGCCATTGCACAAGAGCGTATTGCAGGACTGGAATATGCAGGCGCGTTGTTCACGAATCTGACACGCGACCATTTGGATTATCACAAAACCTTTGATAATTACCGCGATACGAAAAAAGTCTTGTTTGACCGATTGGGCAAAGAGGCGTTTGCGATTACGAATATTGATGATAGGAATGGACTCGTGATGACGCAAAACTGTCGCGGTCGCGTGCTGACTTATTCCACCCATAGCATGGCGGATTTCCGCGGCAAGATACTGGAGGAGGGCTTCGATGGTATGCTGCTGCGCGTACAGAGTACGTTGGGTGCGGTGAATACGGAAGTATTTGTGCCACTGGTAGGTCGGTTCAATGTGAGCAACTTGCTGTTGATCTATGGTGCTGCGGTGGCGTTGGGCGAAGATGCGATGGAAGTGCTGCGTATCTTAAGTGGGTTGCAACCTGTGAATGGACGTTTTGAGACCATCCGCTCGCCAAAGGGCTGGACAGCAGTAATAGACTATGCGCACACCCCCGATGCGGTGGAGAATGTGCTGAAGACTATCAACGAGATTGTGGCGGCGAATGTAGGGAAACAGTCTGCCCCCGCGCAAGTGATTACAGTGGTGGGTTGCGGTGGCAATCGCGACAAAGGTAAACGTCCGATTATGGCGAAAAGCGCGTATCAACTGAGTACGCAACTGATTTTGACATCTGATAATCCTCGCGATGAAGAACCTGCTGATATTCTGAAAGATATGGCAGCAGGGCTGACCAACGAGGAATTGCGCCATACGCTGATTATAGAAGACCGCGAGTCGGCTATCAAGACAGCTTGCACCTTGGCTCGACAGGGCGATGTGATATTGGTGGCAGGCAAAGGGCATGAAGATTATCAGATAGTTAAAGGTGTGAAGCACCACTTTGATGACCATGAAGTGGTGAAGGGATGTTTATAGTTTAGAGAACGCCGCAAAGCGGCTACAGTTTAGAGTTTAAAGGCAGGAGTTATGATATACGAATTGTTTCAGTTATTAGGTGATGTGCCAGGGGCACGATTGATGACCTACATCTCGTTTCGTGCGATAGTGGCAGGTGTGATGGGTTTGTGTATAAGTATTTGGGTGGGTAATTGGTTTATCCAGTTGCTCAAACGCAAAAACATCTCCGAGACCCAGCGCGATGAGAAGATAGACCCATTCAATGTGGCAAAGAAAGGGGTGCCTACGATGGGTGGCGTGGTGATTATTGCTGCTATGCTGATTCCATGTCTATTGATGGGTAAACTGAGCAATGTGTATATGATTTTGATGCTCATCACTACGCTGATTTTAGGCACTTTGGGCTTTGCGGACGACTATATCAAGACCTTCCGAGGCAACAAAGAGGGATTGAATGGTTGGGTGAAGATTGCAGGGCAAATCATCTTGGGTTTGATAGTAGGACTGACCCTGCGCTATAGCCCAGAAGCCGTTATGAATGAGCGTGTTACATCGCATATCGAGAACAATATCACGGTGTTTGAAAAGTCGCCTGAAGTGAAGTCCACCCGCACCACTATCCCATTTATAAAAGAGCATAACTTCAATTATGCGGATATGTTCTCCTTCTTGGGCGAAACGAATAAATATAAGGCAGGTTGGATATTCTTTGTGATACTGACTATCTTGGTAGTGGCTGCGGTGAGCAATGGTGCCAACCTCAATGATGGTATGGATGGTATGTGTGCAGGCAACTCTGCCATCATTGGCGTGGCGTTGATTGTGCTGGCATACATCAGTGGCAACGTGGTATTCTCCGACTACTTTGATGTGATGTATATCCCTGGTAGCGAAGAACTTGTGGTATTTATGGCATCGTTTGTAGGCGCACTGATTGGCTTCCTTTGGTGGAATGGTTTTCCAGCACAAGTATTCATGGGCGACACAGGTAGTTTGACTATCGGAGGTATTATCGGTGTGTGCGCTGTGATTATCCACAAGGAGTTGCTTTTGCCTATCTTGTGCGGCATCTTCCTGATGGAGAGCGTGAGCGTGATTGTTCAGACGCAAGTATATAAGTTTGCCAAGAAGAAAGGCATGCACTTGCGTGTGTGGAAGCGTACTCCGCTGCACGACCACTACCGCACCTCTATGGATCAAGTGCTCCGCAACGACCCTACGTGCAAAGTGTTGTTCCAAGGCAAAGGTCCGTTGCAACATGAGAGCAAGATTGTGTTGCGCTTCTGTATCGTGACTCTGATTTTAGCGGCATTGGCTATATTAACCCTTAAAATACGTTAACCTAATTATGAAAAGAATTGTTGTTTTAGGTGCAGGCGAATCGGGCACAGGAGCTGCCATACTGGCGAAAGCCAAAGGTATGGAGGTGTTTGTGAGCGACATGGGAGAGATTGCTCCCATGTACCAAGCCCTGCTTGACCAGCACCACATTGCTTGGGAGTCGGGCAAGCACACGCCCGAACTCATCCTCGATGCCGACGAGGTGATTAAGTCGCCGGGTATTCCACTCACGGCCCCTCTTGTGAAGCAACTCATAGCACAAGGCACGCCAATCCTCTCGGAGATTGAGTTCGCTGCGCGTTACACCAACGCCAAGATGATTTGTATCACGGGTTCGAATGGCAAGACCACCACTACTTCGCTGATTTTTGACATGCTCCGCCGTGCGGGATTGGACGTGGGTTTGGCAGGTAATATCGGCAATTCGTTGGCATTGCAAGTGGCGCAAGAGGACCATGCGTACTATGTGATTGAGCTCTCGTCATTCCAACTAGATAACTGCTATGACTTCAAGGCGGATATTGCCATTTTGCTCAATATCACGCCTGACCACTTAGATAGATACGACCATCAGTTCCAGAATTATGTGGATGCGAAGTTCCGTATCACGCGCAACCAAACGAGCAAGGATGCGTTTATCTACTGGAGCGAAGACCCAGTCATCAATCGCGAGATTGCGCGTATTCAACCACGGGCGACATTGTATCCATTCGGCAGCAATGAGCAAAACGTGGCATATACCGATGGCAGTCACTTGGTAGTGAGCGTCAAACCAGATGTGGCACCATTGCGTGTGCCGCTCGAAGAACTGAGTTTGAAGGGCAAGCACAACCAACTCAACTCGATGGCTGCAGGTTTGGCAGCACAGATATTGAATATCCACAACGATGTTATTCGTGAGAGTCTGCAGCAGTTTGCAGGCGTGGATCATCGTCTGCAATATGTAGCTACGGTGAAAGGGGTGCGCTATGTGAATGACTCCAAAGCCACGAATGTGAACTCCTGTTGGTACGCATTGGAGAGCATGACCACTCCTACCGTGCTTATTCTAGGGGGAACGGACAAAGGCAACGACTACAGCGAGATTGATGAGTTGGTCCGTGAGAAATGCCATACACTGATTTTCATGGGTAAGGACAATCGCAAACTGATTCAGCACTTTGACGCATTGGGCGTGACGTACATCTCTACCGACAACCTTGCTGATGCTGTACAATCGGCATACGAGGTAGCCAACGAAGGAGATACAGTATTGCTGTCGCCCTGCTGCGCAAGTTTTGACCTCTTCAAGAGTTATGAAGACCGTGGAGAACAATTCATGCAAGCAGTACGAACCCTTTGATACTTTGAACCAAGCGCCTTTGGCGCGTGAAACTTTGAAACCTCAAAATGAACATAACTGACTATAAATCTCGCCTTTTGCAACAGCGCAACTACATCGACAAGGTGTACTGGGTATTGTTTGGCATATTGATAATTGTTGCCATACTGGCATTGTTTTCTGCAAGTAGTACGCTTGCGTTTGAGAAGAATAGTTCCACTCTGGGGCCAATCATGGAGCAGATGCTCTTTATTGCGGCAGGTGTGGTACTCGCATTTGGATTGCAGTTTGTTCCGAGCAAGTTTATCCGTATCGCTAGTTATTTGGGGTTGGCTATATCGATTGTTTTTCTCTTACTGACCTTCACGGGTATGGGTGTGGAGATCAATGGTGCCAAACGTTGGCTGCGTATTTTTGGCATCACTTTTCAGCCGTCTGAATTGGCAAAACTCACTCTTATTCTGGTAGTTAGCGATTTGCTGAGCCGAATCAGAAATGAGCACGACGAGAAGAAATACTTCTTCATTGTGCTTGCACTCACCGTAGTGGTTTGTGGCTTGATTCTGGTGGGTAACCTCTCGACTGCTATTCTGTTGGGCGGAATCGTTTTCCTGCTTTTCTTTCTTGCACGCGTACATATCAAGTATTGGGGAACGACGTTGTTGATTGCTGTTTTCTTGCTTATTGCGGGCTATTTCTTCGTCGAGAAAGTATATATCGAACCTAATCGCAGGGTGGAAGGTGTGATGAGACGTGCCACTACTTGGGTAGGGCGTATCGATGATATGATTGCCGAATGGAAGACTCCTGACCAAGAGTTCCGCCTCACCGATGACAACTACCAACGTTCTATCGCCAAGGTGGCTATTGCACGCGGTGGAGCTTCGCCATTTGGTGTGTTGCCAGGTAATAGCCAAGAGCGCGACTTCTTGCCGCAGGCGTTTGCAGACTATATTTTTGCTATTATTGTGGAGGAGTCGGGTATCATCGGGGCACTTTTCTTGATGTTGCTCTATTTGGCTATTTTGTTTCGTTCGTGCCTCAGTAGTAGCAAGTATGCTGACTATTCCGCTATGCTGATGGTGATGGGCTTGGCGTTGATGCTCACGTGTCAAGCATTGGTCAGTATGATGGTGTCGGTAGGTATTGGTCCAGTCACGGGACAACCGCTGCCAATGATTAGCCGTGGTGGTACGAGTGCGCTGATTACCAGTATCTATTTTGGTATTATCATGTGTGTCGCTCGCGAACAAAACGAGCTGCATGCTCGCCAGCAATCTGCTATGGCTGCCAGCGAAGAAGAAGTACCTGAGATACATATTGAGTAACCATAAACGCCTTTTGTATTGGAGCAAAAAGGCGTTTTATTAAGATTTATCTCCCTTGTACCTTCCTTGTTATTCTCGGGTAAAAGACCAAGAACGAACCAAGGATGAACCAATGATGAACCTAAGAACTCCCAAACTCAAAAAATGCTTTTTGTTAAGATTGCCGTCTCTTATACCTTACCTTGTTCCACCGAGAGAACTCCGAGAGAAGACCGACTCGACTCCGACTCAACTCCTTGCCCTGAAAAGTGCTGTTTCTTAAGATTGCCTCCTAAAAAAAGTTGACCGCCTTCCTAAAAGAGTTGACTTCAGTCCTAAAAAGGTTGACTCCTTTCCTGAAATAGTTGCCTATCCTCTAAACAGAAAAATCGCCCCAAAAGGCGCTTTTTCTTGCACATCTCAAAAAAAAAGTGTATCTTTGCAGGCAGAATTGTAATTACTCGGAGAATCATGTCAGAAGAACTATTGAATAGCACATCGTCAATAAGCATAGAAACTGTCTATGCTGCTATTCGTGATAACGGATTTTCTGAGCTAACAACACAACTAATTGACAATTTCACAAACGACATACTCAATGGAAAAACAAACCTTACTCAATTCAATCAAGCGGAGCATGCAGGTCTCTGCTGCGCAGGTG
>JAZSAI010000028.1:0-190320 GCA_045601825.1 Paludibacteraceae bacterium | reverse complement strand
TACACGAAAGAACGCCGTGTGCGTTTGGCGAGCTTCTGCGCCAGCGGCAACAGGCGAGAGTTCTTGACGGATATCACGGGCAATAGGCGATGGCTGCCGTTTGAAGTGGAGGAGATACAAAATCCGTTTTACACGACCTTGCCCTACGAGCAGATGTACGCGCAAGCATGGGCATTGGCACAAGACCCTCTGTTCAGCTATTGGTTTGACTTGGATGAGATAGAGGTTCTGGAGGAGCATAATCAGCATTTTAGGGATGAGAGCAACGAGGAGCAGCTATTGCCGATACTGTTTGATGTACCTGCCGAGGGCAGAGGTGAGTTTATGACTACGGCACAGATTAGTGAGCGGCTGGTGACCTATGGGAATATCAAGAAGCCGATGGCTTTGAGCAGGTTGGGTATGTTGTTAGGTGCTCATGGGTTTGCGAAGAAGATGATTGGCGCGAAAAGATTGCGCGGATGGCTTGTATATCAGCGAGATACGTCGGAAATCAATGCTAATAAATCACTCTATGCCAAGTGTTGAGGTGAGCAGCAGTGCAGCAGATTGTTATTATACGTCCCCGCACTACGGGGACGAGAAATAGGGAAAGAGGTGCTCAGCTGCTCAGGTGCTCACCAATGGATAATGGACGCCTCTGTGAGGCTATTGGACGGCGCAAAGCGCCTATTGGACGCTTCTCTAATTTTCTTCGCTACTCTTGCGCAAAGGTAGCGCAAGGGTAGCGGAATATAGTACTACATTACACTATACAATGCCGTAGACACGATTGTGGTGCGCGATAGCGTGTTTGTGAGCGAGAAACAGGTGGGCAATACCGTTTATCTCACGCAGGTAGAATGGCGCGATAGATGGCGAACATGCGTGGAACGGGATACGGTAGTAGATGTGCGCATAGAGAAAGAGATTATCGAAAAGCCCACAGAACGGTATGTGCCGAAGTTCTATAAGTGGTGTACCATTATCCTTTGGGTGATAGTATTGATAGGATTATTAATTATCGGCTACCGGATATGGTACCGCCACGTCCTATAAACACGCCACAGTAAGTATGCTTTTTAAAGACAATTCACGACAATTATATCAACAATTTAAGTCAATCCAAAAACATCATCACACCATACATCTCATTTCAACAACCAATACGGTGCTTTCGTTTGCTGATAGCACAGTCAAACACGAATCAATAGAGCAGGAAGACTATTGGGAGAAAGAGGGCGAACTCGAAGGAGTTGAAGAGCATAGAATTTATTTATTACGTTTTAATAGATTTCGTAACCACGAGAATGGTTTAAGGAGGAACTTTCCAAGGCGATATGCATGGGAGGAACAAATCTGAGAATAAGCATTTTTATAATCGTTACCATCAAAATATTCAATTAGATAATCAATATGATTTTCATATATGTTTGAATGATTAAGTATCATTTGAGATATCATCAACTTGCGTTTAGAATATAATGCAACCGACATCGAACTTTCTTTTTTTCTATAATAGAACAATATTTCTGGTATTCTATATACAATATCTTCTGGAGTTAATAGAGATAATAAAAAATCCCAATCCTCTAATCCATACTTCATATTAGGATTATAACCAAATGTTCTATCGTAATCAGATCTTCTATATACACATGAACAAAAAATATGATTAAATCTTAATAGATTCTCATAATTATACGGTTCCAGATTCCACTTCCCTGTTTTAATACCAAAAAGTTCTGCCTCGCAATACACTAATTTCGTAGTTGGATTCATATCTAAATATTTAACAGCTTTTTCTATGTAAGTTGCTCCTATTTTATCATCGGAATCTAATGGGAGAATGTAGTATCCAGTTGAATGCTTTATACCATAGTTTCGAGTATCTGCTAAGCCCCCATTCTCCTTATGATAATAAATAAATCGTTCATCTAATCGACAATATGTATTTGCAACTTCTTCAGTATTATCAAGTGATCCATCATTTACGATAATACATTCCCAATAAGGATATGTTTGTGCAAGCACCGAATCTAGAGTTTCTGCTAGATACTGCGCTTGATTATAACAAGGAACTATGATTGAAACTAACGCATTTTTCTTTTCCATATTCTTTGTATTCTCTTTATAGGCTTTAAAATCATTTGACCTAATTTATACGTTTTAGAATTCCTCAAATTTTGATTCGCATTGTATAAATTTTGATAAATTGATGATTCATGGTCTACTATAGCATTTATTGCATGCTCATGATTTAACTTATATAAGTATTCAAATTGATAATAATAAAACATCTTTCGTTGGCTATCATATGCCTTGGGAGATTGCCATTGATTACTTGTAGATATACCTCCTAATCTATATTTTACTATCGTTTTATTCAAAAATTGAAATTCACATCCTCTATTTAACAAGTTTAACCATTTGGGTAAATCCTCAATCATGGGTATGCGTACATCATTTGTAATATCATTATCAATAAAAAATTGACGTCTGTAGAAAAATGCAGGAGCAGGCGGAGTATCTCCTTTGATTATCATATCGTATAAAGCATCATTAGTCAAAGTAGACATATAATCATTACGCTCTGAAAATGTATCTGTCAAATATTGTGCATACTCTTGATTCTCACCAAACGCTTCAATCTTTCCAAAAATACAATTTGCATTTTTCTCCAACGCATACTCCACACAATCCGCTATACAATTAGGTGTTAACAAATCGTCTCCTGCTATACCTTTCACCCATTCTCCTTGACAAGCGTCACGTCCACGATTACCATTAGCAGAAACGCCTGTATTCACATCAGATGTAATGATTTGCGTATGCACAAATCGTTCTTGATTCTCCTCTACCCATTGTTGACATAACTCCACTGTATTATCAGTAGAACAATCATCCGAAATAATCAATTCGATATTCTGATAGGTTTGCGCTTTGATACTTTCCAAAGTTTCCAACACAAACTTCGACGAATTGTATGTAATAACTGGTACGGATACCAACGGTTGATTATTTGTATTCATGAATTTATCCTATTTCCAATTATTAATTAATCGTACTACTTCATTTGCCTCTTCTAAAGTCATCGTTGGACTCATTGGTAGGCTCAATTCACAATCAGCAAGCATCTCTGTTATAGGCAAGCCCCCCATCCCCCTGAAGGGGGAGTTATTATAGCATTCTTGAAGGTGGGGTGGTATTGGGTAATGAATTACCGTACCTACTCCATTCTCCTCCAAATACTTTTGGAGTTTATCTCGTAACGAGCCAGCCCCACAATCCCCTAGAGGGGAAGTGCTCGTTACTAATATGGGGAAGAGATGGTAAACATTTTCCGTATCAGGAAGACGCTTAGGAAGCGTAATTAGCGGATTATTGATATTATCATAGTAATATGCAGCTATTGTTTGACGTGCTTTGAGGTCCTCGTCCAAGTGGCGGAGTTTTACATCTAGTACCGCTGCTTGTATCTCATCTAAGCGGCTATTGCGACCAGTGTATTTGAACACATACTTCTTCTGACTGCCATAGTTTGCTAAGGCACGGATAGCAGCAGCCAACTCATCATCATCCGTCGTCACTGCACCGCCATCGCCCAAAGCGCCGAGGTTTTTGCCAGGATAAAAACTGTGGCCTGCGGCATCTCCAAGCGAACCTGTTCGCTTGGAGGCAATTGGCGATTGGCTATAGGCTATAGGCATGGTGCAACCATGAGCTTGAGCATTATCTTCGATAAGTTTCAAGCTATATTTCTCGCACAGATCCAAAATATGCTGCGTGCAAGCTAATCGGCCATATAGATGGACGATGCAAATGGCCTTGGTGCGATCGGTGATGCGTTCTTCGATGAGCGAGTCATCGATTTGCAAGGTATCTTTGCGAGGTTCTACTAATACGGGTACTAAGCCATTTTCAGTGATAGCCAAGATGGTAGCAATATAGGTATTCGCAGGTACAATCACCTCGTCACCATGTTTCATAACACCCAATTCGATATATGCACGGAATATCCAAATAAGTGCATCTAATCCATTAGCACAGCCAATGCAATGCTTCGTGCCTATATATTCGGCATAGTGCTGCTCGAACTGCTCGTTCTCCTTGCCTTGCAAGTACCAACCACTATCCACCACGCGAAGCACCGCCTCGTGGATTTCGTCTTTGTATTTAGCCGTTACATCGTGTAACGAGAGAAAAGGGATGTTCATAAATTATGCTCAAGTTTAATCCTTAAACAAATTGAATAGTATTTCTAACACGAGTTAGCCCCTTTAGGCAATTCTTATTATCAATATCTTTGATACTGAATTTTATCACGCCACAATGATTTTCAACATCTATTTCGGTGAGTTTTAAAGAAATAGTATATTCTTTTCCCACAAATAAAGGACGAATAAACTGAAAACTACGCTCCATATTAATCGTTCCCTTACCAGGAAAGTACATACCGATTTCTTTGCCTATCATAGCAGCTGCTAACATCCCATGAACAATCGGAGATGAATATCCTTCCTTTTTAGCCACATCAGCATCCCAATGTATCGGATTCACATCTCCTGTTAAGTCCATAAAAATCTGCTCATCTTTTTCAGTAATCAGCAATGAACTATTATGTATATCACCTACTTTCATTTGTTATTCCTTTATGAAATCAGCTAAACTATTGATAACACCTTCTGTAAAGATTTCATTGGTCTCTATTACTGGATAAATATTCTCTGTATTGATTGTTATGGAGCAAACTCCCCAACTTAATCCTACACCAAATCCAGACATAAGGAACTTGACATCCGCATTTTGCTTAGAGTTACCATATTTATCACAAATAGCAAGAGGTATTGATGGAGCTGATGTATTGCCATAACGATCCAAACAGATTGGGAATTTAGCAAAATCCGCTTTCAACTTTTTTGCAATCATTTGCAAAATAAACCCATTTGCTTGATGCATCACAAAACTATCATAATCATCTACTGTGGATTCCGTTTTTGCAAAAAACTCCTTTATTGTACGAGGAACATCTGAAATCGTAAAAGAAAATACATTCTCTCCTTGCATATGGCTATTGTATAAATTGCGGATATTCCCATCTGCATCTGCATATTCCGCATCTGAAGGGTTTAGATTTCGCATACCTCCTGCTGGTGCTATAATCGCCTGATAACCTAACCCATCCGTCTTCAATATCGAATGAATTTCACTTGGTTCATCTGTCTTTTCTAATAGTACAGCCGCACCTCCATCTCCAAAAAGCATTGCCATCGAACTATCTTTTGGATTCGCTAATTTGGAAACGGTTTCTCCGACCAACAATAATGCTTTATCAACATCAGAGTTTTGCATCATTGCACATACAGTCGTCAATCCGTAGACAAATGCAGAGCATCCTAGACTAATATCATATGCTGCGCAATTTTTGGAAAGTCCTAACCTCTTATGCAACACACAAGCTGTGGTTGGACGACGATAATCTGGAGACAATGTACCAAAAATCAACGCACCTATCTCATCACGATTGACAGATTTTTGTTTAAACAATTCATCTGCTGCCGCATATGCTAAATCTGATGCGGTTTGATGCTCTACCGTTTTTCGGATTGCACGAATACCCGTTCCTTCTTGGAATTTTCTCACATGTTCTTCTCCAAAAACATCAGCAAGAGAATCTATTTTCACTTCCCGCGTTGGCACAGCGGCCGTCATCGCAGAAATCTTAATATTTTTAAATTGAAAATATGGCATTTTATCTTAATAGTTTACCTCCATCTAAAATCATATCAGTACCAGTAACCCAAGCAGCTGCATCTGACAATAAATAAATAATTGCCCATGCGACTTCATTAGGACGACCATATCGTTTTAATGGATATTTTAGTTTATCAATTTCTATTTGCTCAGACGTTATTGTTCCAGCATCAAGAATATTTGTTTCAACCATCGCTGGACATACTGTATTAACCCTGATTTGTTTATCTGCTAACTCATTTGCTGCCGCTTTAGCAAAAGCATGGAGCGCTCCTTTTGAAGCTGCATACATAGAATTACCTATACTCACACGCCCTAATCCTGACAATGAACAAGTGTATACGACTGAAGTACCCTTTGAGAGTTTTTTCTTTTTCAACAAGGTTTTAAGTAATAGAATAGAAGATATAGTATTCACTTGTAAAATACCTTGAAGTTTTTCCTCTTTTATAAAATTGATGGGCGTTGTTTGGGTATAACCTGCATTTGCCACTACACCATCTAAGATTGGACATAAATCAACCAATAACTCAACACCATCATTAGTCGACAAATCCACTATAATTTTAGAATGACCTTCACCCTCTAATTGTGCAAATGTATTTTCTAACCTTTCTTCATTGCGACCAGTAATAACGCATTTAGCGCCTAGTTTAGCACATTCAATAGCCGTAGCACGACCAATACCAGAGGAAGCACCTGTTATTAAAACGGTCTTCCCCTCTAAAGAATAAGGGTTATACATGTCTTTTAGTATATTATTGTTTGCTAACAACTATATCATAAATATCCTTAATGGTATTTGATTTACGAATATCATCACCTTTTATTAAAATATCATATTCATCATCTACCATTGCAATAACACTTAATCCTATAAAAGAACTCCACTCTTCTAATTCACGGAAACGAGTTTCTGGGGTAAATACACTTGCATCAGTTTCCTCAAATTGCTCAGCGAAGTGAGCTACAAAATCATTTAATTCCATAATTGTTTGTTGTTTAATTGTTTATTGTTTAATTGTTTTATTATTTTATTCCTAAATATTTTTTCAATTTTGAATTCTTGCGTGTCTCTGGCGTAGAAATAAACAGATAGTCTAATTCTGTCTCCGCATATTGCAGTGCACACATAATCTTTCTATGAAAATTTAATACATGCTTATTCTCTTTTCGGACATCATAAATATTAATTTTCAATCCTAACAAATCATATGCTATTTCATTTGTTATTAACGAAGTTAAAAATGCATCATCAATATTTGTACCTTTTTCACATATCCAACTTCCTGTCGTAAAAGATAAATGAGTCCAATCAATATTGTATATTCGTTCTAATCCATATCGCACTCCATCTTTCAAAAATATGAAATAGTAATCTAATCCATGTTGTTCTCTCTTTTTATATTCGCGAGTCCATTTGACTTGCGCCTCGACATCACCATTAGAAGCATGGATAAAACGTCCTAAACGTTCATCCGATCGTAACCTAGTGATAAACTCAGCATCATCTTCTGTTACCAATCGTACAGTAACACCATACTTGGTTATTTCAAAATCTTTAGGTAATAATATCATTGTTTCTTATATATTTTGATTTATTGTAATTGTGGATTACTTAAATTCCTTTATTATCACTCCAGTTCTTCAACATTGGCTGCCCTGAATATTGCTCATTTTGGTTGTGGTATGTCTCTTCGAAGTGGTTGTTTAACGTTTAATGATTTAACGACTTAATGTTTAACGATTCGCTCACTTTGGCAACGAGATGAGATATGATTTTAGTTTCTTCCTGCAATCTTATTTAATACAGTATTGAGCATATTCAACTACCTAGTTTGCAATTATTGTTCCTTCAAATCTTACACGCTTAGTTTCTTGATCTTGTTTTGCAGAAACCATAATTAATCTATTGTCTTCAGCGCTGATAGGGAAAGGAGGCATTTGCACATTCCCCTCAGCAAATTTCTTACGGTACTCATTCAATAATTTATAAATCACGTTGTCCAACAATACAGCGTGCAGAAACATACTTTGAAATTCAGAGAATGTAAATGTTGTATTTCCTGTTTTAATTGCATCTCTATTATACAACATAATTGTCTGCTTATCTCTATCTATGGAATACAGGCCATGTGCTAAAGCATTTCGGAAATTAGAATTATAACATTGCTCTATGATTTCTCCCAACTTAAGACCTTCGTCTTTCAAGCGCGCAATGATTTGCTCATTGATATATGTAAACAACTTGCAGTCAGGAATAACCAAATTCCAATCATATGATGCACCTGAACATATATTGGCCAATGAAGCTAATTTGTATAACAATGGTTGTGACTCCCATAGTTGTGAATAAATAAGCATTTCTATTTGCAAGTTATAGATTCCCATTTTATCATCATCGCAATAATCATAAATTTGAGTTGGATAATACATCTGCATATGCTGCACATAGAAATTATTCCTCGTTTCATCTTGATAGTCATATCCCATATAGTCAAATAAATATTGATTAATCGGCTCACCATGCCAACATGCTTTAGCAAGGAATAGCACAAATGCATGTGGATTATTCCTTCCTGCATATTGGAAACATTCATTTACTGCATTATGAATTTCTTCGACTATATATAAAAACTTCTCATTACTTGATTCCATAACTATATCGCCATAATTTCGTAATAATATCGCATTCTATATTTATTACTAATTCCTGCTTTATTTATACATTTAAACCTACGGAATGAGTATATCTCCTTTACTTGAAATGTATACCAATTTAAAAATAAAGTCCGCATCCTCCTCTCTAACGAGGCGCACATGCAAACCATAATGGTCAAGATTAAAATCCAGTGGTAGTTTTATATTGTTTTTTTATATTCTATATTTAGAAAGTTTTTGAAATTGCTATAATAGACGTCTAACACTTAACATTTTCAATGTGTCCATTCCATAGTTCTACCCAACTTGCTTGTTTTCTTTTGGCATTATTTCTACGACATATATACTCCGATATAAATGTTACTAATGTTGAGCCTAACGCATACGGAGATATATCTGGATATAATATTGCACTAGCACCGAGACTAGTAGAGATAGTTGCTAACACATTCGTCCACCGTTCCACATTTTTATTTACCTTTTTAATTTTACGCTGTGTTTTTATACACTCCACATTTATTTCCCTTATAAAGTCTTCTGGATTTATTAGTGCTGCTTCCTTAAATTTCTCATGACTTATTTTGTCTAATATCTGACAAAACTCTTGAACCTCATCTTGTTCTCTTAATTTTAAAACCGAAAAAATGTTTTTTTCAACTTGAGAAAGATAACCATCACTACAATCCTTATGTCTTGCACATTGTATACATCTATTTTCATCTTCACATACATATGGTTGCCATATAGAAACTTGAGGCAAGACCATTTCTAAAACATCAGATATTACTCTTGAGGACTTTGATAGAACAGGCACCTCTATCTGCCTTTTTAACGAAAGTAAATTTCTTAAGTAATCCATATATTCATAACTCAACCCCACAGCGGTATTGTACTTAATTGACAAAAAATCAGTAGCATATAACGCCCATAAACTTGGATAACAAAACATATCGTTATTAGGTGATATGAAATGCATATCATTTTCCGCTTTAAGATAATGATAATCCAGCAATAATTGTACATCAGAAACTATCTGACTATGAATCATTTCTGACTCCTCATTTGATATAGCATCTTTCTCAATAATCTCAACCAAGTTAGCCGAATTTAGGATATCATAAACAAGTTTTATTGCCCTATTTCTTTTGGTTTCCTGACTCATCACATCTTGACCAGTATGCGTTGAAGGAGTATCATATTCTTGTATAATATCCCAAATAGAACGAGGAACTACGACCTTGTCCAACCATATAAAAGATGATGGAGAAGTGAACATCCAATTAAAATCGACATTACACACATTGCATGCTTCATAGTCTAAGCCAATAGCTAATCCTGTTTGTAGAATTTTCTTCATATGGTTATAATTAGAAATCCCATAATATCCTAGTATAATATTACTCTTAAACCCTCTCTATCCTACACTCGTGTTTCTTGGTTACCTTGTCGTAGTTTATTCCTACAAGCACCACGTCGCCTGCAAAATCCTTCAATATGCCAGCATAGCGCTTATCATGTATCTGCGCAATAGCTGTATCTGCTGATTGATTATACTTCAGTTCAAGTACTATGGCAGGTTTATTGCAATTAGGACGAGGTAGCAAAACAATATCTGCAAAGCCCTTACCCGTAGGCAACTCGCGCACCCTCATATAATCCTTTTGGCTGGTATAATACGCCAATGTAAGCACACAAGCCAAGGAGTTCTCATCATTATATTGCAACACGCTCGTAGCATCACTATGAATCGCATCAATCGCTGCAGCTACGATCTCCTCCTTGCCATCCAGCGTAGCTTTGAGCAACTGTTCGGACTGCTGAATCGCTGTGGCAACAATTCCCCAGTTACTATCCGACACGATGGCATTCTTAAACTCTGTCGCCACCTCACGATTTGGGATATGGCATGTACGTTGCTCTCGATTATACGACAAATAGCCCAAGTGGATCAAAGAGGTCAACACATCATCTTTGCTACGCACAATATTCAAGTCATTCTGGAAGCTCGCCGTTTCTACCGAACAAGACTCACCTGCCAATAAACGAATCACATCATCTTGCAGTCCATCAAAATCCATGCGAATATACGTTGCTACCGTATCGTATGCGCTCGTATTTGCCCAATAACTATCGCAATAATCGTTATAGATAGCCGCCATGACAGAAGTTGGATTAAACATTCCCTTACTACCACCAATCTGATAACCATCGTACCATTCTGCTAGTTGCGCATAACTCATATTATGATTCTCGCACAGGTCTTTCACCTCATCCACTGTGAAGCCAAAACACTCTGCCAATGGACCAGGTTGCACCATGGAGTATTCATGGAAATTATTGAGTGCAGATTGGGTGTTGTATTTCTTGATTGGCAAAATACCTGTCATATACACTCCTGCAAAAGTGGACATCGCTGTGGTGGACTTAAAGAGTCCACGCAGCAATGTAATATATTCATCCACCACGGCGCTACCTTGTGGCAATTCTCGCAGAGGAGCATCCCATTCGTCTATGATGACAATAAACTTCTCTTGATTGGGCTGAGACGCTATCGTATATAAAGCATCAGCCAAATTATTATCTTCTGGATAGGACAAGTCAGGATATATCTCACGCAACTCTGCTATCACATCCAATTGGATATGTTCAACGATATACTCGGGCTCATAGCGAGTCATAAAGTCCGTCATATCCAGATAGAGCACTGGATAGCGTTGAAAATGCTGTTGAAACGAAGGACTATGGGCTATTTGTAAGTCTTGGAATATTTCTTTGGAATTGCACCATTGGTCGTAGTAAGCATACAGCATCTTGGCTGTGATAGACTTACCGAAGCGGCGTGCACGACTAACACAAGTAAATTGGCGCTCTGTATTAAGTGTAGAATTGATTACTTGAATCAATGCACTTTTATCTACAAACTCGCCATTTCGTACTGCACGAAATCCGTCATTTCCTTTTTGTAAAAACTTGCCCATAGGTATTAATCCATATTTGGGCGCAAAGTTACAAAAAAAAATGAACATACGCAAGCAAACGAGTAATTATTTTCAAAAACAGATAGATTTTATCTATCTCATCCAATATGCAGCACTCGCTCAAGCTTGCTTGAAAGCGAGGTGTTGAATAATGGATGAATAAGGTGTCAACTGATTTTTGAAAATAATTACGAGCGAACTGTAGTATGGGCTGCATCGAGATGCAGTAACTTCGAGGTGAAGGAGTGCGACGGAACGCACTCCGAGTGTTGTGCCCGAAGAGTCCCCACTCTGAGGAATAAGCACAACACATAGAATGGCGCTATCCTTGCGGTAGCGCAGCCGCAAGGCTACAGGGTAGTGCTGTACAGGGTAGGCACGACCGCCAAAGATTCGATGTAAATGTATGATATTGTGTCAGATACGGCATTAAAGCCAAGGTCGGTGCCCACGACGTTGCAAAAACCGCGATATATACAGATATATCGCAGATTTTATATACTTTTCATCAAAAACCCTGCAAATTAGGCGAGCACTTTAAGACATCATTAGGACTTCAGTGTGGGTGGCTTGTTGGAGTGGGTTACCTAATTTCCAACAAACAACATTCAATTCTCACGTATTTGTTCTCTTACTTATTCTCCAGCCACATCCCACAAACGTTTTATTCTTTCGGGTAACTTTGAATAATAACATTGATAATCAATTATCAATCGCAATATAGCCTGCTCTATCGTAATATTAGAATCCGTACAAACTTTAAGCAACTTACCTATAACCTCTCGACATATGCGATAAGCTATATGAGTATAATACTGAGTCGTTTCAACAGAAATTATTGCATTATGAACTATCAAATTGCGATATCGATAAATATTTTGTATATTAGTCATCAATCGTCGTATCTCATCATCATAACCATCTATAGATTTATAGAACCGACTTATTTTATGCAATTTATCTTTCAAAAGCTCATCCGTAATATTGTTCGACAATTCTTCTGCGCATCTAACAAACCTATCAAATTGATACTTATCACCCACAGTTATATTCAATCCAGCATGCTCCATGATATCCTTAGGAATATTTAAACATTGCTTATGCTGAAGTCTCCACAAAATTTCAAAATAAACTGCCAAACATTTTTCTTGAAATATTCTGTTACCTAATACAGCCACTACAATATTTTTTATTTCTTCTATTTTCCCATAATGATTCGATGTCAAGCATGCTTTTACATCTTCAGAAACAGTTAGTAATCCTTCTAAAGCGAACCAACTATGCAATAATCTCTCCTCGTTAGTAATTGCCAGATTAGCGCTTCTACACCAATGTAATGCATTTTTTAGCCTGCTCCTTGTTGTTTCATCTGAAAGTAATTGTAATCTTTGAAACAAGGCAGAAATATCATCCTGATCATTATTCAATATATCCACATTCATTGCCTTTGCATAGATATGGAAATCATCTATATTTCTCATTCCTTTTTCTGCTCGACTATGAGACTCAGCAATGATATCCCTATCTTTTACAACATAATACTTTCCTAAATCATACTTAATAGTATCTTCTCTATCGTAATATATTGACAACATCTCCAACACCTCATCCATCTTATGTTGGGCTTTTTTAATAGCACTATGTAATCCTATGTATTTTATTGGAACTGCTGCACACAGATTCTGATAACGACTCTCCTTTTCAATCGGGCAACCTTCTAAAGTTTTGACAAAACGTTTTACCGCGGGAGAATAAATCGTTACGTCACCAATATTAACTTCATTCACCCCCTTTATGTATGACAAGCCCATAATAATATGTGCATCAATAGGTTTTTCATAATAACGTTGTTTTATAGATGTCAATATTTCGGCATTGCTACGTTGTAAAATCCGATTACTTACAGCATTAAAGTATAGTTCTTCCGAAGAAAATTGTTCTTTGTTTATTTCGAAGTATGTATCAGGAGCTGAAATAACTTTACCTCCTGCTACAATGATTACACCAGGAATATCATACGAATAATCCTGAATATCATGTAAATCATAACCTTTTGATACAAATTCAGCTATTATGAGTTTCGTATATGTCCGAATATATTCCTTAGATTTATTTGTTATCTCTTGACAACTTTCAAGACGGTTAAGTAAAACATCAAATAATTGATCAACATAATTACCTCTATCTAAATCTACAAGAATCTTTTTGCATATCTCCAGTAATATCTTCTGATGTTTTTCATGAAAATGATATTTTAATGCATTTTGAATATCAGTCCCTGATATTGATTTTAAGGCTATATCTTTATTATACCATTTCGATAATTCATTCTTGAAATATTGTACATTTTCATTGTTTTTAAATTTATTATATACTATCTCTGCTATTATATCATTTAACAGCATACGTGGACTCTCCAAATGCTCATCCACATTATCTCCTTCCATAAGACTTGCAATATAATCAACCCAATATAATTGAAAATATTCTATTAGCCTCTGACAACCTATTTCAATTAGATTATAATGCATAAAAGTATATAAACAAAAATATCACCAATTTATTTTTTCAATTCTGCTATCGCATCCTCCATCATTAATATAAACTTTTTTACTTGAAGTTTATCTATTAGTTCTAGATGCGTTATTCGTTCTTTTAACTTTTCTTCTATCGTTATAAGAGTACTTAACTCAATACATAAATTACATCTCAATCGTTGGTCATTTTGTATATTTTGATATCTATATCCAACATATATGAATACCTTATCTTTATTATTGTTCGACAGCGATAAATACCCATTTACAAATGCCTCTGGATCTATTTTGTCGAAAATAGATTGCATATTGTATGATGAATGATTGTACGGGTCAGCACCTTTTATAATCTCTATAAATGCGTCTATATTTTCATTTGTTAAATTCTCCATTACGCATGTCAAATCATCTTTTAGAATTTTCTTTTGTTCAAGAACAACATCTAACAAGACATCACTAATACAACTAAATGAATCTACCTTCGTTTCATATGACACCGATGATATTATCATACGAACAACTGATTCATATAATACAAATTCATTCAATGTTTTAATACTTCGGAGACAATTGACACACTTATCCAAACATCTTTGTAAACGACTTTTATCTTCTTTAACTAGCCCCTCATATTGTACTTTACAATAAAAATACAACAATAATAAGTACTCATGAAGACTTTCAATATCATTGTCCAAATAATCACACAACACTTCTGTGCTTTGTACGAACTCTTCATTGGACATCAATGGATATAATCTATATTGTTCTGATAAAGATTTATTTTTTCGCATTTCAATCTCTAAATTTATCTTATCAGAAATCAATACTCCATATTTAATTGCATCTACAATAAAATCAAATCCTTTGAAAATACGAATTTGATATTTCCCCTTTATAAATTGATATTTACTAACAATGTATGAAAAATCACTATCCTTACTACACATACCATATCGTAGATTTTTAATATTCTGCTCTAAATCACACAAAGGATTATTACGTAATTCTATTGATATGGCCAAATAATTCGCTAACAACTCTTTCTTATACAATTCTGCACCTGATATCAATTCTTCATATATAAATGTAAATTGATGCAAAGATTGACGAAGAGTTCGCAGATTTTTATATCCAGTTGCATAGAATGTATCAATCACCAAGTCTCTATTATTTTTATAAAACTCACCCGCAGTTGGAGACAATAATTCAGATTCATTTATAAATTCGGTAACAGCTGACTCCACATCACATTCTATATAAAATGTATTTCCAAATACTTTTTCTTTGTATTGTTTATATATTTCTTTCTCTTCTTGAGAGATATGGCTTTCATCACCAACAACTATCACATGGAAATGATATACATTGAGAAACATATCTATAAAACCGAATATCTCTGCAATAGGCACTTTACTTCGTTCCAAATCATCAAGAACGAGTAATTGGCATCCTTTAGATGCTTTGCTAGACTTCTTCCATATACCCATTTCTACTTCAAACGGTATATCTATATCATCTAACAATTCATTTCCAGTTAAAATCTTACTTGCTTTGTCAACTATGACTGTACCTAACTTTACGGCCTTATATAACTTTGGATTGAGCGTCTCACGTACCCGTTCATAAATATCTTGTATAGATGATGTACCAAACAAGGAGATTCGGATAGGAGGTAGTATCCTTTCATCTTCATTTTGCACTTCACCATTACATTCATTCATATACTGTGTAATCCATCGTTGTATAAAAAATGTTTTACCAGTTCCCCAAGTGCCGCTAATCAAAATAGCATATTGTGGATCTATGTCCGCAATATATCGTTCAATATTCGTTTTTACAGTCTCATTCATCTACACTCTATTACTTATCACTATAGTTAACCATAGTTTATATTCTAATTTTATCTCTATTATTTTTCTGGCTCAAACGGATTAGCCTGCTTGTATTCGTAGAGGAGGCAATTGAACTTCCAGGCGTGGGCGGTGGGATAGGATTTGCCGTTGGGGGCGAGGTGTTTGGCAGCGGCATAATCCGCATTCATCTGGGCAGTTTGTGCAACATCTGATTCAATGGTACGGAGTTGCTTGTGTGCATAAGCGAAAGCAGCTGAGTTCCATTTCTGACGTGGGGATTGGTTCTGCTGATAGTTCTCCTCGCGTGTGCGGTAGAATTGCTTACCATTCCGCGTATAGAAATAGCCAGAGTCGGTACCTCCTAACTTGCCTTGGATGGATTCTACGGGGTTGCTTGTTCTTATTTTTGCCATAACTTGATGCCCATAGGGCAGTAAAAGGGTTTCAATGTTTCAGTGTTCCTTCGGTCATCCTATACCTGACTGTCGGTTGACCGTCGGCTCACCGTCGGGTGACTGTCGGGATTGACAAGGAAGTTTATAATCATTGTTGTCAATTTCTTTTCTATTAGCCAATACGATATTTGGGATAGTATGTAGGAGATAAAAAAGGCAACGATTGTTAGACAAAGCACATTTAATTGTGTATGTTGTTTCAATTGAGCAATAACAAGTTGATGGATGAGATAAAAAGAGAAAGATCCCATACATAATCTTTGAACCCACGGAAGACGTATAAATCTTAGAATAGCAGATTTATTGGAAGTTTCGTGTTGCATAGCCATAGTAAAAATAACTATCGAAATTGGCAACCAATAGATTCCACTAACGCATCGTAAAGTCTTAGAAGATATAAGATTAACTATTATCATCAGCCCTACTACTACTACTACTACTACTACTACTGAAAAAGAACTTTTACCATATTTAAGGAGAGATGAATTGCTTTTAAAAGCAGTAAAAAAATAGGCTAATGCCACTCCAACAAGGGAATCAATCATTCTCGTCATTGGAGAGATGTATATAATAGGGTGATACATCGATTTTGGCACAGAAAACAACAATGCCAAATATCCCCCCATAAGAATAAGAAAAGATATAGTTCGTTGACGCTGCGTCATTTTCTCAATTAAAAGAATTATAGCTGGAAAAAGAACAATAAATAACATTAATGTTGACAAATACCAAGCAACAGCATTAAAAGAGAAATAATAATCCATCTTAGGAACCCAACTTTGTAACAACATAAAATTAGCAATAAGTTTGCGAGACAAAGTAAACGAACCATCATTTACTTGTAGTAAAACTGCAACCAAAAGTGTAATCCAATGTAACGGAATTAATTTAAGAATCCTATTTTTAACAAAATTCAAATAATTAAATTGAGATGAAAGAATCTTATCTCTATATCCCAACGTCATACAAAAACCACCAAGCACAAAGAAAGTCATCGCACCCATTCCTCCTGAAGGATAAAGAGATGTATGCGATAAAAAAACCATCATCATTGCCCAAACTCTAAGCGCTTCAAATTCGATAATTCTCGTTTGTTTCATATTTTTTTGTAACTTACAAACTCATCATAATCCCTAATGTAATCCTTAGCATCAAATCCATTATCAGTCAACACTAAGCATACACTTCCGGATGAAAACTCCTGCTCTGCCGACCATATACCAGGTGGTACTAATAGGCCAAAATATGGACGATTAAGAGTAAATACTTTGCTATTCATTCCGTCATCCACAAATACGTCAAAGGCGCCACTTACAGCAATCAAAAATTGCTGATCTTTGATATGAGCATGCGCGCCGCGGCTTTCACCACCTGGCACATCATACTGATAAAATACGCGTTTTATCTCAAATGGCACATCTACTCCACCCTCAATAGGGGTTAAGTTGCCACGAGGATCATGGATTTTGCGCAAATCAATCAATTTACAATCATGTATCGAAGTTTGTTTCATATCCTATCCTTCAAAAGTTACAGTATGTTGTTTTCGTGGGCGTAAGAAGCCTGGCATTACACTTTGATTGAATCCTTGCCCAATAATAGAATTTTCAACCTCAAACCCTTGCTCAAAACCACTATATACCACATAACGCTGATTTTCACCAAAAAAGATTTCAGCCTTGTAGCGTCCTGTATTGATTGTATAAGGATCTATTTTGAATTCTGCAGTATATGCACCTATTTTTGAATCCTTTTCCCCAATTTCCCCTAACATATGCCCCGCTTGAAACATAACCATATCATCAAGGGTTGAAACTTTTATATCTACATCAAGCATCGCATTCTCTTTGTAGCACATGAACTTCAAGCGGAAGAGTATACCTGTTTCAATAGATATTTGATTAGAGCCGTCCAGTGGCAATATCTCAAAGGATTTAATGCGAACCACATCATTGCCAGGAGCAGTAGATAAATCATCGAAATATTGATTCTCAGAGCTACCACCATTGCCAATGTAATAATTAATCGTATCTGCGATATTTCCTCGATACTTGATACTGCCATTCTCCAACAACAAGCCACTCTTGCACAAAGCCTTCACACTTGCCATATTATGACTCACGAAGAGCACCGTTCTGCCTTCGCCGCGGGAGACGTCTTGCATCTTGCCGATGGCTTTCTTTTGGAACTCGGCGTCGCCGACGGCGAGGACTTCGTCCACCACAAGAATCTCGGGGTCCAAGTGCGCTGCTACAGCGAAGCCCAAACGGACAGTCATACCTGAGCTATAACGCTTAACTGGTGTGTCGATATACTTCTCGCAGCCAGAGAAAGCAACAATCTCATCCAACTTACCAGCGATCTCCTGCTTGGTCATACCCATGATGGCACCGTTCATGAAGATGTTCTCACGACCAGTCATCTCTGGGTGGAAGCCCGTACCTACCTCCAAAAGACTGGCGATGCGACCGCGAGCGCGGATAGTACCCACAGTGGGGCCAGTGACTTTACTGAGGAGTTTGAGGAGCGTACTCTTACCTGCGCCGTTCTTACCGATGATGCCGACGACATCACCCTGCTCGACCTTGAAGTCGATATCGCGGAGTGCCCAGACATAGTCGGAGTCGGCTTTCTGAGTGCGGTCGTTGACCGAGCCGATCTTGAGGTATGGGTCTTCTTTGCGCAGGATGGCGGTTTGCCACCAGCGATTGAGGTCGTGGCTGATAGTGCCTGTGGACACGAGTCCCAGGCGGTATTGTTTGCCTACGTGGTTGAATTCGATTGCTGTTGCCATAATTCTTATTTAGATCGGCTACGCCTGTAGATCGCTACGCTGTAGATGGTAGATCGTTCGCTACGCTCACTGTAGACTGCCGAATTGATTAATATTCATTTTTTTCTTTTAAAGACAATTAGTGACAATTTAATCCTCAATTTTTGTCAATTCATGGGGCATATTGTTTGAGGTTAATGAGCGACACGTCGCTGGAAACCTCATACAATAAGTTTGGATTGTTTTTTTAAAGACAATTTTTGTCCAAATCATTGTCGTTAAATCATAATCATCGCTCTGCGCGCATGGGGTTGTGGAGGAAGTCATCGTATGCAAGGCGGATGCCATCTTTCAACTCGGTAGTATAGGTCCAACCCAATGCTGTGGCCTTGCTGACATCCAGCAGTTTGCGGGGGGTGCCATTAGGACGCGTAGTGTCCCACTCGATGCGACCCTGATAGCCCACCACCTTCGCTACCAACTCTGTCAGTGCCCTGATAGTCAGTTCCTTACCCGTACCGGCGTTCACGGTCTCATTGCCTGAGTAGTGGTTCATTAGGAACACGCACAGGTTCGCCAAATCATCTACATACAAGAACTCACGCAGTGGGCTACCATCACCCCAGCAGGTCACGACCTCTGCCCCACTCTCCTTCGCCTCGTGGAAACGACGGATAAGCGCTGGCAGCACGTGCGAGTGCTCTGGATGGTAGTTATCGTTGGGACCATAAAGGTTGGTTGGCATGACGGAAATATAGTCCGTGCCGTACTGGCGGTTGAGGAACTCGCAGTACTTCAAGCCCGAAATCTTTGCCAAGGCGTATGCCTCGTTAGTTTTCTCCAACTCACCCGTGAGCAAGCAGCTCTCAGGCATAGGCTGTGGTGCCAAGCGTGGATAGATGCAACTGGAGCCCAAGAAGAGCAGTTTCTTGGAGCCGTTCTGCCAAGCCGAGTGGATGACGTTCATCTCGAGGATCATATTGTCGTACATGAAGTCGGCCAGTGCAGACTGGTTGGCCACGATGCCGCCTACCTTAGCGGCAGCGAGGAAGACGTACTCAGGTTGCTCTGTAGCGAAGAACTGCTCTACTGCCTCTTGGCGGCAGAGATCGAGCTCGGCATGAGTACGAGTGATGATGTTGGTATAGCCCTGGCGTTGGAGTTCACGCACGATGGCAGAGCCCACCATGCCGCGGTGTCCTGCGACGTATATTTTAGAGTCTTTGTTCATATTCATTCATAAAATCAGAGCGTTCGTAATACTCACTGTAGTACGCTACGCTGGAGTACGACTACGTCTGTGGTTTAATATTATTCTTATTCAAAGGATTGAGCGTTCGTTATACTCACTGTAGGACGCTACGCTGGAGTACGACTATGTCTGTAGTTTTTTATTATTTTTATTTCAAGTGATTAATCATGCCTGATAACAACTTAGATTCTTCAACTATCAATGTTTCTAGTTGTTGAAATTGCTCATCAGAAATATAACCAATGTAATTAGCCACATCCAATTGTGCCAACACTTCCATTAAAGATCCATAAGCAATTTGCATAAAATGTCCTTTATCTTTGTTTGTTGCTCGACCTAATCCTTCGGCTATATTTGATGGTACAGATATCACTACTCTACGTAACTGATCGGAGAGACCAAATTTTTCAGTTGGTGGTAAATTTTCTAATAATGCATATACGACCTTCACAAGTTCCCTAGCAGTTGTATACACTTGCAATTTCCTAAAACCATACATAATCTCTTTTGTTACTTCACTTTATTAAAGTTCGCTTGTATTGCTCACTATAGAGCGGCTTTTGTCCTGAAGAGCACTTCGTTGTAGTTCGTTTCACTATAGTTCGTTTCGCGTCCGCGACACTATAGTACACTACAGCACCAGGGGTGCGCTCTACAGCGTCAGCGCTCAACAGGGCTTTGCCCGAACTACAGTGAAGCGTACTATTTCACAATACCACGCTCGAGGTACTCGGCGAGGTTGACGCGGGCTTGCTCGGCAGCATGGTCGGCCGCCACCTTCTGCATATCATGGTGTACCATCAAGCGCACCAGTTCTTTAAAGCTCGTTTTCGCTGGATTCCAACCCAATGCCTTCTTTGCCTTCGTTGGGTCACCCCACAAGTTCACCACATCCGTTGGACGATAGAAGTCTGGCGACACCTCAATCAGTGTCTTACCCACCAACACCTCAGGTCCTGCTACGCACACGCCCTTCTCATCCGCACCTTCGCCACGGAACTCCAAGGTGATACCCACCTCGCGGAAAGCCAAGTCACAGAACTCGCGCACGGAGTGCTGCTCGCCCGTAGCGATGACAAAGTCCTCAGGCGTTTCGTGCTGCAAGATGAGCCACATGCACTCCACATAGTCCTTGGCATATCCCCAGTCGCGTAGCGAGGAGAGGTTACCCAGATACAGTTTATCTTGCTTGCCTTGCGCAATACGCGCAGCAGCGAGGGTAATCTTACGAGTGACAAAAGTCTCGCCACGGCGCTCTGACTCGTGGTTGAAAAGAATACCTGAGCAGCAGAACATGTTATACGCCTCGCGGTACTCCTTCACAATCCAATAGCCATACAATTTCGCCACAGCGTAGGGCGAGTATGGGTGGAATGGTGTGTTCTCGTTTTGTGGCACCTCCTCCACCTTGCCATAGAGCTCGGAGGTGGATGCCTGATAGATACGGCAAGTGTCTGCCAATCCGCATGCGCGTACGCCCTCAAGGATACGCAATACGCCTACGGCGTCAATGTCGGCAGTGAACTCAGGTAAGTCGAAACTGACCTGCACATGGCTCTGTGCTGCAAGGTTGTAGATCTCATCGGGGCGCACCTTACCTATAACCTTGATGAGTCCCATGGAGTCGGACATATCGGCATAGTGAAGGTGGAAATGAGGTTGACCCTCGAGGTGAGCAATGCGCTCACGATAATCGACAGAGCTACGACGGATGATACCGTGGACTTCGTAGCCCTTCTCTAGAAGAAATTCGCTCAAGTATGAGCCGTCTTGACCTGTAACGCCAGTGATTAGTGCGGTTTTCATATATTCAGTGTAGTTCAACGTAGTTTACGTATGGTTGCTTACGATAAAACGCGCAAAGGTACGAAATAATATGCACATATGCAAGTATTTTCAAAAAAAAGTAACATATCTACACTAAATTAAAATTCGTACGCGCGAATAACTTGCACGCATGCGAGAATTTGAGTACCTTTGCGTAATATTATGTGTTTACTCAAAAAAAACAAAGAATATGAAACGAATTATTATCTTTTTGCTTAGTATATGGATGGGTATCAGTATGTATGCTTTGGATAAACAACTGCTAGCAGATACCCTGACTGCATATGCAAAGAGTAAAGCGTATGTGGGAGATGTGACCGTAAATCGAGTACGCGTGAAAAACCAATTCGTATGGGTGTATACCAACGAAACTCTGGGGCAACTATCGTTGACCCCCACCGACGTACAAGAACTACGACTGCTGATCAGCCAAGTGGTTTTAGGTAACAACCAAGGAAGAGTGACCCTGCAGACTGGCGATTATGAAATAGGCGAACTAGTGACATCGCTATACCGCCATCGTGCTAAAAATGCACGATACACCCTACCAGCAACCACCCAATGGGTGACCAACACCTCACGCCCCTACACTGCTAAACAAGGATTAGATGGCAAACATATTGCGCTGTGGGGTAGTCACGGACAGTATTACCACCAACCCACCGAGTCGTGGCGTTGGCAAAGAGCCAAGGTATGGACCACCGTAGAAGACTTATACACCACGAGCTACACGATGCCATTCTTGGTGCCGATGCTGGAGAACGCAGGCGCGGTAGTAGTACAACCTCGTGAGCGTGATATCCAAACGCATGAGGAAGTGATAGATGATCGTGATGCTGTTCAAAGTGGTTCAACATTGTTCGATGTGGTTCAAGATGGAAGTGGTTGGGGAAGAGATGAAGATGGTGTGTTGATGGAAGGGGAGAATCCATTCACTTTTGGCAGCTATGCCATAGAAGCAACTGGCAACAAAGTCAAAGGCGAAATGAAATATACCCCATCGCTACCAGAAGGCGAATATGCTGTATATGTAAGCTACAAGACCCTACCTAACAGCACCAGCAAAGCGCAATACACCGTCATGCACAAAGGGCAAAAAACCACCTTCTCGGTCAATCAGAAGATGGGTGGTGGCACATGGGTATATCTTGGCAACTTTGCTTTTGATGGCGACCGTGCAAACAACTACGTGAGTGTAGCAGCCGTGGCTAACGGCAAAGAAGTAGTAACCACTGACGCCGTGAAATTCGGTGGCGGTATGGGGTCGGTGGCGCGCTATAAACAACCCAATAGTTATGAGAATGTACCCTCATCCAAAGAACTGCCCGAAGGTGATGCTGTCATGATTGACAGCGTAGAACTGCTTGCTAATCAAGCCAATGCCATCACAAGCGGGCTGCCACGATACATAGAAGCGGCACGCTATTGGATGCAATATTCGGGTATTCCAGACAGCATTTATAACTACACCGACAGCAAAAATGACTACGTGGACGACTATGCTTCGCGCGGCATATGGGTGAACTATCTGGCAGGTGGTAGTGCAGCCAATCCCAATCAGTCAGGATTGAATATCCCTCTGCATATGTCGCTCGCTTTTCATACGGATGCTGGCGTGCGAGATGAAGTGGTCGGGACACTGATTATCTACAAAGATCATGATGACGAGAAATGTAAGACCTACCCTACAGGCAAAAGCCGCATCTTGGCACGCGACTTGGCAGACTATATGCAAACACAGATTGTGGAGGATATGCGCGCGGTGTATGCCCCCGAATGGACGCGCCGTCAACTAAACAACGGTTCGTATGCAGAAGCACGCCACCCGAAAGTGCCAGCAGTGCTGCTAGAACTGCTGTCGCACCAGAATATGACGGATATGCAATATGGTCTTGACCCACGTGTGCGATTCACTATCTCGCGTGCAATGTACAAATCCATTTTGCGTTTTATGCACGAGCAATACGGCACAGATTATGCAGTACAGCCATTGCCTGTGAATAGTATGGAGATGAGAATGGAGAATGGAGCAAGGAGCCAAGAACCAAGACTTATAAAAGTAACGTGGGAGGCAACGGAAGATACACTAGAGCCAACGGCTAAGCCAACCTACTATATCGTCTATACCCGCCAGAACGATGGCGATTGGGATAATGGTGTACGCGTGACAACCAACGAATATACATTCACACCAGACAAGGGCACACGCTATGATATTCGTGTGGCAGCGGGCAATGCAGGAGGACTGAGTTTCAAGAGCGAGGTACTATCTGCCTACATTGCACCTGAGGAGAAAGGACAAGTGCTGATCGTGAACGGCTTTACTCGCGTGAGTGGTCCAGACTGGTGGCAAGATAGTATCTATGGCGGTATCCGTCCTGCTAGTCATGCTGTGCCATACGGCAAGGGCGTGAACTACATCGGCGAAGTGTATGATTTCGATAGCCGCAACGAATGGCAGACCGACGACAACTGCGGTTGGGGTATGTGCCACAGCGACCATATGAATCACCCTACCGTGGGCAACACATTCGATTATCCTGCTATGCACGGAAGAGTATTGGCAGAGATGGGCTATTCGTATGTCAGCACCAGTGTGGCTGCTGTAGATAGCATTGCTGATTATGATGCTGTGGATGTGATTCTCGGTAAGCAAAAGACTGTCATCATGGGCAAGGACACCTCCTTCCATTGTATGCCTACAAACTTGCAACATGCGCTTACCCACTACTTGCAACATGGTGGTCGATTGCTGCTCTCTGGCGCACATATCGCCAGCGATATGCAAGGCAAGGAAGATGCTGCCTTCACGAAGGACCAATTGCACTACGAGTTCCGTTGCACCCACGCTTCGCGCACGGGCAAGGTTCGTATTGAGCGCCAGTTACCAAGGGGTAATTACACCTTCCGCACTGAACCTAACGAGGAGCAGTTGCATACCGAGAACGCAGACGGCATCTACCCTACGGAGAATGGTATAGTGGTAGCACGTTTCCCAGAGGTGAATGTGGCGGCTGCTATAGCACATGATGCGTCAGAGGCAGGTGGTGCGAAGACACTATGCTGGAGTTTTATGCTCGAAAGCGCATACGAATTTAACACTCTCTACCAACAAAGTATTAATTGGTTAATGAAATAATATAGATATTAGACCGCCTTCGGCTGTTAGAAGTTAGAAATATGAAAAAGAAGAACTTACCATTACTGCAAAATATTGAGATTACGGGTATTGCTGCTGAGGGCAAAGCCATCACCCGTGTGGACGATATGGTGCTGTTTGTGCCATATTGCGTGCCTGGAGATATTGTGGATATACAAGTAACCCGCAAGAAACACTCTTTCATGGAGGGCCGCGTGGAGCGTGTGGTGAAGCCATCACCCGTGCGCTGCGAACCCGTATGTAAGCACTACGGCGAGTGCGGTGGATGCAAATGGCAGATTCTTCCCTATGAGGAGCAACTGCGCCACAAGCAACAGCAGATTGTGGATAACCTCACCCGTATTGGTAAGATTGATTTGCCAGAAATCTCCCCTATCCTCGGTAGTAAGGAGATTTATGAATACCGCAATAAGTTGGAGTTTACTTTCTCCGACCGCAAATGGCTAAGTTGGGATACTATCCGCGCCGCAGGCGGACTGGAGAACGTGGACAATACCCACGGGCTTGGTTTTCATATCCCCAATTGCTTTGATAAGGTACTAGATATCACCGAATGCCACCTTATGCCCGAAATCAACAACCGCATACGCAACGGCATACGCGAGTATGCTCGTTCACTGGGTATTACCTTCTACAACGAGCACGCACACGAAGGACAACTGCGCACGCTTATCCTCCGCTCCAACCACAAAGGGGAGATTATGCTCATTGTTGTTTGGGCAGACGAACCCGACATGCGCGTGATGGAGTATATCCGCGATAGTTTCCCAGAAATCATCAGTCTGCTGTATGTGGTGAATCGAAAGTTCAACGACACCATTGGCGACCAAGAAGTGATGATCTTCCACGGACAAGACCATATCATGGAGCAGATGGAGAACTTGCAGTTTAAGGTAGGTCCTAAGTCTTTCTATCAAACCAACACCTTGCAAGCATACGAACTATATAAGGTAGCGCGCGAGTATGCAGGGCTAACAGGCAACGAATTGGTGTTTGACCTTTATACAGGTACGGGTACTATTGCCAATTTCGTTGCGCACCAAGCACGTCAAGTGATTGGTATTGAGTATGTGCCAGAGGCGATTGAAGACGCCAAGGTAAACGCGAACATCAATCATTTGGATAATACGCTTTTTTTCGCGGGCGATATGAAGGACATTTTGAATGAGGACTTTATCGCGCAGTATGGTCGTCCAGATGTGATTATCACCGACCCACCCCGCGCTGGTATGCATGAGGATGTGATTAATACGATATTGTTTGCCGAGCCAAAGCGCATTGTGTATGTGAGTTGCAACCCTGCTACACAGGCACGCGATTTGAATATGTTGGACAGCAAATATCGTGTGGTGAAGGTGCAACCTGTGGATATGTTTCCTCATACACACCATGTGGAGAACGTGGTGTTACTGGAGAGACGATGAAGGATAAGATGTAAGGCGAGAGATGATAACGTTGTTGACAATATTCTTTTTGCAGTTCACCGACAAGGTAGGCAGTGAGCGCGTGTGCCTTAGCCCAACGGCATTGGAGATGCGCAAAGCAAGGGATATAGTTATCGACTCACTAGATTATGCTGTCTCGCCTGTGTATTTGGACTCGGTCAAAACTATCGGGGCAAAGATATTGCACCACTCACGATGGATGAATGGGGCTACAGTGGAAGCGAGTGAGGAAGCAATTCGTAGGATAGAGAAATGTGCGTTTGTGGATACCATTTATCTCACACGAACGGATGACTATTCCATCGATATCCCTTCGGTATCCCTTCGCAAAAGGATGGCTATAGGCAATGATGCTATGCGACGAGTAGGTAAAGAGGCGAGTACGGAGCAATTGGCTCAACTCAATCTCTTGCCTCTCCACCAAGCAGGATACAAAGGCAAAGGAATACGCATTGGACTAGCAGATGGTGGGTTCTACCATGCAGATAGTTTGTCCGCACTACCTACCGACCAGTGGTTGGGATATACTGATCTGACCGATGATGAGGAAAATATTTTTGGCAGTAATGGTAATCATGGCACGTTGTGCCTGAGTAGCATAGTAGCAAAACGAGAGGATTATGAGGGCGTAGCTAGCGAAGCAGAATACTATCTATTCAAGACCGAAGAAGATTATACCGAAAGTCCAAAAGAGATTGACAATTGGGTAGTAGCTATAGAGATGGCTGATTCAATGGGGCTACATATCGTGTCCACATCATTAGGTTATACCACGTTTGACAACGATTGTTTTGACTTTGCTTACGCGGATATGGACGGACGCACCTCACGCGGTGCCCAAGCTGCCACGATAGCAGCAAGAAAAGGCATGCTACTAGTAGTAGCTGTGGGAAATGATGGAAGAAACGAATGGCATTATCTATCTACCCCAGCCGATGCGGATAGCATACTGACCGTAGGAGCAGTGGATATGGCTGGAGAGATAGCCACTTTTTCTTCGTTTGGTCCGACGGTTGACGGACGAGTGAAACCCGAAGTATGTGCTATGGGAAAAGGCACAGTATTAGTAGATCCCTCCAACGATAGCATCGTTAGCGGCAGTGGCACAAGTTTTGCATGTCCATTGGTGGCAGGTATGGCAGCATGTTTATGGTCAGCTTTACCCGATGCAACAAACATGGAAATACGCGAACAGATTATTTGTTCGGCGGATAGATATACTCTACCTCATGAGCAATATGGTTATGGCATACCCGATGCGTGGATGGCGTACCAATTAGCAACCCATACCACCATGGTAACTACCCCAACACAAGCCACTAAAATCATACAGGATGGACAGCTATACATCCTCTACAACAATGAATACTATACCATTTTAGGTAACAAAATAAGCAAACAATAGACCTATGCATAGACATTTGAAGGACATCCAACCCGCAGGTACTTCGTACGAAATGGGATTGAAGCGTGTGCTGCTCTCTTCGAGAGAAAGTGGATGTAGCATCACGCAGATAGCCGTGATTGAACTAAAAGCAGGCGAGAAGAGTGCGCAGCACATTCACCCCGACCTGCAAGATGCGTTCTATATCTTGGACGGAGAGATTGACATCACAATAGATGGCGAGGTGAATCACTGCAAGGCAGAAGATTTTGTGTTTGTAGAACATCTGAAGTCCTACGAACTATATGCCATCACCGATGTGCGTATGCTAGTTATGGGATGTGTGATTGAATCGCAACGTACTAAGTTATACCCCATCCTATTTGAGCCAAATCTACGTACAATGGTATGGGGTGGTAAACGACTGACCGAATGGAAAAATCTGCCGCTACAGGATAATATTGGTGAGAGTTGGGAAGTATCAACTCATGATTTACTGCCATCGGTGATAGCCAATGGCACATGGGCAGGATATGAACTACGCGAAGTAATCGCCAAGATGCCCGAAGCTATACTAGGAAAGGCAGTAGCCAAGAAATATGACAACCAGCTGCCACTGCTGGTGAAGTTTATTGATACGAAATCGGATCTAAGCGTGCAGGTGCATCCCGATAATGCCATGGCACTACGCGAACACAATGACCGAGGCAAGACGGAGATGTGGTATGTGGTGGACGCCGAGAAAGATGCGTATATCTATGCGGGATTCAAAGAGGAACTATCGCCCGAAGAATATGCGAAGCGTGTGGCAGACGGTAGCATTATGGATGCGCTAGCCAAGCATGAGATACGCACAGGAGATGTGTTCTACATCCCAGCAGGACGCGTGCACGCTATCGGCAAAGGAGTGATGCTGGTGGAGGTACAGCAGTCGTCGGATAGAACCTATCGCATCTACGACTATGGTCGTATGGGACTAGACGGCAAACCACGCGAACTGCATACCGAGTTAGCCGCACAGGCACTAGATTATCATGTATATAAGGAATATAAAAACAGTTATACCGATAGTATTGACAGAGCCAATCCATGTCTTGACACCGAGCACTTTAGCGTGCGTGTAGTGTCGATTAAACAAGCGATACATAGAAATATGATTGGTTATGACTCGTTTGTCATACACACCTGTACGAAGGGCGCTTGCACCGTGCGCATACGCAGTACGCGAGACGAGATAAGATTGGAAGAAAGCCAATCGTGCCTCATACCCGCTGCCATCGCAGATTATGACATCATACCAATTAGTGAAGAGGTAAAACTGCTAGAGTCCTATATCAATAATAGCACACAAAATACTCTTAAAAAACTGATTTCGCAGTTCCTGCATATGAGTGATTTTTAGAGATAAGAGAGTTGAATGTTATTAAATAAAACAAACAAAAATATGACAAAAGATTCTGTAATTTTTGACATTATCCAACGCGAGAAAGAGCGTCAGATAAAAGGCATCGAATTGATTGCCAGTGAGAACTTCGTTAGCGAGCAAGTGATGGAAGCTATGGGTAGCGTACTGACTAATAAGTATGCAGAGGGCTATCCAGGCAAGCGTTATTATGGCGGTTGCGAAGTGGTGGATGAGAGCGAGAATATCGCACGTGATCGCCTATGTACACTCTTCGGTGCAGAGTATGCCAACGTACAACCCCACTCAGGTGCACAAGCCAATATGGCAGTATTTATGGCATGTCTAAAAGCAGGCGATACCTTCCTTGGATTGAACCTCAGTCATGGTGGTCACCTCAGCCATGGTTCGCCAGTAAACTTCTCAGGACTGATATTCAACGCCCTAGAATACAACGTGAAAGAAGACACGGGTATGGTGGACTATGATCAACTAGAGCACGTGGCACGCGAGAAAAGACCTAAACTGATTATCGCAGGTGCAAGTGCCTATAGTCGTGATTGGGATTATGCACGTATCCGCCGTGTGGCAGATGAGATTGGTGCTATCTTTATGGTAGATATGGCTCACCCTGCAGGTCTAATTGCTGCAGGACTATTAGAAAACCCAGTGAAGCATGCCCATATCGTAACTAGTACAACTCATAAAACCCTGCGCGGTCCTCGTGGTGGTGTGATATTGATGGGCAAAGACTTTGCTAATCCATGGGGCAAGACCACTCCTAAAGGCGAAGTGAAGATGATGTCAGCATTGCTGGATTCTGCTGTATTCCCGGGCACGCAAGGTGGTCCATTGGAGCATGTGATTGCGGCTAAAGCAGTAGCTTTTGGTGAGGCATTGCAACCCGAATTTAAGGAGTATCAACTGCAAGTGAAGAAGAACGCAGCCGCTATGGCTAAGGCGTTGATGGACAAAGGATATAAGATTATCTCCAATGGTACGGACAACCACTCAATGCTAGTAGACTTGCGCACCAAGTACCCTGATTTGACAGGTAAAGTAGCAGAGAAAGCTCTGGTGGCTGCAGATATTACGACCAATAAGAATATGGTGCCATTTGACTCGCGTAGTGCCTTCCAAACAAGCGGACTACGCTTTGGAACACCTGCCATTACCACCCGCGGATTGAAAGAAGAAAAAATGGCATGGATAGTAGAACTCATTGACCGCGTGCTACAAAATCCAGAATCCGAGGAGAACATAGCAGCCGTTCGCGCAGAAGTGAACGCCGAAATGGTGAAATACCCACTCTTTGCGTGGTAATTAAGAATTAAGAATTTTTGAATTAAGAATTTATGGCGGATAGAATTCCGTTTACAACACCATCAAAAGGTATCTTCAAGGATAGAGGCAGCAAGTTTCTATCCTTTGCAGAACCTATAACAAATGAGGATCATGCCAAAGAGCGCATCAAGTGGTACAAGAAGAAGTACCATGATGCGCGCCACGTATGCTACGCCTATCGTTTAGGCGAAAACCTATGGCGCACTAAAGATGATGGCGAACCGCATGGCACGGCAGGAATGCCTATCCTACGAAGTATTGACGCTAAAAATCTTGACAATATATTGGTGGTAGTGGTGCGATATTTTGGAGGTACTCTGTTGGGTACTGGCGGATTGATGGTGGCATATCGTGAAGCAACAAAGGATGCATTGAAGGGGTTTTAGTATTTAGAGTTTAGAGAAGATGAAGATAGCTATATTTCCAGGGAGTTTTGACCCATTTACTATTGGGCACTATGATATAGTGTTGCGTGGACTAGATATCTTTGACAAGATAATAATAGGTATCGGTAAGAACAACAATAAAAAAGAGATGTTTCCATTGCCAGAGCGATTGGAAAGAATAAAACAAACCTTTGCCGATGAACCCCGCGTGAAAGTAGAAGCGTACGAAGGTTTAACCATCGATTTTGCTACTAAGCACGATGCAAAGCATATCTTACGTGGAGTTAGATCGGTGAAAGACTTTGAATATGAGCGCGATATAGCGGAAGCAAACAAACAATTATCGGGCATAGAGACCGTAATACTATACACCCGACCAGAACTGGCACATATATCCTCATCTCTAGTTAGGGAACTATATGCCTTTGGTAAGGATGTGAGTAAGCTGATGGTTTAGTGTTGAGAAGTTATGAAACGAATTATAATTTTACCTATTTTGTTGGTGGCACTTAGCCTAGTGGCTGAGTCCAGAACAACACGTATTGACAAAAACTTGACCATCTACACCGATGTGATGCGTCAGTTGGATATAAACTACGTGGATACTTTGAACTACGAC
Organism: Paludibacteraceae bacterium; assembly: GCA_045601825.1. Taxonomy (GTDB): domain Bacteria; phylum Bacteroidota; class Bacteroidia; order Bacteroidales; family Paludibacteraceae; genus Colicola. Next base: position 158,508 of record JAZSAI010000028.1, on the reverse strand, counting down.
GAATTGATAAAGACCAGCATCAATGCGATGCTACGTCAGGTGGATCCTTATACGGTGTATATGCCCAAAAGTGAAGATGAGAACCTGCGTATGATGACCACAGGTAAATACGGAGGCATCGGCGCCATCATTATGCAACGAGATAGCGATGTGTATGTGAGCGACCCATACGAGCATATGCCCGCAGCAGAAAGCGGTTTGATGGCCGGAGATCGATTCGTGTCGGTTGATGGCATGGAGTGCCACGGTAAAACAACCAAAGAAGTTAGCGATAAACTACGAGGTAAGCCAGGTACGACTTTGACCGTGGTAGTGGAGCGCAATGGGATATTGATTACCAAAGAGTTGAAACGCCGTGATATTCATTTGCCTGCAGTGAGCTACGCTACTGCCCTCAACGACTCGGTAGGTTATATCGCATTCTCAGAGTTTACCACCAACTCGGCACAGGAGTTTTTGATTGCATTGGATCAACTGGTACAAACCAATAAGATACAAAAACTAGTAATTGATCTACGCGGCAATGGCGGAGGTATAATAGACGAAGCTATACAGATGGTAGGATTCTTTGTGCCAAAGGGTACGGAGGTGGTATCTACCAAAGGCAAACTGGAAAACACTTGCCGTTCGTACACCACGCAAACCTCCCCCATCTTCCCCAATATGCCAATAGTGGTGATGGTGGACAATCAGTCGGCTTCGGCTGCAGAGATTGTGTCAGGTGCCTTGCAAGACCTTAAGCGTGCAACCATCGTGGGTGAGCGCACGTTTGGCAAAGGACTAGTACAGAACATACGTCCGATAGCCTACGGAGGACACCTGAAAGTGACCACATCTAAATACTACCTACCCTCGGGACGTTGCATACAAGCGATAGACTATGCAGAACGCCAAAAAGGTAATCAGTTGCAGCGCGACACTGCAGGAGGTATATTGCCCGATGTGGTGCTGACCGACTCACAGAAACTAGATATCTGCTACAATTTGTATCGCGATCATATGTTCTTTGATTATGCAACACGCTATCGCCATGAGCACGAGAGTATAGCACCTGCTAACGAATTTAGATTAACGAATCAAGATATAGAAGACTTCTGCCTATTTCTAGATGAGAAACAGTTTACCTACGAAACCGAAACGGGTCGCCATTTGGGTGAACTAATCAAGATGGCACAACAAGAAGATATAGATTCGACCCTACTGGCTGATTTAGAGGCATTTAAACCACAATTAACAATAGATTATAGAAAAGCAATAGAGCGAAATCGCCAAGAAGTGGAGAAAATGCTAGGCAGCGAGATTGTGAAACGTTACTACTATCATCGTGGATACTATGCATATCTATTACGTTTTGACGAAGATATAGAAGAAGCTATCAAACACATAGAATAACCATGATAAGATGCTATCAACAATAAAAAGGTTGTCATAATGACAACCTTTTTATTGTTATATGCACTTTCACAGATTATTTCTTAATACCATCGCGCTCAAGCAAAGCATCTATGGATGGTTCGCCACCTCGAAAAGCACGGTATAGTTCCATCGGTTTGGCACTACCACCACGCTCAAGGATGTTCTTGCGGAAGAGATCTGCCGATTTTTTGTCGAAGATAGAACCATTCTTAGCCTTAGCAGCCTTGAAGACAGAGTATGCGTCAGCATCAAGAAGTTCTGACCACTTGTAGCTATAATAACCCGCTGCATAGCCCCCCGAGAAGATGTGGGTGAAAGCATACTCCATCTGTGTACCTGCTACGAGTGGTAGCACTTGTACGCAAGCCATAGCATCATTGCCAAACTTGATTACCGCTTCTTCGGCAGTCAGTGCCTCAGGTACAGAGAACGGCTCGGTGAGAGTATGCCATGCCATATCAAGGTATCCAAAGCTGAGTTGACGAACGCACGCATACGCTGCATGATAGGTGGCAGCACGTTGGATTTTATCCACCAGGTCTTGAGGGATAACCTCGCCCGTCTCATAGTGCTTAGCGAAAGTATCCAAGAACTCTTTTTCGCTTAGGAAGTTCTCGTTGAATTGACTTGGAAGTTCTACGAAATCGCGTGGTACATTGGTACCATTTTGTGCGGCATATTGGCATTGGGTGAGCATACCGTGGAGACCGTGACCAAACTCGTGGAGGAAGGTTTCTACCTCATCATAAGAGAAAAGTGCTGGTTTTGAATCAGTTGCACGGGTAAAGTTCATCACATTCACTACATGAGGACGGATATTTTTCTTACCTAGCATATATTGCTCTTGGAAATTATTCATCCATGCCCCACCGCGTTTACCCTCACGTGGGTGGAAGTCAGCGTAATATACAGCCAAGAACTTACCCTTTTGGTCGAAAACCTCGTAAGCAGTCACCTCTGGGTGATATACTGGGATATTCTTATTAGCCTTGAAAGTAACACCATATAGGCGTTTTGCGAGTCCAAAGACACCTTCAATCACATTCTCCTTCTTGAAATATGGACGAAGCAAGTCGTCGGAGATAGCGTATTTCTCTTCTTTGAGTTGCTTAGAATAAAAGCTCCAATCCCATGGTTGAAGCGTAGCATAAAAGCCTTTAGATGTTGCAAACTCTTGCAGTTCTGCTACCTCTTGTTTAGCCACAGGCATATAACTATCGCGCAATTGGTCAAGAAAATGCATCACATTTTCCGTGCTCTCAGCACAGGTTTTAGTAAGCGACTTATCAGCATGGCAATTCTTATCGAAGAGTTGCGCCAAAGCCAAACGAGTATTGACGATGTCAATAATAACTTGTGTATTATCAAACTCACCACCGATACAACGGCTATTGTACGCAGTATAAATTTCACGGCGTAAGTCACGGTTTTGGCAATCCTCCATGATAGGGAGATAGGTGGTAGGTTTCAGGTCTAGCAACCAGCCTTGTAAATTCTTCTTCTCAGCATTGGCACGAATCATGGCCTTTGTATCCTCATTGAGGCCTGCAAGGTCAGCCTCTGTAGTCACGAGCATAGTCCAAGCATTGGTAGCTTTAAGTACGTTTTGACCATAGATGAGGGTAAGTTGAGATAATTTGGCAGAGAGCTCTCGATAGACTTGCTTTTGCTCATCGTTGAGGTTAGCACCATTATTGGCAAACGACTCGTAGATATCCTCAAGGAGTTTCTTTTGTGCAGGATTAAGTTTGAGTTTGTCTTTTTGGTCGTAAACTACTTTGATACGTTTAAATAATCCCTCATTGAGGCGGATAGTAGCCGAGTACTCCGACATTTTTGGAGAGAGTTCCATAGCAATGGCTTGGAGTTCGTCATTGGTTTCTGCCGAAGTGAGATTATAGAAGCAACCAGCCACCACACTCAGCAATTCGCCAGACTTCTCATATGCCTCAATGGTATTCTTGAAGGTAGGTGTAGCAGGATTGTTAACAATAGCATCAATCTCTGCAAGTCCCTGCTTGATACCCTCTTCGAATGCAGGCATGTAGTGCTCAGGACGGATTTCATTGAATGGATAGGCACCATGTGGAGTTTTCCACTCTTTATAGTGGAAGAATGGGTTGGCACTTGCCAACAGTGTTACTGCTAATGCAGCCATAGTTAGAATTGATTTTTTCATATTATTTTTTATTTTGATTCGAGAATTAGGAGTCAAGAATCATGAATTAAATTGTATTTCTCCGAAGTATTCAGGTAGGTGGAAAGCGGGTGAGGGGGCATTGATTGGATTCCATGAAGCATAGTGTGGCCTAGATGTCTTATCACCACACTTATAGAAGTTGGCGCGACGTACATGCTCACGCGAGAGGTCTAGTTCAATAAGTTCAAACGGAATAGCAACTAGCAATGACCAAGAACTCTCCTCCCTCTCTCCTCGGGGGAGAGATTGGTTATCAACAATGAGCGATTGAGCATATCGTTGTATACTTTGCAGTTGCTCAGCATTTAGGCGAACTACATCCTCTTTGCGAGATTTGCGATAAGAAGCATTACATACCCCTGTAGCATTAAATTCAAAATTCCAATAGTGTGAGTTGTCGGCATCGGCAATAAACATCTCTACGCAGGCATCTTCATTAACATGCTCAAGGTCTTTAGTCTTTGTCACCCATGGTACTTCACCCAACACCTTAAAACGAACAAAGAGCGTATCGCATGTATGCGCTAGCGTAACAGTAGTGGCAGGTGCTTGAGGATACTGTTCGTGCCAATTGAGAGTGTCAATAGCACACGAATAGGGCATTTTAGATAATATATTATCTATCTTCGCAACTGTTTCCCTCTGAAGATCAGTACGATATATAGACGTTGTTTGTTTCATGAAAATATCTATTTACCTCCTCGAATCAAGTTGATATCACCCGATAATTGATAAACACCTATAGGTAATTCCTGCTTTTTGAGTTTTTTTGTATATGCAGGTTTAGCCATATATTCCGTTTCCGCATCAGTTCCAAGTGCACGAATGACGTAATAGTAGGCTCCTTCGGAAGCAGGTTTGCCACCAATAGTACCATTCCAACCTTTGGCAGGATCAGACCACTCATACACCAAATGTCCCCAACGATTATATACCCAACAATGGAACTCTTTTATAGAGCGATAGACTACGCGGAATTCATCATTCATACCATCGCCATTTGGTGTGAATACATTAGGTACTGCAAGCATAGATTCGCTGACCGAAATAAGAAACTCCACAGAATCTAATTGGCAACCATGGCTATTGCTAATACCCACTACTGCACGGTAGTTGCCTGGCTCGGTAAAAGTATATTGATGCTGTGTCTCACTACGATGTAAGATTGGATCGGAGCCACGATAGATCACCCATTGGTAGTAATCCGCATTGATAGCATGAGCATGGAAAGTGATGATTAGCGGTGCTGAACGACGAATCAATTCAGTTGGCTCGATTGGGCGCTCTACCTCGTTGGAAGATTCACCCTCTTTTCCACGAGTAGTGACAATGGCTTGTGGATTAGCCTTGAGTGCTATTGGCGAGAAGTTGGAAGACACAATGGAATCTTCAATAAGCGACAATTGTTGCGCTAGCATATCCGTAATAGTGAAATTAGTAGCAACAGGACTAGCACCTACAAGGATATCATTTGTAAAGTCAGTTTCATACACAGCTACAGAATCTATCCAATCCATTGCATCGGTACTCCATTGTACATCCATATAGGTGACACGACACTGACGAGGATAGGTACAACGCTTGCCTTGCAGATTGGTATATTGCATAGCAGGTATAGAACCATCAATGAGCAACTGCGTTTCGGAGCAAGATAGCGTAGCATCAATCATATTCACGTTGGCACGAAGGCTATCGTAATCAAATACCCAAAAATACTCACGAATAGTATCTAACTTGAGCATATAGCCCTCGCCATGTTCAGGATACAAGTAGTCAACACCAGAAGCTACAGGCTTAATCGTATCGGGGAGACGATACCAGTCAACAGCACCTATCTTAGACCTTATTGCTGGATTATTCTCAAAAAGAAAGAGCGTGTCTGCATTATTGGTCAATAATACAGCATTTCCTTCGCACTCCACATTTAGCGCAAAAGAAAAAGCTGATAATAAAGCGAATATAGATATTATAAGGATTTTTTTCATTTATTTACTTGGAATCGTGTATTACCATTTTCGATAAAATCCACAATCTGTTTTGCAGCTGCAATACCCGCATTGATATTTGCTTCAGCAGTTTGTGCGCCCATCTTCTTAGGGGTGGAAAAATAGCGACCCGCAAAGAGTTCGTTCATCTTCTGATCCGCAGTAGGCATAATATCCGTCACATAGCGGAAATCGGTCCGCTCTTGCATGAATTGTATTAATTCATCCTCATTTATTACCTCCTTGCGCGCAGTATTGACTAGTAAACCGCCCATCGGCATATTAGCGAGTAGAGCATAGTTTATGCTCCCCTTGGTCTCAAACGTAGCAGGAATATGCAAACTAACTACATCGCAAATGGCATACAACTCTTGAGCCGAATGTAATGGGGTAACACCATCGTTAATCATTGCCTCATCTGGACAATACGCATCGTAGGCATAGATATCCATACCAAATCCCCTAGCGATGCGAGCCACATTGCGCCCCACATTGCCATAGGCATGGATACCCAATTTTTTCCCTTTCAGTTCGGTACCACTAGTACCATTGTACATATTACGAATAGCCATTACCATCAAACCAAGAGCCAACTCTGCTACGGCGTTAGAATTCTGACCAGGGGTATTCATAGCTACAACGTTATGAGTTGTGGCCGCAGCCAGGTCAATATTATCAAAACCTGCACCCGCACGCACTACAATCTTCAGTTGCTTAGCGACTTCAAACACAGCCGCATCCACAATATCAGAACGAATAATGAGTGCATCGGCATCAGTCACTGCATCGAGCAATTGCTCTTTTGTTGTGTATTTCTCCAACAAGACGAGTTGATAACCCGCTTGCTCTATGACTTCACGAATACCATCTACTGCCACCTTGGCAAAGGGTTTCTCTGTTGCAACCAGTACTTTCATACAAATTATTTTTAGATTGTTTCTATCGTTTTAGGCGGCAAAGGTAGTTATTTTTTTTGAGATATGCAATTTTTTTTTAATATTTATCGTATCTTTCCTATTTACCGCTCCGTTTGCACTCTGAATTTTCCATGTACTTTGCTTATATCACGCTTAATTTTAATGAAATAGAAATTATTAAGTATTTTTACGTAAACACAACGCAATTTACTTGCATAATTAAAAAAAAAGCAGTAATTTTGCGGCAGTTTTTCAATTTTAATCCGATTAAAAACAATTTTTAGTATAATTATTATGTCAAATATCCGTTTTGATGCTTTAAAAATAGCATGGAAGCATAAACCCATCGAAATTAACTCTCCTACAGAGAAGGCAAGTGTGATTTTCGCGCAAAAGGTATTCACAAGAGAAAAAATGAAGGAATATATTGCAGGCGATATACTCCTAGAACTCTTTGAACTGATGGATAATGAGAAGACCTTAAGTCGTGACATTGCCAACAGCGTAGCTATAGGTATGAAAAAATGGGCCATGGAACAAGGTGCTACACATTATACTCACTGGTTTCAGCCATTAACTGGCGGAACCGCTGAGAAGCACGATGCATTCTTCGACTTTGACAACGAAGGAAAGCCTATGGAAAATTTCTCTGGTTCAGTACTTTACCAACAAGAGCCAGATGCGTCCTCTTTCCCTTCAGGTGGTATTCGCAATACTTTTGAAGCCCGCGGATATTCAGCATGGGATCCATCATCTCCTGCATTCGTGATAGGCGATAGACTATGTATCCCCACAATCTTTGTAGCATATACAGGTGAAGCATTAGATTATAAGACCCCCCTACTCCGCTCAATAAGCGCAGTTAACAAGGCTGCTGTAGCCGTAGCAAACTACTTTGACCGCAATGTAAAAAGAGTGACCACCTATTTAGGATGGGAACAAGAGTATTTTTTGGTTGATGAGAGTTTATTTGCCGCTCGTCCTGACCTTGTGATGACTGGACGCACACTTATGGGTCATTATTCAAGCAAGAATCAGCAATTGGATGACCACTACTTTGGCATTATTCCAGAACGTGTGCTTGCTTTTATGACAGAACTAGAGATAGAAGCGCAAAAGTTGGGAATTCCTGTGAAGACCCGTCATAACGAGGTAGCTCCTAATCAGTTTGAGTTGGCTCCCATTTACGAAGAAGCTAATCTAAGTAGTGACCATAACCAATTGCTCATGTCTCTCATGGAGCAAGTAGCTCGTCATCATCACTTCCGCGTATTATTGCACGAGAAGCCCTACGGAGGAGTGAACGGTAGTGGTAAACATTGTAATTGGTCGCTAGGTACCAACACAGGCGTGAACCTCTTTGCACCAGGAAAGAATCAATATCAAAACCTGCAGTTTGTTACTTTTTTAGTGAATGTATTGAAAGCAGTACAACGCCATAATGCACTACTGAAGGCCTCAATTGCCTCTGCCACTAATGCGCACCGTTTAGGCGCTAATGAAGCACCACCAGCCATCATATCTGTATTCCTCGGTACCCAACTGACCGAAGCACTGAATCAGATTAAAAATGCGGATATAGACAAGGGTATCATTATCAATGCTAAAAAAGAGATGAAGTTGGGTGTGGGTAATATACCAGAAATATTACTAGATAACACAGATCGTAACCGTACTTCTCCGTTTGCCTTTACTGGTAACCGCTTCGAATTTCGTGCTGTGGGTTCAAGTGCCAACTGCGCAGCAGCCGTGTTGGCATTGAATTCAGTTGTAGCAGAGCAACTCAACCTATTCCGAGAAGAAGTAGATGGATTGATTGATCAGGGTAAGGCTAAAGAGAAGGCTTTGTTCTCTGTGATTAAACGATATATTAGCGAGTGTGAAGCTATTCGATTTGACGGCAATGGGTATAGCGAAGAATGGAAAGAAGAAGCAAGTAAACGCGGTTTGGACTGTGAAACTAGTGTGCCACTAATCATCGATAAATACCTAGCCGATTCAGCAGTAAAAATGTTTGGTTCAACTAGAGTACTATCGCTTGCCGAGTTACAATCGCGTTGTGAAGTAAAATGGGAAAACTATTCACTGAAACTGCAGATTGAGAGTCGCGTATTAGGTGATTTGGTTATCAACCACGTATTGCCTGCAGCAAAACGATATCAGACATTGTTACTCGAAAAAGTAGCACATACCAAGCAAGTTTTTGCCATAGAAGAAGCAACAGAACTTAACAAACAAGACTGTTTGTTGATTCGTCGCATAGAGAGCCACGCGAGTGCTATCATAGCTGGTGTGGACAAAATGACACAACTGCGAATAACCGCCAATCATATTGATAATCAGAGAGAAAGAGCTATTGCATTTCATGATACAATAGTACCTATCATGGCTGATATTCGCAAACATGTGGATGAACTAGAAATGTGGATAGATGATCAATTGTGGACACTACCCAAGTATCGAGAGTTATTATTCATTCGATAAGACATACAAAAAAATCGCAGCTCACACGGCTGCGATTTTTTATCACATATAAGCGATACTACATTATTTGCCCATACTTTCACGGAAGATATTGCGTAATACATCCGTCTCTGGAAGTGCTTGCAAAATTTGCTGTTGTGCACTACTTTGCAATTGCGTATTATCAACCTCAACTACCACGTATGCGTGATAGAGGATATTGCCCGTCTTTTTATCAACCGATTGGGTAACTTTTTCACATGCAATGGTGCTACCCACCAACATCTGATTGCTCGTCAAACGCGACACATCCTTGGTCATAGACATAAAGCGTGACGAGGTATCTTCGTCATACGAAGCTGCATAGGTGTCAATCACGCGCTGTACCGCAGTTTGCATACTGCTTACCAATTCTCTGCGAGCTACAGCAATAGCTTTGTCTTTAGCCATTTGCAGGTTGGTAGAATTAGCCGTACCCAACGCACGTGTAGCAAATTGGTCACTAACGATAGAAGCACAAGGAATGGTCACTAGTTGTTCGTTGCCATTGATAAGACTTTGCTTACTTTTGCAACCCACAAAAGCCATAGCTAGTATTAAAAAATAAAGAACTCGTTTCATATTAATCTTATTGTTTTTCAATTATTTACTTCCCATAATCAAAGTTGCTTCACCTAGACCTTTAGTCGTGAGCTTAGACTCAATCTCGTATTTATCTCTAAGCATACGTTGCAACTCACGAATCCATCTGCGTGCGTCCATATCACGCCCCTTCTCGTTTTGCAATGGAATACACACATTCTCGAAAAGCATATGATTTTCGGTAGCAATCACAGTATTGAACTTGCCATTGACCGTATTGTCGGCCATCCATTCTTCAATAATTTCGCCCAACTCATAGCCATCATAATCGCAATTCGTACAATGACGTTCGTTCAAATTGATTGGATCGCCACACTCTGGGCATTTGTAGGTTGACATATTATTTCTTGTTTATTAAATGGTTACTATTTCTTCTACACATAAATATCCTAAGCGGTCATCAGTCTCTCCCAATACTTTCACTTTTTTTTCATCATACTGATGAAAATATACATCATCCATAGCCAATACTTGTGGACGATAGAGAATCAAGTCATCTCCTGACTCTCGGATAAGATGTGCATATAATCCTTCTGATTTAGAATCTATAAAGTCACGCTGAATTCGTACTACTCCGATGATTTCTTCCATAATGTAACTGTATTTTATGTTATTATTGTCTCGCACCACACTCTGGACAATGTTTACTATCCGCTGGTATGCGTTTGCCACATTCGGTACAGAATTTAGTTGGTGCAACAGTTGGTTGTGGTGGAGCCGAATAAACTGGTTGTGAAGTACGTGCACCTGCCATTGTTTGTAGCAATTGCATCATTTGATCATTTTGTGCTTGTTGCTGTTGATGCAAGCGTTCGGACCATTGTTGATTGCCTGCTGCCTGTATGCGTGCCATTTCCTCTTCGTGGTGATTTGCAGCACTTTCCATAGCCATAAACTGCTCAAATTGGCGCTGACGATGTTCGGCCTTCAATGCCTCTTGACGTTGTTGCTGTTCAAATTCAAAATCTGCTTCACGGCGTCTTCTTTCGATATCAGCCTCTTGTTCTAAACGCTTATAATCAATTTCACGAAGCAATCCTGCTTGGCGTATCTCAGCCATTACTCTATTCTCTTCTTCTTTTGTACGAGCTTCTCGAAGGCGTCTTTCACTCTCAAGTACCAGTTTGAATCTCTCTAATTCATCTTCCCGCAATAGATTATCTTGGTTGATTTTATCTAGTTCACGTTGAAGCTCCAGACCAGTTCTAGCCTCATGAATTTGCTGGGCATTCTGTACTTCAGCCAAACGATTCTTAAAATCATTCGTGCGTTTCAAATAATCTAGTTCTTGCTCACTCAGATACAATTCATTGCTAAGCTGACGAAAACGTTCTATGTCTTCACTTACTGCTGTGATTTCCACCACACGAGCAATTGCAAGTCCAAAATATTGATTAATAGCATCTTCGTTAAGTTTATCTTTGAGCGAACGACGCAAATCATCAGGCATTCTAGTTCCATCCCAAGTTGTATCATCAAGGCATGTTGCCAATCTAGCACGAATAATATCACTCAATTCATCTACTAAATGGGCAGTAGTTACTATCGTTTTGCCTGTCAACCAATGTAAAATAAATTGTTCCTTATCATGAATCTGAAAATACGCATTTACACCTATACTTAATGTATAATGGCGAGTTTGCACCTGCATAGGTACAAAGGATTTATAATTATCCAACGTAGTTTGCTTGGCTCCCACTAATAATTGGAATGCTTTATTAATCAATACAATAATCGTAAAATCATTTTCTTTACGAATATTATCTACAAGGGCTTTCTCTTCTTCGGGGCTAGGTTGTTTCTTGCTAGAGAATAGTCCTTTGATGACATTCCAAGCACGAGCCAGTCCTGTTGCATTATTATCTGGCTTGCTTTGTTTGAAATCATACACTCCGCCTTCTAGAGTAAGCATGGTCTTGCCATTCACGCGAACATATGCGGTGGTACCCTCAGATATAACAACTCCCTTAATATCTTTGAATTGAGCCAATTCGCTCGCTTTAATTATGCGTGCAACTTGCCCTGTTTGTATATCCCAATACACACGTCTATTAGTAGCTTGCAAATCACCGTTAAGAATCTCTACTTTATCTTCCACCACTTCTTCAACTGGTGTTGCAGGTACTTCTAGTTCGGCTTGTGGTGCAGGAGTCAATTTCTCTCCACAATATACGCAAAATTTTGCACCTTCTTTTAGTTCGTTGCCACATTTAGTACAATAACTCATAGTAGTATGTTTTTTAAATAGTGAATACGTTTATTTTGTCATCATTACTGATTGTAGTTCTCCTTGTTCTGAAGTAACAGCTATCACATCATTAGTCAATCCATCGTTGATAGGCAATTGATAACTGAAACACAATTCCTTATGCCCATCCATATAGGTTCTGCGACTAATAATAGCTGGCTCACGAGCAGGAATGCCATATTGTGAGTATAATGTTTTTGCCAACGTAGCGGATATATCCATAATATTCTTATCAACGGATGCTCTCACTTGTTGTAACAGACTCTGCTGACCTCCTACTGATTTATCCATCAATACATCCTCATACATCACTCCTACCTTCTCATTAGGACCTAGTATGGCAGACTTGCTAATCACCATCTTATAGCAGTCCTCATCCTTACGAATGTGCATCATAGGATCACCATAAAGATTAAATTCACCAATTGTCAATGCATGTTGCGGACAGCCTGGACGGTTCTTATAGGTCTGAATACGCGCTTGGAAGAATGCAGCACCTGCCGTATACCCACGCAACATATAATAGTTAAATGCCTTAGCTAACACATCTGAAGTAGAAAGATACATTCCGCCAGAATCTACAGCACCATATGCCACGCGAGAAGAACCCACATACGTCAAAGTATTAGTTGTCAAAGCGGTGAGAAGCATACTATAATGTTTGGAATACCCGATAAACTTACCACCATAGCATGCTTGGGTAAATATTATATTAGGCTGAGTCGCTTGTGCAAGTACCTCTGGAGCAAATCCCTCAAAACAGCCACTTTCATCCAAACCAACGCCATAAAAGCCCGAAGCATCTCGTTGACCACCGCCATGCATATTAAAGAAAATATAATTGGCTTCAGTATTAAATACGTTAGGATATTGCTCACGCGTGTCTGGTTGTACACAAACCAACGGCGTACAGAATACGCGACCTTGATAGAGTAATACAGCAGGGAGATCACTTTTGTAGCGAGGGAATAAATCATATTGAGCTATCTCATCCGTAATCGCCATAGTGATATTTCGCCAGTGCGGATCACATTGAGCATATGCCTCTTTAACTTCTACTGAACATTCATTCTCCAAAACCCGCTCTAAATAACCTTGTACATCACTCAACGTTCCATCTTCTGCAATAGGCAAACGACCTACATAAAACAATGCATCATATTTGAAGATGTCTTGTGATACTAACTTGCGCTCCATTTCTACGCCAAATGGATAAGCATACAATAGGTCCGTATCAAAATACTTGTCATTATTACGAATATAGTTAGGCATACACGGCATTGGAACTTCCTTGTCGCCACCTATGATAAACACATATTCAGTTTCTGGCTTATGCTCCTTTATCTCATAATCATGCTGATCCTTGAGGATGTCTGCGTAGGCATACCAAGGGTCATTAGAGCTAAGACTCACATGTTTAGGATTACCAAATAGGGGTTTCTTCAAATAGGTATAATTACTAGCATCTAGCACCTTATAAACTACACCTAATTTGCGCATATTTTCTACATACCATGCTAGCAAAGAATTAATCGTACCCACACTCGTATGCAAACGCTTTGCCATAGAAGTGACATTGGTGAGAATAAATCCACGTGCTTGTATAGGCGTCGTATCCTCTTCCGCTACTGGCATAGCAGGTACATCGCCAGTATCTACAGCATCATTGAAAGTTGTATTAGATGGTCTATTATCTTGAACTATTCCCTGATTATCAGACGTTTGCAACACAGGGAACACCCCTGCCAGTTTAGTACCACATTCAGGACAAAAAGCAAATACTTCTTCTAACTTAGTACCACACTCAGGACAAAAACGCACACTTCTATTCATGGTTATATTGTTTGAGTTCTACCATTCACACTTACGGAAAGAATGTTTCTCACGATCTGCCGTCTCACGATAATTCATCGTTTCGCCATTGAGCTTTAGCATCTTATACTCACGCGGAATAGAAGCGCCACGATTATCTGTCATATGCAACTCTAGCAATTCGTCATTTTCTTTTTTCCATTTGAACCAACCATTTCCATAGGGCAACAAGTCCTCTTCGAAAATATCATCTTCAGTGTTCCACTCTCTACCCCAATAATAATCATCACCTGCGGGCTCAGTTGTATACACTCGATACCAACCTGTATCTACCGTATTTTGCCATTTTCCAAGAATCAAGGTGTCAAGCACAATATCTTCGAACATAATCAAACCATGGGTAGGCTCAGTTGTATCTTCTACCTCGATTGCCTCCATGATAGATTCATCTTCTTCCATTGCATAGTATTGATATAAAAAGTATCCACCTACTAGCAATGCAGCTAAGGCTAAAATAATTAGAATGATAGTAAGAAACTTGCGCATATTCATATTGAATTTTACAATTGATTATAAAGCAATGATTTGTGCCGCTTGGTTATTCATACCTGGCATCGTTTTACCCACTGGGGCACCAATATAAGTAGGGTCACATACAGTATATCGCTTATTCTTATACAGCAAGTAATCTCCCTTTACTTCTTGGTTGAAACCTACTGCAGCAGCCAAGTGACCAGGATAGTATATAAACACAACATCCAATCCTAGTATATCTCGTACCAAACGAGAAAATAATATACTGCGATCCTCACAATCTGCATAAGGATAGTGCAATGTCTCCGTAGCAAAGAATACGCGATCTCCTCCCCATACCTTATCATCATACTCATATGCAAATGCTGTTTGAACAAAGTTCAATATTTTGTTCACAGCATCACGTTCGCTCAGTCCCTCTATTGAGCGTTTTAAAGTTGGGTACAAGGAATTCCTAATAGATTTCTCCAATGGAGTATTAGCGTACACCGCCCAACGAGTAGTAGAGTTATCACCTACATACGCAGATGGATAATCATTGTAGAAATCAATATTATTTTTATTTACCGAAACAGTAGCTACCACGCCATACTTGGAGGTCAGTTTACGGGCTTCAGTAGTTTGAACTTTCAATTTTTGCTCGTTTCGCATCTGCAAAGAGATAGACTTCTCTTTATCAAACGATGCCTTGCATATATGTAGTTTCTTGGTATCACAATTCAATGGATAGAACTTAGTACCGTCTATCATAAAATAGGACATAGATAAGATATTGTATTGGCTAGCCACTAACAAATACAAACGACTATCGGCATATGCTAATCGCATTTTGTATCCGGATTGCGCCAAAAGATAAGCTTGCATCATCACTGCCTCGTTGGTTTTACCATACTTCTTTTCACATACAGCTTGCAAGACTTCTATATAAGCCCAATCGCAGAGAGCCAAATTCTTACGTACTGCCAATGCATTATCTATAACAATATCGTATTTCTCGTTGGAGAGTTTAGTCCATGTATCTGCAAGATGTTTCTCATTGATTTCCTTCAGTTTTAAATCATCTGAAATAGGGAAACCAATCGATAATGGTGTGCCATAGAAAGAGAGTGACACTTTCTCATATGGAATCTCTTCTTTAGGTGCTACAGGAGCCAATGGTTGCGGTTGTGGAGCTGGCTTAGGGATTTTTATTACCTCTTGCTTCACAGGTATTGGCGCAGGTGTTGGCTCTGGCTTCACTTCTGGCGCTGGTTCTGGTTCAGGTGCTGGCTCTGGCTTCACCTCTGGCGCTGGTTCTGGTTCAGGTGCTGGCTCTGGCTTCACCTCTGGCGCTGGTTTTGGTTCAGGTGCTGGCTCTGGCTTCACCTCTGGCGCTGGTTCTGGTTCAGGTGCTGGCTCTGGCTTCACCTCTGGCGCTGGTTCTGGTTCAGGTGCTGGCTCTGGCTTCACCTCTGGCGCTGGTTCTGGTTCAGGCTCTTGATATACCACAGGGGGTACTGGTTTTTCCTGCTTTGGTGTAACTGCAGGATAAGCATTAAATTGTTCCCAATTCTGTCTCATAAACTCAGCATAACGATCATTACATTCCTTACGGAATGCATCGAACTCTGCTTGTTGACTTTTTTTCATTTGTTCGAAGCGTTCACGTTGGCGTTTCTGAATCTCTTCGAAACTTCTTGATTGAGCACATACGCCCAAAGATAAGCAAAATAATGAAACTAATAGAATAAATTTACGAGTCATAACTGGAGATTATTTCTAAATAATGTTTGGTTCAACAAACCTTGGTTTGAGCCTCTTATGAGCACTCAAACCAAAGTTTCCATTATCTAAGATAAATTATTTATCTTTAGCCTCTTGCATACGTTGCAATTTGTCTTCAGCAAATTTACGGAACTCATCACGATTGAATTCAATCTCTAATTCCTCATTCGCATCCAAACGGCTTGTAAGATCTTCAATCATTTTTTGTTTTGGCACTTGGATTCCAATCCAATACTCAAACAAACCATCTTGTAAAACGAAACCTTTTTCGCAGATTTGTTCAGCATCATTCAATTCCTTCTCTACCAAAGTTGCAAATTCGCCCTCAATCAAACTTTGTACTTTAGAAGCTGCGGCCTCACCTGTTACGTTGCGGCTATAATCGGTAGAAAGCCCCTGTACAAAACCGCCTAATTTCTCACGTACCATTGTTTTTGCATTTTGCAAAGCGGCACGACGTGCGTTTTGTTGATTTACTGCGGTAGATGTACCGGTACCACGGAAATAAGCAGCGTCATCAAAACCTGCCTCAGAGCAAGGAACTTCAATAGCTACACGTTGGTAACCTGGGTTCTTTGCGAGAGTGTCTTTTTTGCTAGCGCAAGATGCACACAAAGCTACTACGAGCATTGCCAAAAAAATCTTTTTCATTGTTGTGTAATTTTAATTTATATTGTATGATTTTGCCTACTCACTTCTTAGGCTTTTCGGCTTTCTCCTATATTTTTTTATTATAAACTATTCATCGAACCACTGGTCAAACGATCATAATCACCCATCGTAAATGGAGTACTACCTGCAGACTCTGGTTGCCATGTACGCACCTTAATCAATGGTTGTTTTTCATCAGTTGCATCAATCAATAGGAACAAATAACCATGATCACCATAATTCGAAGAATAATAGTCTTGTAGCAAGCATATACCATACATACTACTTTGCTGACTCTGCTCCACATTCGTATTGCCGAATTTGATGTTGATCCATTCTTTCTTCGTACGCTTCAAACGATTAATATACTCACCTTTCGACATTTTACTATATACGTAACCATTCAATTGCAATTGCAGATTATCATTTGCTTGCTCACTCTTGGTCAACTTACGTCCTGTGATAATCACCGCATCATCAGAGAAAATGGACTCAATATAATCCCAACGTTGCAAAGAGAAGGCAGTCTTATAGTTCTCCATAAAATTAATCAAAGCCAATCGAGCCGTTTCATCTATATCGGTGTTTCCCATGATATTACGTGCGGCACGTTCTTCCAAAGCGAACTGAATGCCATCAATCTTCTTGGTTTGGTCGAAAACAAATATCACATTCTCTAGTTGTGTCTTACCCTTCGAGAAAGAGAATTGCATCGGCACACTACGACATTGGACTTCTTCGCCTAATGCCACATAACGACATCCCGCGGTGCTAATAATACGCGCATTACCATACTTAATCAAACGCTCATATTGTCTATATCCCTCAGGGGTAAAATACTTCGACAACAAGTCGTAATTATCATTATGGGTCCTAATGGCCTCACACACTTCTACCACAATGCTCTGATAGGCCACCGAATCAATAGTTGCCACCTTATGTTCTTCCTCCTCTATCCTATTCACCACTATATTTTGGTGCATATCGGTGGAGTTCTTTGAGTCTTCTGCATCACTTGCAGTTTGCAACTGAATTGGTTGATCCACTACCATCACATTGCTCATAGCCACCATATCATAGTCAAAACGACCTTTATACTTATTTATAAGAAGAGGCAATTCTGCGTCAAAGTTAGCCTCATCCTCATATCTATATTCTATACGCACCTTTATCACAGAAGGTTTGTTATCCTCTGGCAAAAATAGGAACGACCAACCATCCTTAGCCGAATAAATATCACTCCAGCCTGAATTGGCATTATAAGTAAAGTTCAAACTATTAATCGGCTGTTCCTTATATCGGAAACTCAATTTCATTTCGGATGCATTACCAGGCATATGACCATCACAAGTAATCTGAATATCTTTGAGAACCTCTTTAATCTTATTCTGCAAATAGATATTAGCATTCATCTTCATACCAGTCTCTGCATCAGTAATCATGATATGACCATTATTTTTCAAATCAGCCCAGAATACTTGCGCTGCATAGAGGTATCTCAAACCATCGCCCACTGAACCTTTCTTCAGCATCTCTTGAGCCATAGATACATACTCAAATATCTTATTCTCTTTTGCTTTCAGAGAGCCACCTGCAGTCTGATTCATCTTTTCGTTTACCTGCTTAGCAAATTCCTTGCTATCTTCCAAGTATCGATCCACCGAACGAGAAGACGAATACGCATTCATAAAAGATAAATATGGGTCTATCTGATTCAACTTCTCCTTCGTACGCGACAACATACCTTTTGCCTCTGCCAGATTGCCTTCTTTGATATAACTGTCAGCATTCTTGAGATAGTTATAAGCTATATCCAACTCTTCATCAATAATACGCTCATATTTATCAGTAATCAATTCACGTTTAATATACGCAACTGCATAACCTACTTTCTTGGTAATAAACGACTTAGACTCTACCAAAAGTATCAACGCACTATCCGTCAAATGCAAGTCCTCTACCAATGCCATCTTCACCGAATCCTCCAATCCAGCAACCATTTCCCTACCTGCCTTGCCTGGCTCTATATCCACTTCTTGGAATGTAGAGAAAAAGGTCTCAGTCTCATAATAATCCCACTCGGTTGGACGCAAATCCACCTCAAGACCATCATCGCTACCCACATCACCACAATGACGAAATTCAGTAAACTGAACATCTATATTGCCCGCTACAGCCACTTGACACAGCACGTGCACACGCACACCACCATTGGGTAAGGCGTGACGATAATGACATACCTCCTTTACTGGAATCTTAAAATCCGACACTAGACTCTGCAACTTACCCGTAGCTATAGCATTCTCCACATCTTGCGAATTAAAAGCCAAACCCAATGACATAATAGAATGTTGCAATATCAACCCTACTGCTTTATTACGTGCTTCTTCTTCCGTTGCCGCCGTTGCCGACTCTGTCATAAAATAGTACGTATCATTATCGGCTTTAGGTAAATGACGTACCCAACGCGGTACTTCAGCAGCTACAGCTGATAATGAAAAACTTAGCAAACACGCATAAAGCGCAACGCGCGTGAAAAACGTAGAAAAATGCATCGCTCTAAATTGTTTTTTTGTAATTAGGATTGTATAATTAATGTTCTTCTTTTTACCATGGCTACACCATAAGCGGCTGCAAAGTTAATACTTTTTTTTGAATGCTGCAAATATTAAGTGCTTTTTTTGTCATTTTATTTTACAAACAAAAAAAATATTTCACCATCAATTCACTAGCAAATTCTTCATTTCTACTCTCTTTTCAGTTTCAATATTCAACCCTCTACTCTCACCTTTAACCTTTAACCTCTAACCTTTGACCTCTAACCTTTAACCTCTAACCTCTGACCCTACTTTATCCCTACCTGCTCAACGGTGTTCCATCTCGCATTTTCTGACCACCTCTCCTCCAAGCACTAAACCTTCCTTCCCCATATCAATTACGTAAGATATACGTAGGATATACGTAAGATATACGTAGGATATACGTAGGATAAACGTAGGATAAACGTAATATTCAGCCACCTTCACCGAAGCATCACCGTGAAATATTCCCAAAAATCAAAACCTTTTCAGCACCCACCAACACCTCTAAAACTCATAAAACACTTAAAACTTTTAAAACTTTTCACATAAAATTTGCATATCTGCAAAAAAAGTTGTACCTTTGCAGGCTTAATTTTGCAAATACAATCGAATTATGGTAGTAAGTGATTTCACAGCGGAAGAAGAACGCCTTATTGAACAGGAGTTTCAGGCGCTACTTCAAGATTATATGAACTCTATGCACAGCCAACGCATTGAGCTCATCACGCGCGCATATCACCTCGCCAAACAAGCGCATGGAGGAGTGCGCCGATTATCTGGTGAGCCATATATCATGCACCCTCTTTCTGTAGCTAGAATTGTTGTCAAAGAAATTGGGTTAGGTAGTACCAGCATATGTGCTGCGTTGCTCCACGATGTCGTAGAAGACACCGATTATACAGTAGATGATATTAGGCACCAGTTTGGAGATAAAATCGCCAGCATCGTAGAAGGACTAACCAAATTATCTGGAGGAGTATTCGCCGACAAAGCCATCAAACAAGCCGAGAACGTCCGCAAGTTAGTACTCACCATGTCAGAAGATATACGCGTGATGCTAGTCAAATTAGCCGATAGGTTGCACAACATGCGTACACTGGCTGCACAACGGCCCGAAAAACAACGCAAGATTGCAGCCGAAACACAATACATCTACGCACCTATGGCGCATCGATTGGGGCTTTTCCCTATCAAAACCGAACTCGAAGACCTTAGCTTCAAATACGAATACCCAGAGAAGTACGCTGAAATCGAGGCAAAACTACATGCGAACAAGGAGGTACGACTCGACAATTTCGAAAGTTTTGCTGCACCTATACGAAAAAAACTCACAATGATGGGCTATGACTTTACGCTATACTGCCGTACTAAGTCCGTATATTCGGTGTACAAGAAAATGGTCAAAAAGGGAGTTCCTTTCGAACAAATATACGACCTTCTGGCTGCACGAATCGTATTTGAACCCAGCTCCGACTTCTCTGAGAAAGACCAATGTTGGATGATATATTCTGCCGTTACCGAACTATATCGCCCGCACCCAGAGCGTATTCGCGACTGGATTTCAATGCCAAAAGCAAATGGCTACGAAGCATTACACGTAACCGTCATGGGAGAAGGGGGGCAGTGGATCGAAGTACAAATACGCACCAAACGAATGCATGAGCTGGCAGAACATGGACTAGCTGCGCATTGGCGCTATAAGACAGGAGAAAATAGCGGTGGAGAACTAGATAAATGGCTCAGAGAAATCAAAGATGTACTCGCCAACCCTGACCCTGATGCTATCGCCTTCCTCGATACATTCAAACTCAACCTCTTTGCGCACGAAGTGTTTGTCTTTACACCCAAAGGAGACATTCGTACATTAGCACAAGGAGCAACGGTGCTGGACCTAGCATACCAACTCCACACCGAATTAGGAGAACATTGCATCGGTGCCAATGTTAACAGAAGTGCACGACCAATTAGTTACATCCTACAGAGTGGAGACCAAGTAGAGATATTAACATCTAAAAAGCAGAAACCAGAGCCTGAATGGATGGAGATTGCCGTCACTGCAAAGGCGAAAGACAATATCAAAAAATATTTCAAGAAGAATCATAGTTTCTTAGAAAGACTGACATCGGAAGAAGCGAAATCACGTATCGCAAAGATTCAGATTAAAGGTGAAGACTCGTTTGGTGTATTGATGCGCATATTGGACATCATCTGCAACAAACACAAAGCCAATCTACGAGAACTGCACGTAAGTTCTGATGGACCCTACTTCCATTGCAACCTAGAGTTAATCGTATTCAAACAGAAGGTGGTCAGTCAGATTTGCATGAAATTACGAGAAATCGAACGCATCACAGCCGTTGATGTATTAGAAATAAAGTAAGTTAAAATGAACGTTTACAATTAAAATACTTAAGATATGAAAAGATTGATTTTATTCACCGCAGTGCTTTTTAGCATCGCTGCAATGGCACAACAGCCAGTAATCACATTTGAGAAAACGACACACGACTTCGGCAAAATCAACGAAGCTGGTGGTCGCGTTACAACCGTATTCGAGTTTGTCAACGAAGGTATGATTCCTTTGGTATTAACCAACGTCCGTGCTAGTTGTGGATGCACCACACCAAAATGGACACGCGAACCTATCGAACCAGGACAAAAAGGAAATATCACCGTCACATACAACCCTAATGGTAGACCAGGACGATTCCAAAAAACGGTTACAGTTACTAGCAATGCTACCGAACCAACTACCAAACTTTACATCAAGGGCGAAGTCATTCCTAAACCCGTTAAACCCACTGAGCAATATCCTGTACAAATGGGTGAGTTGAGATTGAAGAAAAAATCAATCAATTTCGGCAACATCACCAAGGGTAGCAATAAATTACTCGAAATCGAATATGCCAATACAACTACTGCACCTATCACTATTGACGTACTCACACGAGACCAAGACAAGTTCTTTGCACCTAACATCACAAAGAAAGAATTACAACCTAATGAAACTGGCAAGTTACAAGTCGCTTTGCAATCCAACGATTGCCCACTATACGGACCTGTTGATGCAAAAATGTATGTAGTTGTAAATGGAGAGAAAAAGATGACAGATGAATTTGCCATCACTTTAAAAGCAGACCTCAAAGAGGACTTCTCTAAACTGAGCGTAGAAGAACGTCAACAAGCTCCTATACTTGAAATAACCAACCCTATACAATTAGGAACTATCAAAGCAGGTAAGAAGTTATCTTCCAAAGTAACCCTCTCCAACGTGGGTATGAATGCACTCGTGGTTAGACGAATCATTTCCAACGACACTAACATCAACCTTGTAGCACCTAAATCCGCTATCAAAGGTGGCAGAAAAGCAGACCTAAAATTAGAGGTAAATGCTTTGGATTTAGAAGCAGGTAATTATTCACGTATCATCACTATCATCACCAACGATCCTGCGCACACTGTTGTTAGACTGCGCGTAGATTGGGTTGTAGAATAATGAAACACCCAGAGAATAGCAGCGAATACAAAGGATTGACTGTCAATGCGGGAGTAGAGAATCTACCATCTGTCAATCCATACGCCACTTTCCGCCGTCGTAAGCAAGTGCTCAGTGCTGATGAATACGTGGCAGGAATCTTGCGTGGCGATATGCGATTACTTAGTCAAGCGGTCACTCTAGTAGAAAGTCTGCTTCCTAGCGACCAAGCTATAGCGCAAAAGGTAATAGAGAAATGCCTACCCTATGCAGGCAATGCCATACGACTAGGTATAACTGGCGTACCTGGAGCAGGTAAATCAACGTTTATTGAGGCACTCGGCACACAACTCTGCAAGATGGGTAAGCACCTCGCTGTGCTAGCCATTGACCCTTCATCAGAGCGAAGCAAAGGTAGCATATTGGGCGATAAAACACGCATGAACCAACTTTCTGTAGAGAACAATGCATTTATCCGCCCTAGCCCATCAGCAGGTAGTCTAGGAGGTGTAGCACGCAAGACTCGCGAAACAATCGTACTATGTGAGGCTGCTGGATTTGATACTATTATTGTGGAAACTGTGGGCGTTGGACAATCCGAAACAGCCGCACACTCGATGGTGGACTTTTTCTTGCTCTTGCAAGTAACAGGTACTGGCGATGAGTTGCAAGGCATCAAACGCGGTATAATGGAGATGGCAGACGGCATAGCTATCAACAAATGTGATGGCAACAATGTGGAGCGAGCTGAGGCTGCTAGAGTAAGTTTCAAGAATGCACTCGCACTATTCCCACCTACTGAATCTGGATGGAAACCATATGCTGTCACATGCTCGGCGGTGGAAGGTAATGGCATCATGGACGTGTGGAATATGGTGGAAGATTATATAAGGTTCGCGCGCGAGAATGGTTATCTGGACCACCTACGTACGCAACAAGCCAAATATTGGATGTACGAAACCATCAATCAAAACCTATTGGACGGCTTCTACAAATCAGAAGTCATGGAGGATATTATCGCACGTACCGAACAACGAGTATTAAACAACGAGATGAGCAGTTTTACTGCCGCATACGAATTACTAAAACAATATGCCAACAGCAACAAATAAATCCAAACGCAAACCTGCCTCGCCTACCCTCATCAAAGTAGGTGCCAACGAAACAGGCAAACTTCCACCACAAGCGATTGAGTTGGAAGAGTCAATCATTGGCGCCCTGATGATAGAAAAAGATGCTTTCGCCACGATAGCTGACTTATTGCGCCCAGAATCATTCTATTCTGACCAACTGCGCTATATCTTTGAGGCTATACGTGCTCTCTCAACCAAGGATGCCCCTATCGACATCCTCTCTGTGGCAGAGCAACTTAAGGCAATGGGCTTGCTGGAGCAAGTAGGAGGCGTCGTAAGACTGAGCGAACTAACCCAACGCGTAGCATCAGCAGCACACCTACGCTACCACGCACAGATAGTGGCACAAAAAGCTACCGCACGCGATCTCATCACCATGGCATGCCAAATAGAGGAGAAAGGTTACGACGAAACGCAGGATGTGGATGAACTCATGCAAGAGGCAGAAGCCAATATCTTTGAGATCTCACAACGCTCGCAAAAACGCGACGTCACACATATCTATCCTGTCATCACCGAGGCATTTGAGCGAATGGAGAAAGCGTCCAAAAACGAAGGCAATATCTCAGGCATACCTAGTGGCTTTACCGAATTGGACAAAATCACATCTGGATGGCAAAAATCCGACCTCGTTATCATTGCAGCACGTCCTGCCATGGGTAAAACAGCATTCGTGCTATCCATGGCAAAGAACATAGCGGTTGACTTCAATATTCCTGTCGCTATCTTCTCACTAGAAATGAGCAACGTGCAACTAGTCAACCGTCTAATCATGAACGTATGCGAAATCGAAGGTAGCAAAATCCGCAACGGACGACTGACTAAAGCAGAATGGGATAAACTAGAAAATAACATCAGCGTACTGCAAAACGCACCAATCTATGTGGATGACACCCCAGGATTGAGTGTCTTTGAACTCAGAAGCAAAGCACGTAAGCTGGTCAAAGACAAGAAGATACAACTCATCATCATCGACTATCTACAGCTCATGAATGCCAATGGCGTCAACTTCGGTAGCCGTGAACAAGAGGTCAGTATCATCTCGCGTACACTCAAAGGATTAGCAAAAGAACTTGACATACCTGTTATCGCCCTTAGTCAGCTTAGTCGTGCGGTAGAGAAACGCGACTCCAGCAATAGCAACGTGGATGGCAAAAAGCCATTACTCTCCGATCTTCGTGAGTCTGGTGCTATTGAGCAAGATGCCGATATGGTATGTTTTATCCACCGCCCTGAATACTACAAACTTTATGATGATGGCAATGGAAAAGACTTACGCGGATTAGGACAAATCATAGTAGCAAAACACCGTAATGGTGCTACCGATGAGATTTGGCTACGTTTTATTGGTAAATATACTCGATTCCAAAACGAGAACGACGCATTTGATGATGACCTATACGCCAACGTGCAATACGAGACCAAACAAAGCCGCCTCAACTCATTGCCTGCTGAAGCCGATGGCGCTACACTGAATGATGATATTACACCGTTCTAACATACCAATCGTTTACCTTTAGTTAACCCTCGGCATAGCCACATACTTGAAAATACATAACATACAATAATGAAAAGAACAGAAATTATCAACGCCCTGCAACTCGCAGGAGAAGGACAACTCATCAACGTGCGTGGATGGGTGCGTAGCCGTCGTGGTAACAAAAACGTGAGTTTTATTGCCCTTAACGACGGTTCTACAATCAAGAATATCCAAATCGTAGTGGATTTGGCTGTATTCCCAGAAGAACAACTCAAACCCGTTACTACTGGCTCATGTATCTCTGCTACAGGACATTTAGTAGCTAGCCAAGGTAGTGGACAAGCAGTGGAAATCCAACTCACCGAATTGGAAGTATATGGCACAGCCGACCCAGAGCAATATCCATTGCAAAAGAAGGGACTCAGTATGGAGTACTTGCGCACGATCGCGCACTTGCGCCCACGTACTAATACATTTGGTGCAGTATTTCGTATCCGCCACAATATGGCAATGGCTATACACCAATACTTCCACGAGCATGGATTCTTCTACTTCCACACCCCTATCATCACAGCTTCTGATTGCGAGGGTGCTGGACAGATGTTCCAAGTGACTACCAAGAATCTCTACAACCTCAAGAAAGATGATAAGGGTAAGATTGATTACTCCGATGACTTCTTCGGCAAGCAAACCAGTTTGACCGTTTCTGGTCAGTTGGAGGGCGAATTGGCGGCTATGGCATTGGGTAAGATATACACCTTCGGCCCTACTTTCCGTGCCGAGAATAGTCATACTCCACGCCACTTAGCAGAGTTCTGGATGATTGAGCCAGAGGTAGCATTCATCCAAAAAGATGAACTCATGGACCTCGAAGAGGACTTTATCAAATACTGCGTTCGCTGGGCATTGGAGAAATGCCAAGACGACTTGCAGTTCCTCAATCAGTTTGTGG
This sequence comes from Paludibacteraceae bacterium, assembly GCA_045601825.1. Lineage (GTDB taxonomy): Bacteria > Bacteroidota > Bacteroidia > Bacteroidales > Paludibacteraceae > Colicola. Next base: position 132,254 of record JAZSAI010000028.1, on the reverse strand, counting down.
ACAAAGGTCTGATTGCACGCCTCGAATCGGTAGTAAACACCGAGTTTGTGCGCCTCACCTACACCGAGGGTATCAATATCCTCCAAGAGGCAATGAAGAATGGCAAGGAGTTTGAATTCCCATGCAAATGGGGCGACGATATAACTTCTGAGCACGAGCGCTACTTGGTAGAGGAGCATTTTGGTAAACCAGTCATTATGTCTGACTATCCAAAGGACATCAAGGCTTTCTATATGAAGATCAATGAAGATGACAAGACCGTACAAGGTACCGACGTGCTGTTCCCACAAATTGGTGAGATTATTGGTGGTAGTGTGCGTGAGGAATCATTGGATAAACTAAATGCTGAAATTGAGCGCCGCGAAATTCCTATGAAAGATATGTGGTGGTACCTAGACACCCGTCGCTTTGGTGCTGCACCTCACGCAGGTTTCGGACTCGGCTTCGAGCGACTGCTGCTCTTCGTAACAGGTATGCAAAACATCCGCGACGTGATACCTTTCCCACGTACACCTAAGACTGCTGAATTCTAATCAAAATAACTAAATACTAATTATTATGCGTAAAACACTTATCGCTGTACTCCTCACCATCTGCGCAGTTGCTGGTACTAATGCACAAACGCGATTGGTAGGACGAATCGTATCAGTCGAGCAGCAAGCCATCGAAGGGGCTACCGTCACTTTAGCAAATCAAGGGGTGACTACTAGTACCAATGAAGAGGGACAATTTTCCCTCACATACCTCGAGGCAATAGATGAAGAAGTTATCGTCGAAGCTTACGGATTTATGTCTGATGTCATCTTAGCACAACTAGTTGAAAATCAAACAACTGATTTGGGTGACATTATTTTACAAACAGACCTATCTATCGAACTCAAAGAAGAGGTTATCCTCAATCTCTCAGAGATGGACCTCAATGACGATGAGGGTAAGAGCCAGTCTATGGCATCAGCATCTAGTGCTAGCCAAGACGTGTTCAATGCCACTATCTCTTACGCCTGGTCCAATGCTCGCTATCGCGGTCGTGGTTATGAGCAGATCTACGAGCAGAATTATATTGAAGGTATCTCCTTCAACTCTGCTGAACGTGGACAATTCAACTTCTCGGCTATGGGTGGTTTGAACGATGCAACTCGCTACCGCGAAGTAGTAGAAGGCATGGAAGCTAGCAACTTTACCTTTGGTTCATGGGGCAAGTCCACCAATTACTTGCAATCAGCGACCAATTATGCACAAGGTTGGAAGGTAGGTTTGGCTGGCACCAACCGCAACTACAAAGGTGCGGCACGTGCTACCTACTCTAGTGGACTGATGGAAAATGGTTGGGCATTCGCTGCACAACTAGCATGGCGTTACACCCCATACATCGATGTCAAAGGTCAAATCGGCGAAGGTATCTCCTACTCTTCAGTAGGCTATTTCCTCACGGCTGAGAAGCAATGGGGCAAAGACAAACGTCTATCAATCATTACCTTTGGTGCTCCAACCCGTCGTGGTCAGTCATCGGCGCTCACCCAAGAGACCTATGACCTCACCAACCAATACAACAAGACCAGCTGGGGACACAACAACTACAACCCATATTGGGGCTACCAAGATGGCAAGGTGCGCAACTCACGCATTGTACACACCTATGACCCAACAGCTATTGCTAGCTTCGATTGGCAAATTGATGAGGAAAACTTCCTCAAGGCAGGTATTGGCTACCACTACTCTATGTACTCCAACTCTGCGCTCACTTTCTACAACGCTACCGACCCACGACCAGACTACTACCGCAACTTGCCATCCTTCCTTTGGGACGGACAGATTGACAAAAACGGTAACTTTATTGACAAAACTTGGAACGGTTCAGATTGGAATGGCACAGCATTAGGTAATGGTAGTTATATTGATAATCAATATGTTGGTCCATCTATCGACATGAGCACCTACAATACTCTCGTAGATCTTTGGACTAGTCGTGACGATAAAGCCACTCAAATAGATTGGGATGCGCTCTATGCTGCCAACTCTGCCAACAATGCGAACAACCCTGAAGGTTCGGCTCGCTATATCGTAGAGCGTCGTCACAACGATATCCAAGAGGGGATGATTAACCTTAACTACCGCAATACCTCTGTGGATAACCTAACCATTACTGCAGGTTTAGAAGCGAAGGGTAGTCAAGGTATTCACTTCAAGACCGTGGACGACCTGCTAGGTGGCAACCAATGGATTGACGTGGATCCATTCGCTGAGCGCGACATCAAGGAGTTAGCAACTAATATCGGTCTTACCCAATCCGACATTGCTAATGTGAAGCAAAACGACTTGCGCAACCCAAATGCAGCTGTTACCAAGAATGGTCGCTTTGGCTATGACTACCGCATCAATATGATAAATGCCAAGATTTGGGCACAAAACGAGTGGAAATGGAATGCCGTTGACCTCTATTATGGTTTGCAATTCACCTACTCTAGCATTCAACGTACTACCGATATGCTTAACGGTCGCGCATGGTACTTGGCACGTCTCAACCCTGATAACGCAACATACTACCTAGCAGACAATGCTGCAGATGTATTGGCAGCCAACGGTGATTATTCGAAATTGCCTACTCGCTTAGCGGGATATGGTCACCATTTCATTGACCCTGCTGTGAAGATTGGAGCTACATACAAGATTGATGGTCGCAACCAAATCAAAATCAATGCTATGGCTGAGACCAAAGCACCTCTTGGACGCGATGCATATATCTCACCTCGCGTACACGACCGCGCTGTAGAGAACATCTACCGCCATGACTATGCAGCATACTATGCTCAACAATATGGTACATCATGGCTGCAAGAGTACTTTGGTGCAAGCCAAAAAATTGCAGGTGGTGACCTTACTTATTCGTTCAACTATCCACTCGTTCGTGGTCGCGTGACTGGATTCTTCACTCAATTCTGGAACGGTACCGAGCTCAACGGATACTACGATGATGAGGCACGTACTTTTGTTAACCAATCTATGACGGGTGTTAATCGCCGTCACATGGGTGTAGAAGCTGCTGCTGCTGTGAAACTCGGCATGTACTTCACATTGACAGGAGTACTCAGTGTAGGCGATTATCGCTATACTAGCAACGCACTCGCTATCACTTCTGCTGAGAACGGTATGGCTCTGGCTGAGAATGCCCAAGGTCCTATCTACGAGTTGCGCGATAGTGTACTCATTAAGGGGCTACGCGTATCTACAGGACCTCAAGTTAATACTAGTCTCAAACTCAGCTTCTTCCACCCTGATATGTGGTTTGCTGATATTACCGTCAACTATTTTGATTGGAGTTATCTTGACTATGCACCTGCTCGTCGTATGAAAGGTCTCTTCACGGGCACACGCGCTGATGGTAGTGCTGTGAATGGCTGGTATGGAGATGCTTATACCAATGCTATAGAGAAGGACGAAACTGGAAATATAGTATATGATCAATATGGCATACCTACACTCAAATACCCTTACAACCAACTCTCCAACCAAGAAATGTTGACTGCCAGCAACCCACTCCATCGCTTCTTGGTGGACGTGAGTGTAGGTAAACTCATCTATCTCAAGAATCGTCAGTCTATATCTATCAACCTGACTGTAAACAACATTCTCAACAACACCCATTTCAAGACAGGTGGTTACCAGCAAGCTCGTTTGCCACGTCAAACCCGTCAAGGTGTGGATGATAGCCAAAACTCGGTGATTAGTCCTAATATTTGGAAATTCCCTGCTAAGTACTACTATGCATGGGGAACCAACTTCTATCTCAATATCCAATATAAATTCTAAGCAATATGAAAAAGTCAGTATTTAATATATCTGCATTGCTATTCTCTTTGGGCTGTATGCTCTTGGCTGCTTGTACACCTAACGCGCCTACTAAGTTGTATATATCAGAAACAGAAGCAGAGACATTGATCAAAGAGGGTAAATGTCTTACTATTGAGGAGTTCAAAGCTGCCTATATGACCGAAGAAGGTAACTACTGCATGCCAGACCTGTACCGCAAACGCTCAAAAGCAGGTGATTACTATCTCTTCTCTATTGATACCATACCTGTATCCGACACACCTATATATATACGCGGACGCGTAACTACGGATGACTATGCAGGTAACTTCTACAAGACCTTGTGTATTCAACAAGTGTTTGTAAATGGTAATGACACTACCCAACAAGCATTGCGTCTTTCCGTAGATGCTGGTTCAATTGGTGGATTATACCAATTGGGACAAGAGATTTTGATTCGCGTGGACGGTCTTGCTATCGGCCGTTATGCCAACCAACCACAACTCTGTTTACCATCCTACAACAATAATATCTATGCTAACAAAGCAGAAGAAAAAGTAGGTTGGGCATCAGGCCGTATTCCAATCGCTATCTTTAAGGCACGCACTCAATGCATTGGTTTGCCCGATCAAAGCAAGTTGTATTACGAGACATTGAACATCACCGATTATAATCATATCCTCAACTTGGAAGAAGCACGCAGTTTTGATGCCAAATTGGTGCGTATCAAGGATGTACACTTCACTGGACAATATTATGACTATGGAGTTCCTAAAGATTGTTCTACAGACGATCCAGAGACGGATCAAAATGCCAATGTATTTGCGCCTACAACCAACAACATGAACTTCCCTCAAGCTCGCGTGTTCTACGATCAAAATGACAATTATAGTGCTGTTTCTACCTCAGAATATGCTAAGTATGCTCACTTCTACTTACCAGCAGACAATTATTGGGGCAATGTGGTAGGTATTCTTGGTTTCTACTACGACAATGGTTTGAAATACAATGGTAGATATGAGTCTGATCGTCCTGCTAAAGATGATTGGACAATTTCTATCCGTTCGGTGGATGATTTACAACTCTATGACGGTAAAGAGCACTGGTTATATGACGAGAACGGTAATTACAAACCAGGTTACGAATATTCTAAGAACTAATGTCTTGGCTTGACATCATCATACTACTACCCCTACTCATCGGCCTCGTTAGAGGACTGATGAGAGGGGTAATTGTCGAAATCAGTGCTATTCTATCGTTGCTCTTCGGTTATATCGGTGCACGCTTCTTAGGGGCTATGTTTGCCGCATGGCTTATGCATCAGTTTACGTGGCCTGAAGCGGTATGTACCGTTATTGCATACGTACTATTGTTTCTTGGTATATCCATAGTTGTCAATATTATTGCTCGATTACTTTCTAAACTATTCAAAGCAGTCAATCTTGGATGGGTCAACCGTATCTTTGGCGCGTTGTTTGGTATCATCAAATGGGGACTTATTATGCTTTGTATCGTATTATGCTTACATCGATTAGACTATCATTTCCACTTCTTGCAAGAAGATCTCAAACGTCAGTCTGTAGTCTATTCTGCGGCAACACCTCTTGCAGAAAAGATGTGGAGCAAGATGAAGCAACAAGTAACCACCTTTATGGAACAAAGAAACGATAGCATACCTTCAAAAAATGAGCAGAAATAAAAATCTGCTCATTTTTTTTTAGAAATTATTTGGTCATATCAAAAAAAAGCAGTACCTTTGCACTCGCTTTCGGAAATTCAAGTTTGAACCTCTGAAACATTTTATTAGCGCTTGGCGCAACATGGTGGTTATAGCTCAGTTGGCAGAGCATCGGATTGTGGTTCCGAGTGTCGTGGGTTCGAGCCCCACTATCCACCCTACGAGAGGCCATTTGGTCTCTCGTTTGTTTATGTAAACAGTTAACAAAAATCACCCAAAAAGCATTTTTTCTTGCATATTCCAAAAAAAAGCACTAACTTTGCACCAAATTTCAAGAATGCGGCATTAGCACATCGGTAGTGCATCGGCTTCCCAAGCCGAGGAGGCGGGTTCGATTCCCGTATGCCGCTCTTCGTCGCAATTCGCTTGTCGCAAATAAATAGCGTATCGGTCTATCGCGTGATAAGGGAAGAAAAGCCATTGGTTTTAATCCCCTATGATGAGGAAAGTCCGGGCAGCACAGAGCACCATAGCGGTTAATGGCCGTCAGGCAGTAATGTTTGGTCACTGGTACAGAGACGAGTCACCTTCGGGTGGGTGAAACGACTACACTATGGGCTGCAATTCCAAGTATACCAATGTTTGAGCGTTGCTCGCGCAAGTTGGAGGGTAGGAAGCAATAGAAGCACGTAGTAATACGCGACTCAAGATTAATGATAGACGCCGACTATGTCGGTACAGAACCCGGCTTATAGATACGCTATTTTTATAAGAACTATTTTGAACAACTTTGAACAATACAACAATGAAAAAACTTTTTCTGTTTATTGCACTTTTGAGTGCATTTTCTTTACAAGCTAAACCACGTATTGACCGCGCAGAACCACTCTGCTGGTGGACTGAAATGAACTGCCCACTCACCCTTATGCTTCATGGCGAAGACCTCGCTGATGCTGAGGTAACTATCCAAAACCTCAACAACGGTCGTGTGGTCAAAGGCGAATGCACCGGTCTGCAAGTCAAAAGCCAACACAACGCCGAGAGTCCCAACTACCTCTTTGTGGACTTGGCTGTCAATCAAGCAGGTACTTATCGTATCACTCTTAAGAAAGGCAAACACACTTCTAAGGTGGATTACACCATCCATACCCGCCGCGAAGGTAGCCGCGAACGCCAAGGATTCAACTCATCTGACATGATTTATCTCATTATGTCAGACCGCTTTGTGGACGGCGATCCCAGCAACAACACCGTTGAGAGCATGGCTGAAGCATGTGCCAAGGACAACGTACATGGTCGCTTTGGTGGTGATATTCAGGGTATTATCAATTCGCTCGACCATATAGCAGCATTGGGCGCAACGGCAATCTGGTCTACCCCACTCCTTGAGGACAACGAGGCAGCATGGTCGTACCACGGCTACGCATGCTCCGACTACTATCATATCGACCCTCGCTATGGTAGCAACGAGCTCTATTGCGAAATGGTGGAGAAAGCCCACGAGAAGGGTATCAAATTCATTATGGATATGGTGCCTAACCACTGCGGTGGTACCCACTGGTGGATGAAAGACCTACCCTATCAGGATTGGATCAATCAATTCGACACATTCACCAACACCCATAACGTCTTCTCTGCTAACTACGACACCAATGCATCTCAATACGACCGTCAACTCTCCAACCGTGGTTGGTTTGACCGTCCAATGCCAGATATGAACCTCGAGAACCCAGACCTGCTGCAATACTTCAAACAGTGGGCTATCTGGTGGATTGAGTACGCCAACCTAGATGGTCTGCGCGTGGACACCTATCCATATATTGAGATGATTCCTGGTAGTGAATGGGTAAAAGCCATCATGGATGAGTATCCTAACTTCAATATCGTAGGCGAGTGTTGGACACGTCCTGCTCCTGCTGTAGCATACTGGCAAGCAGGTGCGAAGAACTACAATGGCTTCAATAGTCACCTCCCTTCGGTGATGGATTTCCCTGTAGAAGAAGCTATCCGTCAAGCACTTGAAACGGATGGTAAGCAATGGGGGGATGGTCTCACTCGTGTGTACGATGCAATGGCTATGGATTACCTTTATGCCAATGTAAACAATATTCTTCTCATGCTTGGCAATCACGACATGGATCGTATTGCTGATGTGGTGAAAGACCAAGACCCACGCCGTGTGAAACTAGCATATACGCTATTGGCAACTATGCGCGGTATTCCACAAGTGTTCTATGGCGATGAGTATGCTATGAAGTCATCCGACCGTCGTTTGGGTCACTCCACCCTACGTATGCCTTTGCCATTAGGCGAGCAAGTGACTGAGGAGATGCAAGATATGTTCGATTATCAAAGTCGCCTCTTCCAATGGCGTAAGGGTGAACCAGTTATCCATACAGGTCGTACCATGCACTTTATGAGTCGCGACAATACCTACGCATTCTTCCGCTACAACGACAGCGAAGCAGTATTTGTATTCGCTAATGCTAGTGAAGAAAACCGTACTATACCTACTGCTAACTACGCTGAGATTTTGGGTAAGTACAATCCTGTAGGTGTGGATGTTATCACAGGCAAGACCTATGACCTTAGCCAAACTGACATCGTAATAGCACCACTATCTAGTATAGTTGTAAAACTAAGTAAGTAAATACTCAGTTAAAACATTGTTAAATAATAAGGACGCAACTTCTTGCGTCCTTATTTTATATTGTCTTTAGTCGGTAGCCGCATTGCGGCGTCCTATAATCAGTAAGCGAATCCGTCTTCTAAACTATTTTTTGAAATAGCGGTTGTACAAGCCCTCAAAGCCTTTGCCATGACGAGCCTCGTCCTTAGCCATTTCGTGTACAGTATCGTGGATAGCATCCCAGTCCATAGCTTTTGCGCGCTTAGCAATACGGAGTTTATCCTCGCATGCACCTGCTTCAGCCATCATACGCTTCTCAAGGTTCTCTTTGGTGCTCCAAACCACCTCACCAAGCAACTCAGCGAACTTAGAGCAGTGCTCAGCCTCTTCCCAAGCGTAGCGCTTGAATGCCTCAGCGATTTCTGGATAACCTTCGCGATCTGCTTGACGAGACATAGCTAGATACATACCTACCTCGGTAGCCTCACCCATGAAGTGCGCATTGAGGTCCTTAATCATCTCCTCGTCGGTATCTTTAGCTACACCGATGATGTGCTCACAAGCGAAAGCAATACCAGCAGACTCATCCACTTCTTTCCATGTTACTACTTGTTTACATTGTGGGCAACGCTCTGGTGCAGGTGCTCCTTCGTGTACATAGCCGCAAATAGGGCAAATAAATTTCTTATTCATATTGTTTTTTGTTTTTATAGGGTTAATATTCTTTTACCACTCTACATACTACAAAAACTATGCCAAAACACCCTCTGATTTCTTATTTTTTTCTCTGATGTTTCCATCTATTGTGCGTCCAAAGCCAACGCTCTGGTTGTTGGCGGATATTTTGCTCAATCAATCGGGCATAAGTGAGCGTAATCCCATCCTTAGGCATTGCTTGAGGATTGTCGGTAATTAACTCAAAATGAATACGATAGTATCCTCGCTTAGGCGAAGTGATATTAGCATACACCACACCCATATCAAACTTACGCGACAGTATATCACCTCCATCCAAGAAGGCCGTGTCTTGATTAAGAAAAGTAGTCCAAGTATTCGAATTGCGAAGCGATGGTTTCTGATCAGCTATCAGACCTATCACATACGGATGGTCAGCGTGGCGCAGTTGCACCAGTTTACGTAATAATTGTTGTTTTTCCACACACTCACCACCTCGCTTACTACGCAGTAGCAACATTGCTCTGTCAGTTCTCTCGTTCTTTTGCTTGCGATACACATTATACTCCACAATAGATTTATCCGAGAACTGCTTTCCCACATCGGCTATCCACTCCCAATTACACATATGCCCTAAGTAAGCAATCACTCCATGTTTCTTGCGAGCTAACTCCTCGAGCAACTCCATATTCTCAAATACCACACGCTCACGCATCTCCTTATCGCTCGCGCGATAACCATACACGATTTCCACCAATAAGTCTGCAAAGTGGTGATAAAATGCATTGATAATAGCTTTCTGCTCCTGTGATGACTTCTCAGGAAATGACAAGCGGATATTCTTTCGCACTATTTTTATCCGATATCGCACCACATAGCGTACCAATGGATACACCAAGGCATCTGCCAGAAAATATAGTAGCCATAGTGGGAAGACACTGAATATACGGATTATAAATAGCATTGTTAGTATGGGTAATGGATAAGGGGTAATGGGTAATGGATTATAGACTGCGCATTTTTTCGATTTCAGAAGCGTGTTCTTGTGGGGTTAGTTCACGAATATGTGTCTCGGTGCGGACATCTGTATCTTCCTTATATACTAAATAGTGATGTTCGCCTTTGGTTGCCACTTGTGGCAAGTGTGTGATACTAATCACCTGACGCGAAGCGGCAATCTGACGCATAATCTCACCCATTTGACCTGCGATAGCGCCACTCACACCCGTGTCAATCTCATCAAAAATGATGGTAGGCAAACCATTGGTAGAGGCTATTAAAGCCTTGATACATAGCATCAAGCGACTTATCTCACCACCAGAAGCCACTTCTGCTACGCGGCGAAGCGACTGGTTCAAGTTAGCAGCAAACATAAACTGCACATCATCCTTGCCCGTGGGCGTAAAATCATCAGTAGGTGTGATTTGCACCGCCACGTTCGCATGCTTCACGCCAAGACGTTGCATATCTTCTATTAGTCGAGAGGCTATCAAGTTACGTGGCGAAAGACGCGAAGCGGTAAGAGCGTCCGCAGCTTCGGATAGTGCATTGTATGCCACATCTACCTCTCCTTGCAGACGGGCTATATCTTCATCATAGCTTGCCAATTGCTGCATTTGCAAACCCAATTCTTCGTGGAGAGTCATCAGTTCGTCAATGGTCTGCACACGATGTTTCTTCATCAGTGTCTGCAGCATGCTGATACGTTCCTGCACTTGCTCCAGACGCATTGGATCACGTTCGGTGCGGTCGTAGAGGCGTTGGATATCGGAAATAATATCTTTGAGGTCAATCTCCACGCTACTAAGGCGTTCTTCCATCTCCGATGCCCGATTCCCTATTCCCGACTTACTGGCATGTATGAGCGATAGAGCACCATTATCGCCATCCAATTGCTGTAGAGCAGTGGCGAGCGCTGTCTGAATCTCTTCGGCATGTGCAAGGCGGTATTCCTCTTCCTCCAATTCCTCCATCTCATCGGCTTGCAGGTGGGCATCCTCAAGTTGTTGCCATTGGAATGCCACATAATCAGCATCGGCTTGTGCTTTGGCTGCGCGTTGTTGATACTTTCGCAGTTCTTGCAGGGCATTGGTATAATGCTCGTAAGCCGCAGCGTAAGCATCTTGCTGAGTTTGATTGTTGGCAATACTATCCACAATTTGCAATTGAAAGAGGTCATCGCCTAGCATCAGACTCTCGTGTTGCGAGTGAATATCTATGAGTTGGCGTGCCAGGGCTTTCAGTTCGGTTTGGGTTACTATCTCATCGTTTACGAACGAACGTGAACGTCCATTGGTATTGAGTTCGCGCCGGATAATGATATCTTCACTAAACGTGGCTTCAATCACGCATCGTTCTTCGCCTTCGGTGATGGTTTTGGTATCGGCACGTGCCCCCATAACTAGATTGAGCGCCCCCAGTATAATACTCTTACCTGCACCCGTCTCACCCGTCATCACCGAAAAGCCCTCATGGAAATCAATATCCAAGTGGCTAATCAGCGCATAGTTCCTTATATGAAGGTGTGTTAACATTCTTCCTCGTAGTATCCTTGCTCAATGCCGTATTGTAGTTCACCATCCATGATGAGCTGCAGTTGTTCGCTAGTGAGTGGGCGACCCAATTCTTTGGTTTGCTCAATGAGGTAGTTGAGTTGCTCTGTCTCATCGATTTCACCCTCAAGATAGGTCACTTCGTCGGTATTATCCTCTTCTTCCAACAGCCCCTGCGATACGAGGTAATCGTCCATCAAGTCGAGTACCATCAGTACGTCTGCTTGAGTCATACCCTCGCGGTCGGCAGCAGGTATGAGGTTCCAAATATACTCCAATTGTTGCTTCTCCTCAGCGTCCATCAGACTGAGTTCGATATTCGAATTTGCCATAATAATGATTGTTTTTTTGAATTTGTTTGCAAAGTTACGATTTTTTTGCTACCTTTGCAAATTATTTGACAAAAAAGTAAAAAAAGACATGAACAATTTTATTACTCGCACACTGTCTGCCATTGTGTATGCAGGCGTGGTGATAGCTTCCATATTGGTTCAACCTGCCAGTTTCGGCGATCATATGTTGCTGTTTGGTATCGTGTTTATGATTGTCAGCACACTAGCTGTACGAGAGTTTCACTGTTTAGTAGGAGGGTCAGATGTTAAGATCCAGTCCTATGCTATGATGGCTAACGCGTTGCTATTCTGCGCATTGTATTTCTTCTTCTATGGTGACTTGGTATGGCGTCCGCTGCTGTTTGCGTATGTGGCAATGCTGTTGCTTACGATGATTGTGCATCTCTTCCGCGAGAAAGTGAATGCGGTGGCGTCGTGGGGTAACCTGTGCGCAGGGCAACTGATGATAGCGTTGCCTTTTGCACTGATGAGTGGTATAGCTCTCTATAACAAATGGCTGCTCTTTGCCTTGTTCATATTGCTTTGGATTAATGATAGCGGTGCATATATAGTAGGTAGTTTGATGGCTAAACGCAAGGGTGGCAATCATAAGATGTTCCCACGCGTGAGCCCTGCTAAGTCATGGGAGGGATTGATTGGTGGCTTCGTTTTTGATTTGATAGCAGGATACGTGTTCTACTTAGTGGGTTGGACTAACAATATTGGCTTGACCGCATATCCATTGTTAGATAGTCTGCTGTTTGCACTGGCTGTGGGTGTATTTGGCACCTTGGGTGACTTGATGGAGAGTTTGATGAAACGCACGATTGGTGTGAAAGACTCGGGCAAGTTCATGCCGGGTCACGGCGGTGTGCTCGACCGTTTCGATAGTCTATTGTTGGCTGTACCAGTAGTGTATTTCTTGTTTGTATATTTGCCTAGTCTAATGTAAGTTTATGCTTCCACTCGCAGAACGATTGCGTCCAAAGACGCTCAACGAATATATCGGTCAGAAGCACCTTGTAGGTGAAGGGGCTATTCTTCGCCAGATGATTGAACGCGGCAACTTGTCGTCATTTATCTTATGGGGTCCTCCGGGTGTGGGTAAGACCACATTGGCACGTATCATTGCGCAGGAGTTAGAGTGCCCCTTCTATACCCTATCCGCTGTGACTAGCGGAGTGAAAGAGGTACGTGAGGTCATTGATAAGGCGAAGAGATTCGCTGCGATGAATAGTGGATTATTTGGGAGTCAGGAATCGGGAGTCGGGACACAATCGTCGGGAGTCACGAGTCAGGAGTCGAGTGAGAGACGAGCAATATTATTCATTGATGAGATTCATCGCTTCTCCAAATCACAGCAGGATAGTTTGTTGGGTGCAGTGGAGGATGGAACTATCACTCTGATTGGTGCCACCACCGAGAACCCCTCTTTTGAGGTGATTACCCCACTACTCAGTCGTTGCCAAGTGTATGTGCTGAAGTCGCTTGAGAAAGCCGACCTATTGGAGTTGCTCCATCGTGCTCTCTCTCAAGATGAATATATCCGTAGTCTAGATGTTGAGTTGCGTGAGACTGAGAGTATTCTCCGCTATTCGGGTGGTGATGCACGTAAGTTGCTCAATATCATCGAACTGGTCACCAACTCGGGTGTCAAAGTGATTGACAACGAGACGGTCACCAAGCAGTTGCAGCAGAACCCTGTGGCGTATGACAAGGATGGTGAGTTGCACTATGATATCATCTCAGCATTCATCAAATCTATTCGCGGTAGTGACCCCGATGCGGCATTATATTGGTTGGCACGTATGGTAGCTGCAGGCGAAGACCCAAAGTTTATCGCTCGCCGTTTGGTTATCTCTGCGAGCGAGGATATCGGTTTGGCAAATCCGAACGCAATGTTAGTAGCTAATGCATGTTTTGATACCTTGCAGAAGATTGGTTGGCCAGAGGGGCGCATTCCACTGGCGATGGCGACCGTGTATTTGGCTACTTCTCAGAAGTCGAATTCAGCATATCTGGCTATCAACCAAGCGCTAGAGTTGGTAGAAAAGACAGGCAATCTGCCTGTGCCATTGCATCTTCGCAATGCACCCACCCAACTTATGGACGAACTAGGTTACGGTGAGGGGTATCAGTATGCGCACGATTTCCCAAATCACTTTGTCAAGCAGCAGTTTATGCCTGATGTACTGGAAGGGACGAAGTTGTGGCAGGCACAAGGTAGTCCGCAAGAGCAGAAGATGGCAGAGTGGATGAGATTCCTTTGGGATGATAAAAAATAGGGCGTGTGCCCTATTTTTTTATCTTTGGTGTCGAGAGTCCAGAGTCGGGATTCCGCTTCTGGTTTGTATCGGAGTCGCGAGTCGGGAGTCCGATTGGTTTTATCGGGAGTTGCGAGTCGGGAGTCTGATTATAACTTGTGTCCTATTGCTGAGTACACCACTCCATTGCGGATGATTAGCAATTGTCCATCGCGTATCAGTTTCTTTAGCTCGTTGTCTTGCGTTTGATTACCAATGGTCTCTAGATCAGTGCTAACGCCTTTCACTATAGTAGTGATGGTCACATACTCATCAATAGCTAATTCGGTTTTGCTATCATACTCGTAGGAATAGAAATGGATTTGGGTCGTATATGTACCTACTGACCATAGGTTATCTACAGAAACCAAGACCTCCACATCTTCGTAATCCTCACCAGCAGGGAAATGAACCGAGCCGTTGAGTTCTAGTTCATAGTCGCCTGCTAGAATCTCCATGCATTCGTTTTCATACTCATATTTAAATAATACGCTACCCGTATGCTGCCACTTGCAATAGAGCGTCTTCTGTAAGTTGCTTGCACTAAAGGTCAATGCTTGTACATCAACATAGTTCTCTTGATCCACATTGAGCGTCAGCGCATGGGTTGAAATAGAGAATACGGGTTGGTTAGGATCTGGGAAGGTACCTGCAGGCACAGCCTCTGCTTTTAGATCAATCACGATATCCTCTATCCCTTCGGTAGCAGTAGAGAGGGTCAGTTGTCCTGTATAAACGCCCACTTCGTCGGTCTCCCAATAAACGGTAATCTCCACTGGGTTCTTAGCATCCTTCCTGATAATTTCCGTACCACAATAGAAAGATGTGTCGCCTGTGAGTGTCACAGTTATATCATCTGTTAAGTCATTGAAGGAGAGAGCAAAACGTCGTGCATCGCCCCAGTCTTTCCAGTTCTCATCGGAAGCGTAGGTGGTGTCAGGTTCCATTTGTCCCCAATCGAGGGTAGTAGTATCCACTTTCATCCATGAATTGAGTACGCGGTCTTCCCATTCGGGTGCAGTGCTGGCATAGAGGATGGTCTTGGCTAGATAGCTAGCATCGTAGCCCTGATAGATATTGAATATCTCGTTGGTACCTTGGCAGTTGTTGTAGATATAGCGCGAAGTGAAGCCTGCGTTTTTGACTTCTACGGTGGCATCATCTTGGTTGATAGCGCTGATGGTCCAACGGGATTGGTTGTCTAGTGTAGTGCTGCTACGCAGTTTGCTATCGCTGATAGGGCGGAGGTAGTTGCCGTCTTGGTCGATGAAGATGATGTAGTCGCCTTCGCGCTGTACGGTATAGGCGTATGCCTGCTCAGCGGTGACGGTATGACGGTTCTCTCCATAGGTGGCGGCTACGCCTTTGATATTATTTTTGCTGGTGGCTTCGTTGTAGATACCCATGATATAATCTTCGCCCTCTTGGCTGGTGCCAAAGAACACTTTGGCTCCATCGGTAAGCAAGGCAGGGTCTTTGATCGCATTGTAGGTGACGGTGGTTTGGTCCATTGCGCCGAGTACGGTAAGTTCGCAGGTGTCGCTGATGCCTACTGCGGTGGCCTTTACCCAGATTTTCGCAGTACCTTTGGCTAGAGCGGTCACCACGCCATTGCTGACGGTAGCCACTTCGGGATTGGTGCTACCCCACTCTACAGTTTTGTCCACAGCGTCCGCAGGCGTGAGTGTGGCGGTGAGGGTCGCTTGATCGCCTACGCGGAGGGTGAGTTCGGTAGGGTCAATAGTCACCTCTTTGACTACCACATCAGGGATAGTAGTTTCATCGAGGCGGTAGAGGGTAATATCTTTCATGTTGCTGCCAGAGTGGTAGAGAGCAAAGCGAGGTGAGGAAGCGTTGTAGGCAAAGAATACCTCGTTGTTGTTCTTGCCAGGGGTTTGGCTGATGAGTTTGGCGTTGCCATTCTCGATAGAGATAGCGAAGTCGGTGGTAGTCTTTTGATTAACATCTAAGTCGCTGCTACCAGACTTATGCCCCACAGGTTTGGTACCAATATAGAGGTTCCAGTAGGAACCATTTTTCTTGAGTGTGATGATAGTTGGCTCGCTGAGTGTGACGTTGTCGCCATCGAAAGTAGCGGCAGTAGCATCAATATACTTCTTGGTAGAAGAGAAACCTGCGCTAACTTTAGCGCCTGCTTCATAGCCCAATACTACTTGGTCGCCGTCTTGCAGGGTGGTTGCGTCGGTGACCTTGATGAATGTCTCGGCTTGGAGAGCCAATGCACTCGCGATAGCGAGGAAAAGGAAAGATAATTTCTTCATGATCGTTATTGGTGTTGTGTCGGGTGTCGGGAGTCGGGACGCCGATTGTTGTTGGTGTCGGGAGTCGCGATTCGGGACGCTGATTATTAATCACGGGTGCCGTCGCAGCGGGGGTAATCGCTGCAGCCCCAGAAGGTTTGTCCCTGTTTAGTACCTTTCTTTATCATCCGTTGTAGCATTGGTTTGCCACACTTGGGGCAAACTGGTGCCTTGGCAGATAATGCTTCTTGTTGGCGATACTCCAAACGGGCTTGGGTGAGGCTTTCGGTGAAACCACCGTTCTGCGTAAACTCCTCAAACTGCTTGTCTATCAGGCGTGATAGCATCTGCACCAGTTTTCTGCATAGTACGAAGAGGGCATTGGCACAGTCCAACATATTGTCGGTCATCACCAATGGCTCGAATAATGCTACCTGTGTCTTGATGCGTTCTGCAGCGTCGTGTGACCAGTTGTTTTCCTCGTAGTCGGTGTGAATGAAGGGCACCTGTTGCAAGGCTTGCATAACGGGATTATTCGCCTGCCAGAGTTCTCCATTTTGCTCGATGATGAGTTGCATAAAGTCCTCCGATAGTTCGATGGCGCTGCCTCGTGCTACATCGGTGAGGCGCATCTCCGTTTCAGTGGAGGTGTTGTGGCGTGCACTACCTTCGGCAATGTTGGCATAGACGGAGCGTGCTGCCATATACATCTGGTCGTATAGGCGACCTTTGGGGTCGTTCTGCGAGGTCAGGAACTGCTCGCAGAAACGCCGAGTGAAGATGGCTATGCAATGAGCCAATACCCAAGCATCGAGGTTGTAGTAGCCGCTGCAGAAGAATCGGGATGACATAATTCTTGTTATTATTTTTTGTGTCGGGACTCGGGAGGCGGGAGACCGATTGTTTTTTTCGGGAGGCGCGAGGCGGGAGTCCAATTTGGTTTTATTGGGAGTTGCGAGGCGGGAGTCCGATTGGGGTTATTTTCGGGAGGCGTGAGGCGGGAGTCCGTATTTTCTGCGCACGTATAGGGCATAGCCCAGTGCGAGAAGGAGTAGACAAGGTACCGCATCGGTGAGAGGGGTTTTGTATATATCGTCTGGATTATTTGGACCTGGACCTCCACCACTATTACCACCGCCAATACGACGTGGACCACGTGGTGAAGAGTCTGGTAGATTATCATCCGCAGAAATAAAGCCCGTGGTGGCTGCACTCGGCAGCGAAGAGCCCGATGAGGTCATTGCTGAAGTAGAGTGGAAGTTTACCGTTGTGCCTATAGCAGTAGGGCAGACATTGCCACTAGTGTGATTATACGCAGCTTTAGTCGCCTTAGTATTTCCCACACTAGTATAGCCTACCCCTGCGGAACTACTTCCCCCCGAACCGATGGAGCGGTATGTAGCAGGGGAAGTTTGATACAATTGATACTGGGTTGCCATCAACAGGGTATTGCAACTCATGAGTGCGATAACTATCAATAATTGTTTCATTGCTTTCATAATTTTAACCTTTCATCATTACACATTAAACCTTATTTATTGATAGTTTTTACTTGTTTACCCATTGCATCATAGATTACACCATTCTGCAAGATGTACATTTTATCTTGATAGATGAACTTCATCGGTTGTTCGCTATTGAAGTGTAGCAGGTTCCCTACTCCCGTAGTCGTACCAGGACTTTCATCTCGCAATACGATATGTATAGTGAAACGTGTATCGTTGTAGAGTTCATTGTCGCTCTCAAACTCATATGCGCTAGACAACAAATCGAAGTCTGTCACCCCTGTTTGATTATCAGTCAGATAGACTGCTTCTACGTCGCTCAATTTGCTTGCTTCTTCATTGATAGCGAACATATATTTTCCTGTTTGTGGTGCTCGATATCCGATAGCTGTGTAAGCAGCAGCTTTTGATTCGGTCATTGCTTCGAAAGCCATGCGTTTACCCTCATGCATGAGCCACACTTTTGGTTTGTCGGTAGATGAGCCGAACATCTTCTCGTAGTCATCGAAGTCAATATTATCGGAATAATCATCACCTACGAACATACCCGTTTGGTCAACAATGCTTTCAGCTTCAATCTCAATCTGTACGAATGCTTCGCGTGGTGTTTCTGCACTTAACATGGCAGGAGCCTTTTGTATGCGATTAGCCGCAGCAAAGTTGATTGTACCAGTACCACCATCAGCAGTCTCTTGTAGATAGAATGGGAAGAAGGGTTTGAGTTCTGTGTCAGAAGCAATATACTGAGCATAGTCACTACCACTTTCAGCTGACATAATTGTGATGTACTTAATATCAGCATCAACCCAATCGTATGTGCCATCCCAATTAGCTTCGTTAGGGTGTTTGGTCAATTGTTTGTAACCAATATCGCCTTTCCATGTGGACATGAATGGGTTACCGATGAAGTTCCATCCCACGTTGTTGGCTGTGACTGTGCCCGCTTTGTAACCATTAATACCGTGCGCGGTGGTAGTGATAGTTAGGTCTGTTTCTATGCCATTCGTGCTATTAAATGCCCTATTACCCAATGGGAATCGGATAATAGATAGTGGGCGATTAGCCGTATTTCCTTCTTGACGAGGTTGAGCAGCAATGATATATCCTTCGCCTGCTTTGAAATAAGCATTGACGTCGCCATTTTCGCTAGGATACCACTCCCAACTTGTAGCGTGTGGATCCACTGCACGAAGAGCACCGTTGTAGTGTTTTACCCAAACAGGGAAGTTATCTATGCCAGCCTCATCAGTAACTTTTGCAAGTTGAACATCGTATGGCAATGCAAATTGATAATACTTATAATTTTGGATGTAGTAATCATATATGATATTACCACTACCTTTGAAGTCAACACTTCCATTCAAATATACTTCAGGTAATGCGTAGGTAGTAGGATTGAGCCAACTATAACCGCCACGAAGATATACTTGTTGTTTAACGCCAAGGCTATTGCCATCAAGCACCAATTTACCACCTGGATATACATAAATCTTAGCAAAATCTAGATGACTACTACCTGCTTTCAATTTGGCATCTTTAAGCACAACTACATCGCAATGAGGGCAATCATCTGAGGTATAAGTAGTACTCTCAACTTCACCAGTAATAATGATTGGTTTGCGAACAAGTGTACCCTGCGTTGTATTATCGGCATCAGTTATCATCATAACCTCGCAATCATTGCTGTTAAGTGTCAGACCTTCCACCTTATACAGATCACTTGCAGAACCATCAGCATTGAGGTTGGTTAGAGCCTTTGCCTCAGAGGTATTTTCTCCAAGTGTCACTTGGATCTTCTCTGGGGCATCAGTTGGAATACGCAAGGCAATACTATTTTCACCCCACTCCATTACCTCCATGTCAATTTCAGTTAGTACAGTTTCAACAGGCAATAAGAATAGGTCTTGATTGATATTAGTACCTTTGCTATACATACCCCACATGCCAGTTGCAGCACTATAGCCTAAGATTCGGTTATTCTCCCAACCAGCAGTTTGGTTACTATTGGTAATAGTATAATGCACTAAATCTTTAGAAACAAGTTTCCACTCGTAGAAAAGAGCATTTGGTGAAGTTTCTGCATTTGTTTGATTTGCATCGGTATTAAGATATGTCTTAGTACCTGTTGCAGTAGAAGCATTCAGGACCTTTTCTGTTTGTGTACTATACAGGTGAACGGCAGTACCATTTACATCGAAGCGATTTTTAGTGGTTAATCCGAGCAACTTATATTGACAAGTATTCAACGCCACGATTGCCTTAGTTGGTGCAGTCTTATCGTCCACAATGATTGGCACTGCTACTTGTGTACCATTGCTAACCTTAGCGGTCAATGCCACCCACTCACCACCAGCTTTCGCCGCAATAACGAAGTTCTCTGGTAAGTGGCGGCCAGTGACTTGGAAAGTGGTAACAGGGTTGTCGTTCACCTTGATAGTAATAGTGGCTGTTTCTGTGTCGTCAGTAATATCCTCTACAGAAGGAGTGTAACTTACTGCTACATTGTATGTGTTGGTTGCTGTCTCAGTGATTGTTGCAGCAAAGTCAGTATTATCACTCTCTACAGTGAGTGTGCGATCTCGAATGACAGTCATACCACTCATGGTAGCTGTCACATTCACCTTCACTGTTTGACCCGCAGTAGAAGTTACCATAGCATCCTCAGCTGTTATTGTTTCGCAAATCAGAGATGATGTATAGAGGTATTTCTTGTAGAGGTAGATAGAGGAGCCTGATTTAAAGAAACCAAACTTCGTTGAATAAAATCTCAAAGCATAACCCGATGTATTCTGAGGGTTAGTAATAACAATATTAGATTCGCTATTGTATGTTACTGATAATGGATTATTACCTGCAGTGTTAGAAGATGCTGTTGTGGCAGTAGTATTTCCCGCAGGGGTAATGTAAACATAAGGCTTATCATTATCTTTATTTTCTTGCGTTTTTAGTACATAGCCGCCTTCAACAGCTATAAGCGATACATAAAAATCACCAAATGATGCGGGCACTATATTTTCATCAATATTAGCACCATTAATTGTTTCCAAACCAGAAGTACTACCGTCTGCAACTATTGTAGATGCCGCCGCTATCAAATAATCTCCTGCCCAGTTTTCGGCGCCAAGGTCGGAGGTGACGCGGTGGTAGTCTTTGCTACAAATATATACAGGATAAAGAGTTACATCATTAGCAGGCATTACGAATGGGAAAGTGACTGCTGCAAAGGTTGGCGAACCATATGCAACCTCAGTCATAGACCAACCCGCGAAATCGTATTTGGTAGAGCAATCATCTTTCTCTGGCTCTACAGGAGCTTCTTCTATAGTCTGCCCTGCATAATAAGTGTTAGAAGTATGCTCATCACCAATATGAGTCAGGGTCTTAAATATGTATGTTTTACAAGTAACGTCAGCCTTGACGGTAACAGTTGTTGTGGTTATTTCTTCGCCTGTAATTGTAATATTGCTTGAATAATCTGTCTCCGAATTCTCAGGAGCATCTGCACGCACATACACTGTTTTTGTTATTTTACCCTTGTTTTCACCAGTTTTTACTGGTTTAATCACAACAGTTTGCGTATAGGTATCACTTTGTCTGTTG
This sequence comes from Paludibacteraceae bacterium, assembly GCA_045601825.1. Lineage (GTDB taxonomy): Bacteria > Bacteroidota > Bacteroidia > Bacteroidales > Paludibacteraceae > Colicola. The sequence goes on along the minus strand of JAZSAI010000028.1, from coordinate 110,912 downwards.
GTAGCAAGTACAAAACCAGCAGGAGCAGTCACAGTGATAGGGCATGTAAGGTTAACGGCATTAGGGAAAGTTATTGAAGCAGCAGAGTTCTTAGATGATAGAGTTCCGCAGTTCACTGCAATAGCGTCACCTGAATTATATGTGAGTTGTACAGCACCAAGTGAAGGGTCATTCATCTTATCACAACTAGTCACATAGTTGGTATATTGACTGCCAGCGACGCCTGTTGTTACGGTAATGGAAGCGATACGACGGTGACCTGTTGAGCCAGCAATAGTGAAGGTCACAGTGCTTGCATCACCAGTCCAAGTACCATTATCGTAAGTGCCTGAGCTTGCAGTAATGGTATTCTCTCCAACGACATCATTGCCGGCAAAAGTGAAAACAATATTCTTAATTGTTGCATTGTTATATGTAGAAGCAATGGTGATTGTACCGCCTGCATAAACGCGCACGGCTTCGCCATCGTCGTAGTATTTAGCATCATTCTTCGAACCTGCTGCTTTCGCCAATGTGATAGTAGCATCGCCACGTCCCTCTCCATCTCCTAAGAAGATTGGGGCGGTAACGGCTGTGCCATTTTCATATCCCATCTCGCTGAAGTCAGCAATAGATGTGCCTACACCTTGTGCGGTAGTTGCGAAGACGGCACGGAATGTCAAATCTTCGTAGATAGAAGGGAATTTCGTTTGTATCTCCTCAATAGTTTCATATAGATATTGATCATCAATAGTTTTAGCGGTAGAAGTAGTCCAACCCATAAACTTATCCGCACAGCAGCCAAGGGCATTGTCTGCAGGATTGGTTGGCAATGTTGTGATTGTCTTACCTGCTTGAACAGTTCTGGTCGGGTCACCCGTACTGTATTCATCTCCACCTACTAACCAAGTTACTTCATACTCACACAAGGTACGGTAGTTAGATAACTCACTCATTATCTTGTACATTTGAGGAGATTCAACAGATGAATTATAAAAACGCAAAAGATCAGAAGTAGTATTCCAACTAAGGAACATATTCGATGACGTTTTGAGTTGATTATACCCTATCGTTGGGAAATAGATTGCATTAGCATTCGAACCGACTTCTTTTCCGCCACTACCAGTTGGATTTAAGTACATACCATCACCGATACCTTGCAAACTATATCCATTTTCAATAGAATTATAAGTAACATTGAATGCCATTGTGATAGGCGCTTCTATCTGATTATCAATATCCTCTACTCGCTCATAAGCTCCATCAAATATCGCATTACCATCAAGAGCCAACAATGTTGGTTGTCCATTAGTTATCAAATAATAGCCATCCCAATCGCTACCAGTCCAGCCATTGGTATTCTCTTCTGTTAATTTTTCGAATGAGTATGTTGCGGGGGCTTCGTACAATTTTACAGTTCCAAAGAAGAATGAACCTGAACTTGCACTATATGATAATGTGATAGAGGTAGTTGTACTAGGAATATTTTCTATGATGTAAAGGGTTTCATCATTTTTATTAATATTTGCTGTTGTTATGGTTTGATCATTCGTCTTTATAGTGAATGTACCTCCAGCAGACCCGCGTGTCCAAAAAGATAGACAGATATCTTGATGACTTGTCAAATCTAAATTAATCAGTTCAATAATTGGTTGCGTATTAATATTACCAAAATAAGCAGTTTTCGTACGTAATTCAGTACTTCCTATATTCGACGTCATCGTTCCTGTACCTATTGTGGCAGAGACTCCTTTATCTTTAGTAAGTGCTTGATTCTCCCAATATGCGATAACTGTTGGCATTTCAGGAACAGCACCTTCCAAGTCTGCAAAGACGGCGTAGAAGGTTTTGTTTTCTGTAACCTTGATAGATGGTTTTTCTCCCGCATACAAAGTTGAAGTACCATCTACATACACACCATTCTCAGCATCTGTCCATCCTGCTAATACTGCACCGCAAGGGATAGGATTGACAGTAGGCGGTTGAACTGAATTCCCAGCAGATGTTGTAGTTGATCCGTCTTGTTGTTTACCATTTACCATCCAAATAATATTAACTATCGCAGTATATTTAGCAGTATATGTAGCATCACCTGATACGGTTGTAATTGTTGGATTCCAACCGTTGAAGTCATAAGAATGTTGCGCAGTCGCAGTTTTGGTTGGTTCGTCGCTATCATACGAAGGAGTAGTACCATATGGCACATTCTCGTCTGTTTCGAGTGTTGTTCCATCATCATTCTTCCAAGTGATGGTATAGGTACGGAGAGTTTCAGTAAATGTTGCGGTGTAGGTAGCATCGCCTGTTACGGTTGTAACTTCTGGATCCCAACCTTTGAAGGTATAAGTATATTGCGCTGTTGCTGCTTTTGTTGGGGTCGCACCATTGTAGGAAGGCGTTTCGCCGTATGGCACATTATTATCCGTTTCAAGAGTTGTTTCTCCATTCTTCCATGTAATGGTGTAGTTGCGGAGAGTCTCTGTATAAGTGGCGGTATAGGTAGCATCTTTTGTTGCTGCAACAATCTCAGGAGTCCAACCATTGAAAGTATAGGTGTATTGAGCGGTAGATGCTTTTGTTGGATTCTCACCTGTATATTTTGGCATCGTATTTTCTAATACATTATCTGTTTTCAGCACAGTGCCATCGTAATTCTTCCATGTGATGGTATATGTTTGCCCGCAAGAGGTAGTGTAGTCAGAGTAAGAGGCAGCACCGCCATCTGCAGTGACAATATCAATCTTAGAAATTTTGCGATGTCCACTGAATTTCTCTGTTCCGGTATTATCCTTGTAAGTTCCTATTTGGAAGGTTACCTCTTGATCATTGATTGTCCATGTGTGAGGAGCATGAGGTGATGAGATTGGCAATGTCCCGCAATCTGGGTTTGTGGAGATAGAATTAGTATTTGCATCCTCACTTACAAAAGTTAAAGTAATCGTTTGTATGGTACTCGTACTAGAAACCTTCATCGTATTTCCATAATACAAGCGTACTGCATTGTTTTTTGTTTTATATGCAGGATTAGTTTGACCGACAGGTTTTGCAAAAGTTAGAGTTATGATATCGTCACAGAATTTATAGCCGCCTGTTTGTTTACTTAAATCATCTATATCCTCCGTCCATTGATCGCTAAACGTTATCGTTTTTGTGCCACCTTGTTCTTGTGTTGCAAAGACGGCGTAGTAGGTTGTATTGCCCTCAGGTTGGGTAGTTGCTTCTATGAATAGAGGAGGTGTTGTTTCATTAAAGTAGTTATTATTTGCCTCTGTTGTCCAACCGACAAACGTTTTGCCTTCGCAAATACCATCGAGATTAGGAGTTGGTAGTGTTCCTAAGTTGTTGCCATCTGTTACAGAAAAAGGTGATAATGATTGTGTTGTACCATTCACACTCCAAGTGATGGTGTGTTTGGGAAGTGCTGTGAATGTAGCAGAAACAGTCACATTGGAAGCTGGCATAGTGAATTTATTGTTTGTTACTTCAACTGTTCCGCCACCTTCTTTTGTTACTATCCACGAACTAAATTGATATCCATTAGTAGGAGTTGCAGTAAGTGCTATTTCCGTACCAGCAGTCGCTGAAGTTGGATTGGCTGTCACCTCACCATTTTCGATGTTATCTGCGATAGTCACAGAATAGCTCGGTTGTGTGGTACATGTGGTGCGGTAGTTGGTGAGGGATTTTTCTGACCACTTGGCATAGAGGGTGACATTAGAAGAGATATTAAAGGTCTGACCTGCGGTATAAACAGTGCCTGTTTTATCAATTTGCCAGCCATCAAAATTATATCCATCTTTGACAAGGTTACCAGTATTGCCCAATACTGTGACTGATTCACCACTTGCATATTCGGTGTTATCCTTTGGTACACTACCCTCTGTTGCGCCATTGGCATCGTAAGTTACAGTGAAGGTGGAGGGGGCAGCTTCTTTGTACAAGATAATCTGCGTTGCACAAAAAGCTGAACTTCCCACATAAATTTTAATTGTTTTTGTGGGACTTGCCAATATATAATCAAAGGACACTTCAGTTGCTGCACTAGTCGGTTCTTGTTTAGCCGATTCATTGACAGATACAGCTGTTGATGTTTTCCATCCGTAACCTATGATAGTAACTTTTGATACATCATCAAACGTGTCAGCAATTGTAAATGTAAAACCAGCGGCTTCACTTGCTTTTCCTATTTTTAAGCATGCTTGAGGTATGCCGTCACCACCAGTACCTTTACCCTTGTAGACCTTTCCAGAAACATCCGTTACCGATTTAATTTCGTTGTTAGTTTCACTAGCATTTTCTAAATACGATAAAATTGCATCTGCTTCCATTGCAGTAGTAGTACTTCCTGTTGGTGCATTCTTAGCAACATCTAAAACTAACATTTCTTCATACTCAGCTGCCAATACGGAAGTAACTCCGAGGGTGAGGAGGAGGGTTAAGATGATTGCCAAACGCTTTGCGAAAGATGTGTATATAGTATGTAAAGTTTTCATAATCATTTCATTTTTAATTGGTTAATACTATTTATTTCCTTTCGCTTTTATTGTTCGTAATCCGCAAAGACTGCGTAGAAGGTTGTTGCTTTTGTGATAGTTGGCGAATCTGCAACCGTTGTGAATACATCTGGAGCTTCATTCTGTGGTGTTTGAATAGGGGTGTCTGTCCAACCTACGAACTTATCACCACATGGAAGTTCATTCACTGTAGGAACGGATGACACTTTGCCATCCTCATAAACATCTTCAGTAGATAATGTTTCTTTATCCACCATCCAAGTGACGGTGTATTTTTGTGGAGTATCAGTTGTAAAGTCTGAACCCTTAGCTGATTCACTATCAGTATAAGTAGAACCATTACCTTTTGCAACTACACTCCATTTATAAGTTGTGCTTGGAGTAAGGCTATTTAAAGAGATAGAGTTTGTATTGGCACTATAAGGAGTTGAGCCAACCGTAACTGTATAACCACTTGCATTTGTTACTGCATCCCAAGATAGAGTTGCGCTAGTAGTTGTTACATCTGCAACTTTTAAATTTGTTGGAGTTGCAAGTTTGGCTGTATAAGAAACAACGATCTTTGATATACCAAGATATTTACTTGCTGTACTAGTAGATACTGTAAGGACGATTGAATTTCCTACAATTGAACCATTAATGCTTTTTTCACTATCCGTGGAACTACTAAATGTAATGGTAGAGCCAAAAGAGTTTTCACCAACTTTCGCTGAAATAGTGTATGTACCGTTTGACCTACCAGTGATTTTTATTGCAGTTATTGTTGCTGAAGCTGGAATTGAAGTATTAGATAATGTAATAGTTCCTTTAAATTCTCTATTACTCGAAGCTCCAAGTTGTGCTCCCGAGTTAAAACCTGCATAGCTATTGTTTGTACTCTTAGCAGTCCAGACACCTTTTTCCGTATTTGGAGTGACAGAAGAGGTTTTAAGAGCGGTATTGACTATTGTATTGTTTGCTGTTGTTTGTACACCATTGATAGTCCATGTCACGTCCGCCGCCCACAGATGTCCGATTCCCAAGGTGAGGAGCATGGTTAGAACAGCAACAAATCGTATACCTTTGGTATACCCTTGCAATACATTTAGAAGATTGGTTGCCACTTGGGCGAAAGAAGTAGATTGTTTCTTAGCCATAAAGGCACGAGTAGTAGAACTTGTCATAATATATGAAGTTTTATATGTTTCTTATCTGCAGTTTATCCCTAATATATCCCATATATATCCCTTATAGATTCCTTGCTTATATCTCGCTAATCCTTCGGTGAAGTTCCGATGAGGTTCCGATCAGGTTCCGATGAGGTTCCGATGGAGATAGGGGGCACATAAGGGGCAATATACTGGGGTCTTATAAGTATTATTTAATTGATAACGAGTTTTTTATCATATCAATATTTCTTGTTCGGCGAGCCGAACGTTGTGTGTCGCAAAGCGACGTTGTTATGTTGTTTGCACCTTTGGTGCGTTGTTTTGAGTTAATCAGGTTCATAGCGAAGATGAGGTTCGTGCCTTTAACTTTTCGCCTTTGACCAATAACCTAATATAGCGGCTCTGCCGCGAAGTGATCTTTGAAATGTTGACATATTTGGATAAAAACAGAAATAGAGTCGTTTGACCCTATTTCATTTGGATAGTAACACAAGTTTGTGTTAACGTCGTATTTTTGCTGTAAATCAGTGCTTTAAGCAGCCAATTGGCACTACAAGAGTACCGTCTTCAAGGCGCAGTGCATACTTGCCAATAGCCGTTAGTACCATGCGGAATGATGGTTTACCAACCTTGTCGGTGTTGATTTTTTTTGCTAATGCATTGAGTGTGATTTGCGCTTCACTAACAGCATAATCTCCACCCAGTTTGATTTCAATCAATCCATACGAGCCATCGCGTCGTTCAATAATGGCATCACATTCCAACTCATCTTTGTCGCGATAGTGATACACCTTAGCATCAATGGCGTCTGCATAGACGCGCAAATCGCGCACCGCCATTGTTTCGAACAAAAGCCCAAAGGTATTCATATCGTGCATCAATTTGTCGGGTGTGATACCCAATGCAGCCACTGCGATACTTGGATCCACAAAATAGCGTGTATCACTTGTGCGGATTGCCGTTTTAGAGCGCAAGTTCGTACTCCATGCTTGCATGTCTTCCACCACAAAGATTTTCTCCAGTGCATTGATATACGAAGCAATGGTCTTCTCCGACAAACTCTGCTCGTCATTGGCAAGCATATCTTGATATATGGTACTGATGGGTGCAGGCGTACCTTGCAAGCGTCCAAGCGAACGAAGCAAACGACGCACACGCATAGGATTACGCAATGTATTATCCACGCGCGAGATGTCGGATTCGGAAATAGCGTCCACATAGTTATAGGCAATATGCAACGCATCTTCTGGTTCTTGCGAAAGCGTAATAGGCCAACCACCACGGCAAAGCATGTGAGCAATGTCTTGCAGTTTATGTTTATTTTCTCCTAACAACTTTTTAGAAGATTCGGTAAACAATTCTGCCAGACTAACCTCTCCCGTTGATTCTTCGGACTCCCACAAACTCATTGGGCGCATGCGCAACCATGAGAATCGTCCCGTACCTGTATGCTGGATCTTATCCGTTTCCAATGGGACAGCAGAGCCAGTCAATACAAATTGTCCTAACTCGCGACGCTCATCTACTTCTGAACGGATAGTGTCCCAGAGTTCTGGAATAGTTTGCCATTCGTCGAATAGGCGAGGTGTATCGCCATTCAACAGCAATGATGGGTCAATATGGAGCAGGTTACGACTTTCCTGCAATGTCATTGGACTACCAAGCATTAGAGAGCTTTTCGCCTTTTGCATTGCAGTAGTAGATTTGCCACACCATTTTGGTCCTTGTACCAAAACTGCTCCCGAAGTACGTAATTTAGAATTGAGCAATTGGTCAGCAATACGCGGTTTGTATTCGAAATTTGCCATAACTATATTTTGTTAAGTTTCAAAATCGGCTGCAAAATTACAATTTTTTTTTGAATTATGCAAGCGTTTTTGGGATTTTTACCGAGTTTGGCGGTAAATTTTTACCGAGTTTGGCGAAAATAATTGTAAAAATATCTGTTATTGTGAGCCAAAAGCATGAAAAAATACTTTTACTGATATACAATTACTTACAAATACTTTTAAGGCGTTTGGCGGAAAATTACTATAGAATTTGGCGGAACTTTTACCGAGTTTGGCGGGAAATTTTTACCGAGTTTGGCGAAAATTCCGCCCAAAAAGTGTAAAATCCAAATATGTCAATACGTCAAAGAACGAGTTTACGGCAGAGCCGTTATATTTCAACGCCCATTAGGGCTATTGATGTGCTAATAATAAAACAATAAAGATATGATGACAAATCTACTTTTCAGTCAATTAACTGCAATCGGCAAACGCCTTGCCATGGTATTAACTATGCTCCTTATGCTTGGAGTAACATCGGTGTGGGGTGCGGTAACTCCTTTACCCTTACCCTACTCTTGGGCTGCAGAAGATGGAAAAAGTAAGTATACCAATAATTTAGGTTGTACACTAAATGGTCTAGGTTCAGATTATAACACCTCGGGGACACTATTAAAGTTCGATAATACAGGCGATTATCTCATTATACAACTGAAAGATGCTCCAGGAACATTAAGTTACAATATCAAGGGAAACTCTTTTTCAGGAGGAACCTTCACGATACAAGAATCTGCAGATGGAGAAAATTTTTCTAATTTAGGAACATATTCAAAAGATGGAACACAAATGCATAATTTGTTAGCATCCACACGCTACATAAGATTCATTTACACGAATAAAAGTAACGGCAATATCGGATTAGGGACGATATCTATAACTGCGGCAACTGGAGATTCGGGGGGCAATACCGATGATGGAAATGGCGGAGGTAACTATACTATTACCTTTGCAACGGGTAAGAATACAACTGCAACGGAATCAAACGTACAACTCTCCACTATGATTGCGGAGGGAAGTGAAAATGTGATATCATTTAGTGTTGATGCTACAGACAAATTCGTTTATCATAAAGGAGCAGGGACTAGCAACAACACAGGTTCTGGTTTACGACTAGGGAAAAGTAATGGAAAAGGAAAGATTACATTTAATTTATCTAACACGATCTCAACTGCATGTCTATCGGAATTAACTATTTCGACTGTAGCATGGGATGCTTCGACTACAATTACTCTTATTATCAATGGAGATGAAAATTTGACTTATACGACTACAGCAGGTGAAAATTTAACATATAGACCATCTAATCCTATTCAGTTATCATCAATAACATTATCCGCAGATAAGCGTGCTTTCATCAAAGCAATCAATATTACCACTACACAATGTATCACAGAACCGAGCCGTTGTTTGATACCAAAATCGTAGCGATTAGTACCTATCAACATCAGAGTGGTACGGTAATGGTACGGGACATTCTACGTGACATATATGTGCATAACATTTCCTCTATAGATTTTTCATCATATCAATATGTCAAAGAACGCTTCGTCGGAATGTGCTTGCGAGAAAAAACTCGTTCTACGAGTTGGGCTCGCCGCCATTCCTCCTCTTAACTCGGACTCACGAAGTCCTCGTTAGATATTTATTGACTCGGACTCACGAAGTCCTCGTTAGGTATTTGCAAACTCAGACCACGAAGTCCTCGTTAGATATTTATAAACTCGGACTCACGAAGTCCTCGTTAGGTATGTTATATCATGTGCGCCAAGGGCGCAAATTATTGCTCATTTCTGTGAGCAGAGGTTGGAACAACAACCTGTATCCAAGAGGAATCAATCCAATTCTTTTGCAGTAGTATCCTCTATAGGATGCAAGTAATCACTTGCTTTTGCAGAGGTAATCACACTCTCACCGATGGTACTTTCTAATTGTTGGCGAGCTGCTTTAGCTACACTACCTCCCTCCTTGGCAATTTGCATGTTTTGCTTTAGCGTCTTCGGACTTCGGCGTTTAGAAATCTCCGTAGTGGATGCCTCTGCCAATGTATTAAGTGCTAATTCGATAGTGGACATATTGTCACGCAAATTCTCCTTAGTTAATCCCTTGAATTGCTTATACTCTTTAGTCGTCTTTCCACTCCATGCTTTAGTTATCAAATCCGTCAAGAGTGCAAAATCTCGTCCTTCCGTCATACCAGAACGCTTCCACTCGTTGGTCAGTTCGTTTCTTGCATCAATAGACTTAATCCTATTGGCAATCCATTTGTCAGAATATCCTTGTTTCTTATAATCAGCAACTGCCTGTTGAATAGAACGTTCTGGGTCAATCATTTGCTGAATACGTTCGCTTCCGACTTGTGCCAGCCAGCGTTTCATAGGCTCTGCCTTTTTGCTTGGAATAGACTGTACAATGCGCAAAATCCCCTCTATATCAGCAACATCAGTCAAACGCATCTTGCCATCTGGAGCAGGCATTTTCAAAGCGTTACAATTTGTAACGGTTTCGTTCCCCTCATCAGATAAGCGCTTTTTGAGCACTCTCCAATAGGTTTGTGGATTACTACTATCTGTCAGTACATGGATAACATCCACAACGGAGAAGAAGTATTGCTGCTTCTCCTCGTCCCAAAGGTAGCGCACTTTTGCGTTTTCGAAGAGTTGTATTTGTATATCTTGACTCATATCTGGGTATTTTACGATATTATCGCTATTGCTCATTTCTGTGAGCAGAGGGCGAAGTGATTAGTATCTCGTACATGTGCGTGTGTGCGCATACAAATAAACACCAAAGGACGGCATAGCGTACTATACTCGTCGAAATATGTAAAAATGCTGCTCACAAAACAGCCGTCAAGCCAAAAATAAAAACGACGATAGTTCACCTATCGCCCTAAAAACACAGCCCCAAAAAAAAGGACAAAAAACATACGTTATACGCTGATATACAGATAATTAATCGCATCAAAGTGGAGTGTCTTAACCGTTTTCATTTGAATTGACGCTGCAAAGGTAATACTTTTTTTGCAATTAAGCAAGTTTTTTTTCAAAAAAAAATGAAGAACAACAATGTAGGTGTTTTTTTTTTAGAATGTCAATTAACGTCAATTTTAACGACAATTATTGTCAATTCAATGGGTATATTGTTTTAGGTTAAAAGAGCGATACATCGCTAGTTACCTAAAACAATAGTGAAGAATAATGGGTGATGTCGCCCAGAAGGGCGAGGTGATGTCCATGCGGGAAGTAACTTTAGGTGGGTTTTTAGAATGTCAATTGACGTCAATTTTAACGACAATTATTGTCAATTCAACGGGTATATTGTTTTAGGTTAAAAGAGCGATACATCGCTAGTTACCTAAAACAATAGTGAAGAATAATGGGTGATATCCAATGGACTATGGAACTATGACCTTGCGCGTTTGTGTACCTTGACTGACAATATACAAACCTGAACGCAATTGCATCAGAGCCGCAGGCACATCATCTGTAGTACAAAGCAACTCACCTGACACATTATATATTCTCGCACACGCGCGACTTTCAACAGATACATACGATGCAGGAGTGGTAGTACGAATAGTCACATTCCCCGTCACCTTAGTAATCGTAAGACGCCCAAGATCAGCATCATACGAAGACTGAGCCCCCGTGACAGTCACGTGAGATGGATGAGAACCATCAGGCATAGTCAAATAGGTGATGAAGCCATCAGAGAGGGTGTGCATATACCTTGGTGACACCGTCTCCGCTACATTGTAAGTAACTGGATAAGAGGTGATTTTAGAATAATCAGAAAAAATCTCAATAGCCAATTCGGGGAAGTCGATCATCGGATTGCGATTGCCCTGATACTCCTGCGCTCCATCGTTGCGCACCATCTCGGTGAGCGATGGGGGATCTTGCATGTGCCACTTGAGCAACACATGAATAGACTCGAAGACACCACTCGTGCCTAACTTGCTGAGCAATTGTGCGTTGCCATTATAGAGCGAATTCTTGTAACTACCTGCTTGACCATAAACAAGGTAGTCGTAGAGAATCACACGCGCCGCATCGCCACGATAGGTGCCGAGGTTATTTTTTTTGTAAGCACTATTGCTGATACTAATCTCATTAGGGTCGTAGTAACTACCCGTCTCGCCATATGCATCGTTGCCACGGCTGGAGTTGACAGAGGTTTGAGTTGGACGTACAGACTGCATATCGTGCCCCATAGGGATACTACTGTTCGCGCCCTTGGATTGTGGCCATGTGTGCTCGCGGTTCCAAGTCTTACCAGAATCCCATATAGCCTTGAAGCTTGCGCCATTGTAATAACCAATAATATACCCACTGCGATTGAGGTCACGATCGACATCTTCGTATGCATAACGTAGATCACCGTAATCAAGGCCCCACGCATCAAGTTTACAGGTATTACCCATCAGTTGATTGAGACGACCAAAGAGTTCATCGCCCGTGATAGCAAGAAGTTGGTCATAAGCATAAACGCCTGTATAATAAGACTTTTGCTTATTCAAATATGCCGTATAAGACTGTTTGCCTTCGTCGGACGCTACGTGCGCTTGCATGTCAATTGAGGCAAAAATTTGACAAGGTAATAAGGCAAGAAGAATGCCCAAAAAGAGGTGGATGTGCTTCATAAATACAAGTATTTTTCGTTTGCGGGTGCAAAGGTACGAAAAATTTGCAAAACTTGCAATTTTTTTTAATAAGATAAGAGATAAGAGATAAGAGAGTTGAGATAAGAGAGTTGAGATAAGAGAGTAGAGAGGAGAGAGTAGAGAGGGGAGAGATTTTTTTGAAAAAAAATAACAAAGATTTGCATATGTCAGAAAAAAGTATTACCTTTGCACGTTATTATGCGCACATGCGCACCGCACGCGAAATAATGAAAATGAAAAAAGTAATCATAGCTATCGCTCTAGCTTGCCTCAGCGCGGCGAGTTGGGGACAAGAACTGAGGTGTACCGTCAGCATCAATTCAGATATGGTGGAAGGCTCGAATAAATCGGTATTCAATACTATGAAACAAAGTATTGAGGAGTTCGTTAACACCCTGAAATGGACCAATATGACCTTCCAAGATAAAGAACGAATAGAATGTAATATGCTAATCGTGGTGAAAAGCGTGCAAGACAACCTGTTCACCTGCGAGATGACATGCCAAAGTCGTCGCCCCGTGTACGGCACAGCATACTACACGCCAACACTTAACTTCAAAGATAACAACTTCGTATTTACCTACCAAGAATACGACCGTCTTGATTATCAGCAACATACATTCACCACCAATCTAACCGCACTGCTAGCCTACTACTGCTATCTGATCATTGGACACGACATGGACTCGTTTGCCAAGCTGGGCGGCACACCCTATTTCCAAGCATGTGAGAACATAGTGAACGCGGCACAGTCAGCTTCGCTAGAAGATGCTGAAGCAGCAGGTTGGAAAGCATTTGAAAGCAATCGCAATCGCTATGCACTAATCAACAACTTGATGGATGAGGCATTCAAGAAATATCGCATCTACTACTACGACTACCACCGCCACGGACTAGATGAGATGGTGAACAACGTAGCCAACGGACGCGCACGCATAGCCAAAGACATCAAAGTGCTAAAAGAGGCCTACAGCGCACGACCTGCCACATACGTGGTGGGAGCCTTCCTCGATGCGAAGAACGATGAACTGGTCAATATATTCAAAGAAGGAACTAGCGAGGAGAAAAAAACAGTATATGACGTGCTGATGGATATTGATCCGACAAGACAGAGCACGTATGAGGGAATTATGTAGAGAGTAGAGATAAGAGAGTAGAGAGTAGAGAGTAGAGATAAGAGAGTAGAGAGTAGAGAGTAGAGATAAGAGAGTAGAGAGTAGAGAGAAGGAAGGCGAGAGGTTAGAGGTTAGAGGTGAGAGGTGAGAGGTTAGAGGTGAGAGGTGAGAGGTGAGAGGTGAGAGGTGAGAGGCGAGAGGCGAGAGTGTAAAGGCGATGAATAGATATGGGATAATAGGGAAGCCGTTGGGGCATTCGTATTCGGAAGGGTACTTCACGGAGTTGTTTGCGCGAGAAGGAATAGACGCGCAATACAAGCCATACCCCATTGACCATATCGAAGAGGTCAGAGAACTGCTAGAACAATTGGACGGTTTCAACGTGACCTACCCCTACAAAGAAGCCATCCTACCCTACTTGAGCGATATCGACAAGGTAGCTAAAGCGATTGGCGCTGTGAACGTGGTTTGCCACGGGAAAGGGTACAACACCGATTGGATAGGTTTTCGCGATAGTATAGCGCCACTGATACGCAAAGGCGAACGCGCGCTACTACTGGGTACAGGCGGCGTGAGCAAAGCGATACAATATGCGATGAGAGAAATGGGAGTGGGATATTCGGTGGTGAGTCGGCAGCAAAGCTGCAGTTCAGAGGACGCGACAAAGCTGCTACAGTTTAGAGGTGAAAGGCGAGAGGTGATAGGTTATGAAGAGGTGGATGAGCAGGTGATACGGGAGCATAGGATAATAGTGAACTGCACACCACTAGGGATGCACCCATACGAAAACGAAATGCCAGATATACCCTATCAATACTTGAGCAAAGAACATCTGCTATACGACTGCATCTATAATCCCGAAAAGACATTATTCCTGCAAAAAGGAGAAGAAATGGGATGCAGCATAAAAAATGGACTGGAGATGCTACATAGGCAAGCCGATGAAGCATGGGGAGTTTTTAGAGATAAGAGATAAGAGAGTAGAGATAAGAGATTAGAGAGTAGAGATAAGAGATTAGAGGTGAGCCCCCTCCTGATCTCCCCCAAAAGGGGAGGAAATTAGAAGTTAGACGTTAGAAGTTAGAGATATATGAAAAAGTATTTATTGAGCGGAATGCTCGTGGCAATCAGCTGTATGACATTCGCACAGGTGGTGCGAGAGAATGAAGCGGCAGTAGTGTATTATATGCCCAAAACCGAATTGGTCATTACCATTACGTATGATATGGTAGAACAAAAACCTGGCACATTTTATCAATATGCCGAACGGTACTTGGGAGCCGAAAACATCATTACCGAAGAAAATAAAAATTGTCAGCTAACAGGGGTGACAACCACAGTAGTGAGCAGTGCAGACACAGAACGAGCATACAAAGTGACTGCACAAAAGGGGATAAATACCCAGTTGGTGAGTTTGAGCGACGATGGGAGATTGGTTGGATATGGGATAGACAACGCTTCGCTACAGTTTAGTGAACGCTCGCAAGGCGAGCTACAGAACGGCAGCAGGGCTGCCTACAGTTTAGAGGCGAAAAGTGAGGAGTTGATGCCACTAATGGAAGAACAGTTTTTGGCAGGTTCGGTAGCGAAAATGGCAGAAGGTGCTGCTAAACAAATATACCGTATTCGTGAGACACGACTCAACATCCTAGCAGGTGACGTGGAGCATGTACCCGCAGACGGTAAAGCGATGGAACTAGTGCTGAACGAACTGGATAAACAAGAGCAACAATTAGTGGCACTATTCGTGGGCAAAACACATATTACGCATCATACCTATACCCTACATTACACGCCAAAAAAGAGCGTAAAGAACGAGGTAATATGCAGATTGTCAGCATACAACGGGATTGTGGATAAAAATGACCTGAGTGGCGAACCAATCTACCTAACACTGGATGCAACATACCAAACACTAACACCTGGTACAGAACCAAATAAAAATACACCTGCACTCTCACAAATCTACTACAACTTGCCAGGACAAGCAAAAGTGGCACTTGATTACAAAGGGCAAACTGTGGCAGAAAGTCAATTGACAGTAGCACAATATGGTGTGGCGATTCCGTTGCCACAAGAACTGCTGACAAGCAAACCTACACCCATCATCCGCATCAACACAGAAACAGGAAACATCCTATCTATTCAGAAATAACAACAGATACGCATGTTACGCCGAGTGATGAAATACATACGCGATAATGAGTTGCTAAAAAAGGGCGACAAAGTATTGGTATGCGTGAGCGGAGGAGCAGATAGTGTGGCACTATTGGATGTACTACAACGAGGAGGATGGGAGTGCGTAGTGGCACACTGCAACTTTCATCTTCGCGGCAAAGAGAGCGACAGGGATGAGCAGTTTGTGAGGGAGGTGATAGGCGAAAGGTTAAAAGCGAAAGGCGAGAGATTGTGGGTGAAGGATTTTGATACGGAAGCCTATGCACGAGAAAAAGGGCTGAGCATAGAGATGGCTGCTAGGGAGTTGCGCTACGAATGGTTTGCGGAATTGGCCTCCGAGACGGGCTGCAAAGCCATCGCCGTAGCACATCATCAGAATGACCAAGCAGAGACACTGCTGCTGAACCTCAAACGAGGTACAGGCATACGTGGGTTATGCGGCATGCGGGCGAAGAGTGTCCCTGGAGCGAGGAGTCAAGAACCAGGAGCCAAGACAATACCTATCATACGTCCACTATTATGTACGATGAGAGATTACATAGAGTATTACCTGAGAGATATACGCCATTTGCAGTGGGTGGACGACTCAACCAATAGCGACATACGCATCCAACGCAATGCCATACGCGAACAGCTGAAGCAGTATTCGAAAGCCGAAATCGAACATATGGCAGCTACAGCAGAACGTATGCAAGGATATGTAGATTGGCTAGAAGGTAGAGAGACTAAATTGGCAGGGAAAGCCAAACTATACGAAGAACTGAAAGATTACGGCTTTGCCGAAATAGATAAAATATACGATGCACTACAAACAGGCGTGGGAGGCAAAACCTTTCGCTCTGCGACCCATCAAGCGGAAATACATAAAAAGAAATTAGAAATAAAAAAGATATAGATACAAAAAATGGAAAGAAAAGTTCGTGTTCGTTTTGCGCCTAGTCCAACTGGCGCGTTGCATATCGGCGGTGTGCGTACTGCCTTATTTAACTACCTTTTCGCTCGCCAACATGGTGGCGACATGTTGCTCCGTATTGAGGATACCGACTCCACACGCTTCGTGCCAGGAGCCGAAGAATATATCACCGAAGCCCTTGCATGGCTCGGCATTGAGATTGACGAGGGTATCTGCCAAGACGCCCCCAATGGCAAGGGCAATCATGGTCCATATCGCCAAAGTGAGCGCCGCGAGATATACCATAAGTATGTAGATCAATTATTGGCTTCGGGCAATGCGTATATCGCTTTCGACACTCCAGAGCAACTGGAGGCAAAGCGCGCTGAGATTGCTAATTTCCAATACGATGCTCGCACCCGTGAGCAGATGGTTAACTCATTGACACTCAGCAAAGAGGAAGTGGATGCTCGTATCGCCAATGGAGAGAAGTATGTCGTTCGTTTCAAGGTGGAGCCCAACATCGATGTGCATGTGCACGACCTCATTCGTGGCGAAGTGGTGATTAACTCGAATATTCTTGATGATAAGGTACTATACAAGTCAGCTGATGACCTGCCTACTTACCACCTTGCGAATATCGTGGATGACCATTTGATGGAGATTAGCCATGTCATCCGTGGCGAAGAGTGGTTGCCAAGTGCCCCACTCCACGTGCTATTATATAAGGCGTTTGGTTGGGAGGAGAGTATGCCAGAATTTGCGCACTTGCCACTGCTTCTCAAGCCAGACGGCAATGGTAAACTCTCAAAACGCGATGGCGATCGTCTTGGTTTCCCAGTGTTCCCATTGGAGTTCCACAACCAGAAAGATGGCTCTGTATCATCGGGTTACCGTGAAGAGGGTTATTATCCAGAGGCAGTCATCAACTTCTTGGCACTTCTTGGCTGGCACGCTACAGGCGACCAAGAGATGTACACCATGCAAGAGCTCATTGAGCAGTTCTCGCTGGAGCGCGTGAGTAAGTCGGGTGCTAAGTTCGACTACGAGAAAGGCAAATGGTTCAACCACCAATATCTGCAACTTAAGTCAAACGAGGAATTGGCCGAGCAGTTTATGCCATATTTAGAGAAGGCAATTGGCGATGGGCAATTGGCGATAGATAAGGAGAAAGTGGCGAAAGTAATCGGTTTGACAAAAGATCGTGTAAACTTTTTGAGTGAATTGTGGGAGCAAGTGAATTTCTTCTTTGTGGCTCCAACGGAGTACGATGAGAAGTCGCTCAAGAAACGCTGGAAAGAGGATAGTCCTAAGCATATGACTGAGATGCTTGCCTTGCTTGAGGCGCACGAAGACTGGTCGGCTGAGGGTTTGGACAACTTGATTATGCCATGGATTGCTGAGAAGGAGTATGGCGTAGGTATTGTGATGAATGCTTTCCGTATCTGCCTCGTAGGTGCCGCTCGTGGTCCACATATCTGGAATATCACCGATGTGCTCGGCAAAGAGGAAACGCTCAAACGCGTGAGAACAGCGTTGGAGAAGTTGAGTTGATAAGGCAATGTATGCTGGATGCTACAGACGCTCAAAAAATATTGGAACTACGATAATTTCCGCCCCTTACAGGCGGAAATTATTCAATCCATCTTAGACGGTCGCGACACGCTGGCGCTGATGCCAACGGGTGGTGGTAAGAGTCTGTGCTTCCAAGTCCCCACCATGGTCATGGGCGGACTGTGCCTTGTCATCACTCCCCTCATCGCCCTAATGAAAGACCAAGTGGAGAACCTGCGCTGTCGTGATATTCGTGCGGCAGCCATATACACGGGCATGAGTTATGAGCAGCAGAAAGTGGCACTCGACAACTGCCAATGGGGACCGTACCACTTCCTATATGTTTCCCCCGAGAGATTAGAGTCGGAGGAGTTTCGTGAGCGATTAGCCCGCCTACCAATCTGCCTTATCGCCGTGGATGAAGCCCACTGCATCTCGCAATGGGGACATGACTTCCGTCCTAGTTACCTGAAAATCGCAGAGATACGCGATATTATTGCCAATAGCGTAGCGTCCAATAGCTCGCAAAGCGAGCGTCCAATAGCCCAACGGGCGTCCAATAACCAAGTGCCAATACTGGCACTCACCGCTACGGCGACACCAGATGTAGTGGACGACATCCAAGAGCGGTTGGCGTTCCGCGAGAAGAACGTGCTGCGCAAGAGTTTTCTTCGCGCGAACCTGAGTTATGTAGTACGCCAGACCAACAAGAAAGCCGATGAGATAGTGCATATCCTATCCAAGGTGCCAGGTTCGGCCATCGTGTATGTTCGCAATCGCCAACGCGCACAAGAACTAGCTGCCTACCTCCAAGACAAAGGTCTCTCGGCCGACTTCTACCACGCAGGCCTCTCCTCCAAAGAGCGCGCCGCCAAACAAGAAGCGTGGAAACGCTACTCCTCGCCAATATCCAATAGCCCAACGGGCGTCCATTATCCATTAGCGCAGCGTCCCTTAGCCCAACGGGCGTCCAATAGCGAAGCGTCCAATATCCGAATAATAGTAGCCACCAACGCCTTCGGTATGGGTATCGACAAGCCCGATGTGCGGGTGGTCATTCACCATGATCTGCCTGACACCATAGAGGCATATTTCCAAGAAGCAGGACGCGCGGGGCGAGATGAGCAAAAAGCCTTTGCTGTACTGCTCTATGACCCATCGCAAGACAAAGCCAAAGCCCGCAAACGTGTGGCAGATAACTATCCGCCAGAGGAATTCCTGCACACCGTCTATCACAAGACATGCAACTACCTCGGTGTGGGAGCTGATAGCGGACAAGGCGCGACCTTTTTCCTAGATGTATATGACCTCTGTCAGAAGATGCATCTGCCCATACTGACCACCTATTCGGCTTTGCATCTGCTTAGCCAAATGGGCTATTTTTCGTTTGAGGAAGATCAAGAGATACAACCTCGCGTACAGATTCGTGTGCAACGACGCGAACTAGACAACTATAATCTAACCGATGCGCAGATGGCGCTACTAGAGTCGCTAATGCGAGAATATACGGGCATCTTCACTGATTTGCAGTATGTTCAAGGAATTGATGACCATACTCACAAACTGCTGGTTTCACTGGCAGAAAAGCGCGTTATATCCTATGTCTCGCGTACCGTGGCCAATGTGCTGCGCATGTCAGTGAATCGCCAAGCGGAGATTCGTGTGCCAGAACATTTCTATTCGCAGCGAAAAGACCATTATGTGGATAAACTCAAAGCGATGGTGGAATATGCTGATAATCAGCTGTATTGTCGCTCGCAACTGCTACTATCCTATTTTGGAGAAAATGATGCAATCACCTGTGGCACATGTGATATATGCAGAAATGGACGCTACGCTAATGGGTAGTGGACACTGCGCTAATGGGTAATGGACGCTGCACTGGAGATCAATGATTTCTTTTTCTAATTTGTTCTGACAGAAGTTTATACACCTCTTGTTGTTCTTCACTAAGCAGTGAGAGATGGTGATTCATCACATTCTCATCGTTGCGTCGAGCAGGTCCTGTTTGCGCATCCTTGGGTACTAGAGTATGAATCTTGGCTGCTGTTTCATCTATCAAAGGCAAGAGGGCAGAGAATGGAATATGGGTATTCTTGAGCAAGTCCGCCGCCATAGTGTACATCAGATTAGTAAAGTTACATGCATACACCCCTGCTACATGCAAGCGCTCACGATCGTGCTGCGTGGTTTCATATACATGGCTAGTGATGGTCAATGCCAACGAATACACCGCACTAATATCATCTATTCCACGTGCCTCAAAGAATACAGGCACTGTAGAAAAATCCTCTATCACACGTGCCTTACTAAATGTTTGAAAAGGATAGAAGATACCCGCATGCGGTTTATCTTCACCAAAAACCGTGATAGGCATCGTCCCTGAAGTGTGAAGATGCAAGGATTTACCCACGCCGACTACTTGCTTTACCACACTAGGTAATGCCTCATCACGGACTGCATAAATATAGACATTGGCCTGAGGTAGTTGGTCCAAGCCCTCGCGGCTACTAACCATCTGACATGCAACGCCTCTCTTCGTGAATGCATAATGCAGATTGGTGGCTACATTGCCACGACCGATAATAACGATATTCATTGCTTAGGTTAGAGGTTAAAGGTTAGAGGTTAAAGGCAGGGATTTATAGAACTCCGTGACAGCAACGATGCCGTTTTCCCATACCTCCAAATCCATTGACTCGTTAGGCGAATGAATAGCATTCTTCTCGAGTCCGAAGCCCATTAAGATTGTTTTCACGCCCAATATCTGCTCGAAACTGCTGATAATAGGAATACTACCACCACGGCGAGCAGCCAATGGTCGTTTACCAAAAGCCACTTCAAAGCCATGTTCTGCGGCTTTATAAGCAGGTATATCGATTGGGCAGACATATCCTTGACCACCGTGCATAGGAGTGATATCCACGCGTACACCAGCAGGTGCGATACTTTTCATATAATCTACAAACGCTTGACTCACCTTCTCATGGTCTTGGTTAGCCACAAGACGGCAACTGACTTTGGCATATGCTTTGCTGGGTAAAACAGTCTTGCTACCCTCACCCGTATAGCCACCCCAAATACCGCATATATCAAAGGAAGGGCGGCAAGAGTTGCGTTCTAAGGTAGAATAGCCCTCCTCGCCAAAAGTAGTATCTACATCTATCGCCTCACAATATGCCTTTTCTGAGAAAGGAATCTGAGCAATCATATCG
This sequence comes from Paludibacteraceae bacterium, assembly GCA_045601825.1. Lineage (GTDB taxonomy): Bacteria > Bacteroidota > Bacteroidia > Bacteroidales > Paludibacteraceae > Colicola. The sequence goes on along the minus strand of JAZSAI010000028.1, from coordinate 89,825 downwards.
CGCTCGGCCTGAGGAATCGGTAAGACATCATCGTAGAAGCCAGGAATAGTGATGCGACCTTTATCGTCCACCACCTTAGCAAGCATCTCTGTGAGCGCATTGATTGGATTCTTTACTGCACCACCGAAATGACCACTATGCAAATCACGATTAGGACCAGTAACTTCCATCTGCCAATATGCCAATCCACGTAATCCAGTGGTGATAGAAGGTGTATCTTTGCCAATCATAGAAGTATCGCTCACAAGGATAATGTCACAAGCAAGCAAATCACGATGCTCTTCAAGAAAGGCCTCCAGACTAGGGCTACCAATCTCTTCTTCACCCTCGAAGATGAATTTTACACGACAATTCATCAAGCCCTGACGAACAAGATATTCGAATGCCTTAACTTGAATCATTGCTTGTCCCTTATCATCATCTGCGCCACGCGCATATAGGCGACCATCACGAATAGAAGGCTCCCACGGATTGCTCTGCCACAAATCCAATGGCTCAACTGGCATGACATCGTAGTGGGAATAGACGAGGACGGTGGGAATATTGGACGGCGTTTCGCCTATTGGATATGGGACGCTCTGTGAGCTATTGGACGCTTCGCTATTGGATATTGGGCTGTACTCGGCATAAACAAACGGATTGCCTGCGGAGGGCATCACTTCCGCATGCTGAGCACCTGCCTCAAGTAGAAGTTCACGCCAACGCTCGGCACATCGGAGCATATCGGCTTGGTGCGCCGGTTGACAACTAACACTAGGAATACGAATCAAACTAGCCCACTCTTCTAAGAAGCGAGCACGATTTTCTGCGATGTACGAGCGTACTGAATTTACCATATGAAATTTATATTATTATGAAATGTGTTTTCAAAAAATTTGCTGCATTGCTACTCACTCGAGAAAACTCCTAAAAACAGGATTTGAGGGGTACAAGCCCTTTGTAATCTAACCACCTCATCGCTACAACTGAAAGTTGGTCTCGGCGTAGAGTATTAGCACGCCATTGGAAATGCACCTATCTCGTATAAAAATAAAGTGTTGAGTTTTCCGGTCTCTGAGCAATGCAACAAATATTCTAAAAGATCACTCGCTATGCTCGTTGTTAGAGGTCATACCGCTGTGCTGTTAGACCGCTCGCAGAGTTCGCTATTGGATTATATTATTCTATTAACAATTTCTGTGCCAAAAGTGGCAAAGAATTGAATTTTTCTTAAAATCGCCATGCCAAAGTGGCTACAATACGGTGGGTGACGGTACGTACATCCATCGGCAGTAGCTGCATCTCTGAAGCATATTGGTGAAGCGTTTGCCAACGATATTGATATGCCAATTGGGCTATTACCACATCGCTACGATATCCTATGCCTGCGCTTGCATATTGGGAAAAAGCCGTATAGCGATAATCCATATCTGTTCGAATAGAATTATAGTCAAGCAATACGATGGGCTCTTCCTTCATAAAAGATGATTCATAGACATAACCTGCATTGAGGAATAATCCGCGATATGCTTGTGCCTCCGCGCCCACACGCATTGTGTGCACATCCACCATATCAGCAGAATGGGCATAATCGTACTGCACCGCAAGTAGTGCATACTTCCCCAATTGCCCTGCTACGCTAACGCTAGTGCGTAATGGCGACACCATATCTACACTGATAGCACCGCTCTCAGGGGTCAAAATATCGTATTTTTCACCCGCTATCGTAGTATGAACATCCCCCTCGGTTTGCACTGTTAAGCTCATCGCCGTAGGTGTTTGGAAAGATGCTCCGATACGCAATGCTTGAATAGGACGATAAATTACACCTATTGATCCACTAATGCCTAACCCCGTTGCATGATACATGGATTTGAGTTCCGCAGAATTGATGCGATCTGTTTCTTGCAAAGAAACACGTTTGGTATAACTCATTGTAGGGATATTTAATCCCAATCCCACATACCACTGATTGCTGATATTGCTTGCCCAAGAAAGGGTATATTGGTCAGTCGTTCCCGACTCAGAGATAGATAACGTACCTTCGTTGAAGTTGACTGCAGGTGCCCATTGGTCTTGAGCAATTGGATTAATTAAGTATCCTTCATATCCTAGAATACTCAACCAACCTATCTCCACATCATCCCAAGGTTTGTCTTGCAGATACTTCTCTGCCAAGCCATTGGTTTTTTCGCACATCGTTTCCACCATTCCCATACCATTACCTTCTACCACAACATCACGATTGAAGTTGGCAAGGCGTTGGATAGAAAACATAAAATTATTGTAAATCATTCCGCGCTGTTTGCCAGGATTCCCCCATGCCCAGATAGCAGACACTTGCGGAAGTGCAAAGCGGGAGCGGGTGTAGCGGTTGTGTAGCGGTTGTGTAGTATTGTCTATTGTTTCGTCAATAGTAATCATTGTTTCACCGCGCCGATAGAGCCCCAAACCAGCAGGGTTGTCAAGCACCGCAGAAGGGTCACCGCCAATAGCGGTCATTGCGCCTCCCATACCCACATAGCGAGCTGTACCTATGATTTGGCGCTCTGAAAAACGCTGCATATCCTGAGCTCTCAATGTAGCACCAAGAACAAGGAACAAAAAGCAAAGAGTTAATCTGTAGGAAGGGTGTTTCATTTCTCCACTATGCGCATAATGACAGTATCGGGGTATTGGGTAGTATCTTCCAAGAAGATGAACTCACGCGCATTACGGTCGTAAACAGGTTCGGTAGGGACAATGGTGTCAACTGTCGGCCAATAATAGGAATCATCGGTATAAGGCAATTGACAATTGATAGTTGACAGTTGACAACAAGCAATTAACACGAGCAATATGAACAAAATGCGCTTCATCTTTAGAAAGCCATTGCAAAATCTGTGCCAAAGCGATTAGTTTCGGAATCCAATAATTTCGCGTACCTCGCGGATTGTTTTCTCTGCGCTAGCAGACGCAGCTTCAGCACCATCGCGTGCTACTTTAGCAAGGTATTCTTCGTTGCTTTGGAAGAAGAGGATACGCTCGCGGATAGGTGCGCAGAACGCATTGATATCCGCAGCCAGTTGCTTCTTCATATCGCCGTAGCGGATGGCCATGTTATTGTATTGGTCGTTGAAATAATCGTAGGTATCAGGAGTGGAAACAAGTTGCATGAGTGTGAACAGGTTTTCAATAGGCTCTGGTTTCACTTGATTGAGCATAGTAGGTCCTGCATCTGTAACCGCGCGCATGACTTTCTTCTTGATTGTAGCCTCATCATCGCAAAGGTATATAGCATTGCCTTCGCTCTTGCCCATCTTGCCACTACCATCCAATCCAGGCACTTTCACCGCTTTAGCATTGAAGTGGAAAGATTCTGGTTCCTTAAAATATTCGGTATTATAGATGCGGTTGAAACGACGTGCGAAAAGGCGAGCCATCTCCATATTTTGCTCTTGATCCTTACCCACAGGCACTTTGTCAGCTTTGTGGACGAGGATATCCGCAGCCATCAGCGATGGATAGGTAAGCAAGCCAGCATTCACATTGTCGGGTTGTTTACGCGCTTTCTCCTTGAATGATGTAACGCGCTCCAATTCGCCGAGATACGCATTCATATTGAGATAGAGATATAGTTCGAGAACTTGCTTCACATCGCTTTGCACATAGATAGGTGCTTTTTGAGGGTCAATACCACATGCGAGGTATTCAGCAAGAATAGTACGAACAGATGTACGTAAGTTTTCAGGCGTAGGATGAGTAGTAAGCGAATGCCAATCGGCAATGAAAAACATACAATTGTATTCCTCTTGCATTTTCACAAAACTCTTCACTGCACCAAAATAATTTCCGAGGTGCAAATTGCCTGTAGGGCGAATGCCACTGATTACTTTTTCCATATTCTATAGGTATTCTAATTTATTTTGGGCACAAAAGTAGTATTTTTTTTTGAGATATGCAAGTTTTTTTGTACTTTTGCAGTCAAATTGAAAAAATCCTTATGACTTTAGCAGAATATATAGAACATGACTATATCTGAATACATAGAGCAACATAGTTCGTCAGAGAGCGAAGTGCTACAACAAATTACTCGCAGTACACACCTAGAGGTGATCAATCCGCGTATGCTCTCAGGACATGTACAAGGACGTGTACTGAGTATGCTCAGTCAGATGATCGCGCCCCAACGCATATTGGAATTGGGTACTTTCACAGGCTACTCCGCCTTGTGTTTGGCAGAAGGATTAACCGAAGATGGTCGTCTGATCACAATCGAGCATAATGACGAGATGGAAGAGTCGATACATCGTAACTTGGCATTATCGCCGTTGGGAGAGAAGATTCAACTTGTGATAGGCGACGCGAAAGAGGTATTGAGAGGGTTGAGAGGACGCTCTCAAGCGAGCTACAGTTTAGAGAACGCGCCAGAGGCGCTACAGTTTAGAGATGAGGAGTTGTTTGACCTTGCGTTTATAGATGCAGATAAGAAGGAATACTGCGATTATCTAGACTTGGTGCTACCCTTGATGCGCAAAGGAGGATGGATATTGGCTGATAACACACTATGGGATGGACACATCATTGACCCAGCGTATGATAAAGATCGCCAGACAGTTGCGCTGCGAGCATTCAACGACAAAGTGGCACAAGACCCGCGATTGGAGAAGGTGATTATGCCTGTTCGTGACGGCTTGACGGTAATGAGAGTTAAGGAGAGAGTTGAGAGTTGAGAGTAGAGAGTAGAGATATGAAAATTGGTTTTTGGATTAAGAATGCACGTAGTATAGCATTGCCGCAGTCGCTGTTGCCATGTTTGACAGCAGTGATACTGTGTATAGGTCAAGATGGTTTTGTATGGTGGTTAGCTATTCCCGTAGTGCTCGGTATATGTGCCGCCCACCTGGGTATGAACCTTGCAGATGACTATTTTGATTACAAACACGACTCACGCACACGCGCTGATATCAGCAGCACGAGCGTGCGCGCACGTATGGAGAAATGCCATTACCTCGGCGAGGGAGAAAGCAAAGCTACCATTAGCCAGTTGGGCTGGGCTATTGTAGGATTTCTTGCATTTGCAGGTATGATGGGTAGTATGGCCTTCGTAGCACAATGGCTATTAAACGGTTGGCAAGCTGCTATGGGCATTGTTATCTACGCCGTACTTGGTCTTATCATAGGAATCAATTACTCGGGCAAACCCCTTGAATTGGGATTCCATGGATTGGGCGAGTTGGTCATTGGTTTGATGTTTGGTCCGTTGCTCATGCTAGGTGTACAAGCGGCTTTGACGGGTAGGGCATTTTCGTGGGAGATGCTGTGTATGAGTGTGGGTATTGGTTGTATGGTGACGAACATCGTGTATGTGCACTCGGTGATGGAGGTGAATGCTGATGCCGAATTGGGTAAGATGACTTTTGCGCGATTGCTCAAGAGCAAAGTATGGATGATAATTTTTATAGGTTTGTTTGCGATGATGCCATTTGTGATGTTGGGTTTGGGTATAGCGATGGGATGGTGGAGCGCATGGTATTTGCTGACGCTTGCTACACTGCCTATGTCGATATATTTGATTCACTCTACCCGACTATTTACGTATGGTTTGCCCCGCGAAGATACACCCCATTGGTGGATGGGTCCGATGGGCGACTGGGAAGGATATAAGAAAGCAGGCATGGATTGGTTTCTCTATCGTTGGCTCCTTGCTCGTAATATTTGCACGTTCTTCTGCTTGATATTGATGATTGTGCATTGTGTGAGTTTAGTGTTTAGTGTTTAGTGAACGCTTCGCTACTGTTTAGTATTTAGAGTGAAAAGTTATGAATATATTTAAGACATTATCCCATTATGTGTATCTAGCACAATGGTTTTTGCGTGCACGTTTTTTTAGACGCCGTGCGCCATTACAAACGGTGTTGTTTATCACAGATAAATGCAATCTGCGTTGCAAACACTGCTCAGTATATGGCAGTGCAGGATATAAACAACGCAGATTTGAAGATATAGTAGCTGATATGCGTTACTCCTATAACCAGGGCTCACGTTTTATAGATTTGGAAGGTGGCGAGCCGACGTTGTGGCGAGAAAAAAAAGATGGTAGAGAGATAGGCGAGGAGTATTATACTATCAATGACCTGATAGACAAGGCATTGGAGATAGGTTTCTTCTCTATTACTGTTACAACTAATGCACAGCAAGACTTTTCGTGGATTCGTCCGCAGTCAATTTGGGTAAGCATGGATGGTATTGGCGAATATCACGACCGTATTCGCGGAGAAGGCACATTCGCAAGACTAGAAGAGAATATTCGCAAGTCAGGTTTTAAGCATATTTGCGTGAATATGGTAGTAAATGCGCTCAACTATGAGTCGCTTGATGCAGCAATGGAGTATGCCAAGAACAATCCTGCTATTGAGCAAATCTCTATCAATTTTCATACCCCCTACCCTGGTACAGAATACTTGATGCTAGCACCCAAAAAGAAAGCCGAACTAATAGATAAAGTACTTGCGTATAAAAAGAAAGGTTACCCGATTATGAACTCACGTTCGGGCTTGAAGTTGATGAAGCGCAATGCGTTGGGTGAGATAAAATTGGGCAAAGAATGCTTTGTAACAAACTTTATCTATACCGATGGTAGCCGCAGTTTATGCCTAGGATATGGTACAGAGCAATGCCGTGTGTGCGGTTTTTGCATGGCAGGTGAAATGGCTAGTGTGTTTCATTTCCGCCCCGACACAATCCTCTCTGGCTTCAAATTGCGGATGTAGGACCCCACTCGATCTCCCCTTCGGAGGGGAGAAGAAGAGAAGAGGAATGGCACGGTTTTTGTAGGATATTTAGAGAATTTGATTATTAACAATTTTAACCAATAAAGAGAACGAGTTATGATTTCAAAGAAACTTCAAGAGGCTATCAATGCCCAGATTAATGCTGAGATGTGGTCAGCTTATTTATATTTGAGTATGTCAGCATACTGCCAAGACGCAGGTTTACCCGGTATGGCTAACTGGTTTGCTATCCAATTCAAAGAGGAGCAAGACCATGCGATGATTCTGCTCAATTACTTGCAAAGTCGTGGCGGTCGAGTGCTACTCGCCCCTATCGCAGCAGTAGATACAGAGTGGGCTTCGCCATTGGCAGCGTTTGAGCACACACTCGCTCACGAAGGCAAAGTAACCGCCCTCATCAACAACTTGATGGCACTCGCCGTGGAGGAAAAAGACTTCGCTCTCCAAAGTCGCCTCAATTGGTTCGTAGATGAGCAAGTGGAAGAGGAAGAGAATGCTACTGATTTAGTACACAAACTTCGTCTTATTGGTGACAATGGCTACGGACTCTACCAACTTGATCAGGAATTGGCAGCACGCGTTTATACACAAGCTAGCCCTTTGGTTACTATTTAGGATAATGGACGCCCTGCGGGCTAATGGATAATGGATATAACTAAGTGTAAAGGCACAGCAAATATGAAAAAGATTTTTATAGCGTTACTGGCACTAGGTTGCTTAGTAGCGTGTACCCCAAAGAAAACAGCGTATGAGAAATTCACCGAACTATACAATACGGTGGATGCCCAATTGGAAGAAATAGATGACATCGCGACAAGGGACTCTATCATTGACGACTTTATCGCACAAGGATATGCCCTGCTTATCGAAGAAGTGGCAGATGAGACATCAGATTCCATCGTTGTAAGTATGTTCTACATGTTTAGTCCAGAGCAGAAAGCAGAGTTATTTGCAACTATACCTGCAGAGCGTCTTGAGATGCCTATCTTAGCACCTATCTACGAGGAATACCAAATAGAATTGCTCACTTCAGCTGGTAATCCATATATAGAAATTGTTTCCCTACAAACAGATGGTACTGCATTGGCACTGAGTGAATTAGTAGGTAAAACAGATTATGTATTAGTAGATTTCTGGGCTTCGTGGTGCGGTCCATGCCGTAGATTGATGCCTGTACTCAAGGAATTATACGAATCGTATCACCCATCAGGCAAATTGGAGATATTAGGTGTGAGTTGCGACCGTGATGAGGCAGCATGGCTGAAGGCGATAGAAGAAGATGAACTACCATGGTTGCATATCCGTGACCAACGTACAGAGGAGTATAATCCATGTGATAAATATGGTATATCTGCTATCCCAACGACTATTCTGATTAATCGTGAGGGAGTGATTGTAGTTCGTAACCCTAGCGAGGCAGAACTAGAGAGGATTTTAGTGGGAGAGTAAGTAGAGAATAGAGATAAAAGAGTAGAGATAAGAGTACTGAAAGGGATATTTCAGTACTCTTTTTTTGCGTAAATTTGCATATATGCAAAAAAAGTAGTATCTTTGCAAGCTAAAAGTCGTAATAACACAAAAATACAATATGGAAAATAGAACAACTATCATTGATTTTGTCGAAAAATATACTCACGAGTATAGCGAAATGACTTTTCTTCGCGAAAAAGTAGATGGAGTGTGGACAGAAACATCTTTCCGCGAAACACGCGAAGAAGCATACCGCATAGGTGCAGGATTGGTACAACTTGGCCTGCATAAAGGCGATAAAGTGTCCCTACTCTCTCAAGGTCGCAATTTATGGATTACTAGTGAGTTGGGTATCTTATATGCGGGTGGCGTGAACGTTCCCCTGAGTATCAAACTCACCGAAAGTACTGATTTGCTATTTCGTATTCAGCATTCAGATTCGCGTTTTGTGGTTGTTAGCGAGCAACAGTTGCCAAAAATTCGTAGCATTATTGGGGAGTGCCCCAAAGTGGAGAAGGTTATTGTGCTTGACCCATTACCCTCCTATGAGCCCAACGAAATGCCTATCAGCGAGGTGATTGCTATGGGCGAGGCATATTTGAAGGAGCATAGTAAAGAGTTTAAGGCTCTTTATGAGTCGGTTCAGCCAGATGATTATGCCAATATCAGCTACACATCGGGTACGACTGCCGATCCTAAAGGTATTTTGCTCACTCACCGCAATTATACAGCGAACGTGGAGCAAGGTACCAGTGTCATATCCTGCAACAAAGGCGATGTGATGCTCATTATACTGCCTCTTGACCACTGCTTTGCACACGTGGCTGGCTTCTATACGATGATGTATTACGGAGGTAGTATTGCCACTGTGCCAACGGGCAAAACAGCCATTGCTACACTCAAGAACATCCCTATTGCCATCAAAGAAGTGCGCCCAATGCTGATGCTCTCTGTTCCTGCTTTGGCACGTAATTTCCGTAAGAACATAGAAACAAGTATCAAAGCCAAAGGCAAAATAGTAGAGCGCCTTTATGAGTTTGCACTCAACAATGCCATTAAATATAATAAGGAGTATTGGAACCGTGGCGGATGGCAAGCATGGCGTTGGCCATTGGTGAAGCTGTTTGACAAAATCATCTTCAAAGCAGTACGCGAAGGTTTTGGTGGACGTATGAGGTTCTTTGTAGGTGGTGGAGCATTGCTTGACATTGAATTGCAACGCTATTTTTGTGCGGTGGGTATGCCTATGTTCCAAGGTTACGGACTTAGCGAAGCTACACCTATCATTTGTGCCAACTCAATGGGACATGCTGTATTTGGTTCGAGTGGTCGCATCGTTAAGCCCCTTGATTTGAAGATTTGCGATGAAGAGGGCAATGAAGTGCCACATGGACAAAAGGGTGAGATTGTCATCCGTGGCGAGAACGTGATGGCGGGCTATTGGAAGAACCCAGACTCGACAGCTAAGACCATAGTGGATGGCTGGTTGCATACAGGCGATATGGGTTACGTGACCGACAAGCACCCTGGTTATTTGTGGGTAGTAGGACGCTTCAAATCGCTGCTTATCAGTGCCGATGGCGAGAAATATAGTCCAGAGGGCTTCGAGGATAGCCTTACCGATAGTAGCAAGTATATCGAACAAGTGATTCTTCATAACAACCAAGACCCTTATACCATAGTTCTCATCGTGCCGAACAAAGATACGTTGAAGGAATACATAAAGAGTAAAGGGATGGATTACAAGACCTTAGAAGGAAAAAAAGCAATGCTTCAGAAAATTCAAGACGAGGTGAACGAGTACCGCAATGGTAAGTTTGCAGGTATGTTCCCTGAGATGTGGTTGCCTAAAGCAATTGCCGTATTGCCAGAAGCATTCACTGAGCAAAACCATATGGTGAACTCCACCATGAAGATTGTACGGGGTAAGGTAGAGGAATACTATGCTGATCGTATTGCATATGCCTATACCCTTGAAGGAAAGGAATTGATGAACGAGAAGAATATCGCTTCGCTATAGTTTAGTGAACACTTCGCTACTGTTTAGAGTTTAGAGAATGTTGCTAATTTTTATCATATTATCCATCATTGCTATTCTCCTGTCAAGGGGAATGACATTGCGTGAGCGCATTACAGAATTTAGCAAAGGTGCAGGTCAGAAAGATTTGCTATTGATGGTGTGGATATTTGTACTAGCAGGTGCTTTTGCAGCTTCAGCAAAAGCAATGGGTGCGGTAGATGCTACTGTGAATCTGACATTGCAATTATTGCCTACTAATTTCTTATTGCCAGGATTGTTTATATCTGCTTGTATCGTCTCACTTTGTATGGGTACAAGTGTAGGTACAATCGTAGCATTGATGCCTATTGCAGCATCACTAGCAGATAAGACCGATATGTCATTGCCACTAATGTCTGCAGCAATTGTAGGTGGCGCATTTTTTGGTGATAACTTGAGTTTTATATCCGATACTACTATTGTAGCTACTCAATCACAGGGGTGCAAAGCAAACGATAAATTTAAATATAACTTCTTCTTAGTATTACCTGCAGCAGTAATAGTATTTATTATCTATTTAATCATGGGGCAAGCAAGCCAAGAAGTAGTGGCAGATACGGTATTATGGTGGAAGATCATTCCATATGCCACGGTGTTGATTACAGCAGCATTGGGCATGAATGTGATACTTGTATTGCTGATAGGTAATATATTGACGGGTATTGTAGGTATAGCAGATGGTAGCTATACCTTTATGCAATGGACAGATAGTTTGACAACTGGTATCATGGGTATGAGTGAGTTGATTCTAATATCTATGATGGCAGGAGGAGTCTTTGCACTTATCACTAAGCAAGGTGTAATGGAGCGTATAGTAGAACTTGTATCCCGTAAAATACGGACACGCAAGGGTGCAGAATTGAGTTTGGCAATACTAGTAGGCGTCGTAAATGTACTAACAGCTAATAATACTGTTGCCATCTTAAGTGTGGGTGATATAGCTAAAAATATATCAAAACGATATGCAATAGATCCACGCCGAAGTGCATCAATACTAGACACCACCTCTTGCGCAGTACAAGGAATACTACCCTATGGTGCACAGTTGCTGATGGCAAGTTCATTGGCAGGAATTTCTGCTATGAGCATTATACCTTACTTATACTATCCCTTGCTGATTGGTATCATCGTATTAGCAAGTATATTAATAAAGAAACATTAACTATAAAAACACAACAACTATGAGTACAACACCTACTCCCCACATTGGGGCACAGTTAGGCGAAATCGCCGAGACCGTCATCATGGCAGGTGATCCTTTGCGCGCAAAAATGATGGCAGAGAAATATCTAGATAATCCTGTACAATTCAACAACGTACGCGGCATGTTGGGCTTCACTGGTACGCACAACGGTAAACGCGTGAGTGTGATGGGACATGGTATGGGTATTCCATCTATAGGTATATATACCTATGAATTGTATAATTTCTACGGGGTCAAAACAATCATCCGTGTAGGTAGTGCAGGTAGCATACACAAGGATTTGCATGTGGGCGATTTGGTAATTGCAATGGGCGCTTGCACCAACAGTAATTATGCGGCGCAATATGAGTTACCAGGTACGTATGCCCCTATCGCAGACTTCGATTTGTGTCGTCGTGCAGCTGAAGCAGCTGAGCAATTTGGCTACAAGTATAAAGTGGGTAATGTATTCTCATCGGATACATTCTACACCGAGAATGCTCATAACGATAAATGGATTAACATGGGCGTATTGGCTGTAGAGATGGAAGCACCAGCATTGTATATGAACGCAGCTCGTAGCGGAAACAAAGCACTCGTAATCTGCACTGTATCAGACAATATCCTCACAGGCGAAGCTACTACAGCCGAAGAACGTCAGAACAACTTCACCCATATGATGGATGTGGCATTCAGTTTGGTATGAGGTTATTAAGCGATAAGGCGATAAGGCTATTAGCAATTATTGGGCTATTGGTTATAGGCAATGGGATATGGGCTCAGGAACGCTGGACTGAGCCTATTCCATATGGTGATATGGACCAATGGCAAGTGCGTTATATCAGAGAGAGCAAACTGCTAGGCGGCAAAACCAAAACACTCTATGCCCTAGCGGCTACGGATACTATACACGAGAACAAAGCGTATGTATCAGAGGAAGGTAATCCGTGGGGGTGTAGTGCTACCTATGCTAAGTTTATGGGCATTGAGACAGCCATGGAAGGGTCAGTTGTACCAGAGGCACGAGGATATGGATATTGTTGCCGAATGCGCAATATACTAGAGCATATAAATTTGTGCGACATATATGCGATGGTATCAGGTACGATATATATGGGTACAGCACTTGAGCCACTAGGTATACAAGCCAAAAGCAAGCCATTCACAGCAATTGATTTTGGAGTGCCATTTACGCAACACCCTGTAGCACTGATGCTGGACTATAAAGCCACTATCTCCGAGGCAGATAGTTTGATTACGACCGAGAGAAATAAGCCAGAATGGACAGACGGGCATGATTGCGCCGTGGTTTTTGTATATCTCCAATATCGTTGGGAAGATAAAGAGACAGGAAAGATATATGCGCGCCGCGTAGGCACAGCGTATGAGCGAATATGCGAGACAATTCCAGAATGGGTAAACAACCACGAGATTCCTATTCGCTGGGGAAATATTACCAAATCAGCTGATTATCAAGCTTATGAAGGGCTAAATCAACGCGACATGATGGCACGTAACTCTAGAGGCAAGATGGTTGGAGTGGAAGAAGTGGGCTGGAGTTTGGACGAACCTACACACGTGGTGATGTATATATCCTCCAGCAATGCGGGAGTGTTTCGCGCCTACGAAGGCAACACATTGTGGGTAGATAATCTGCGATGGGTGTATGAGCAAGAAGATAAATAATAGGTTGTAGCTCTAAAACAAATGCCCGACTCGATGAGTTGGGCATTTGTTTTAGAATGACTTACGCAAGTTATCAATCCTCGCCGACGTGGAGTTGGCGGATGGATTTTGCTACGTTCAAGAAGTGGTCAGCAATACGTTCGGTATCCGAAGCAAACTCTTGATATACTTGACCCACACTGGCTGGATAGACACCATCCATCAAGCGTTGCAAGTGAATCTTCTCAATACGAGCCACCATCTCGTCCACCTGATCTTCGTAACGATTTACCTCAATCAACGCATCGAAATCGTTGTCCATATACGCCTTCATCGTAGCTTGATAGAGCGAACCCATCGTCTCACGCAATTGTTCCACCTCGAAGAGCAAGTCTTTAGAGAAAGTCTCCTTGAAGTTTTGTAGCAATTCTGCATACTCAGTCAAGTTCACCGCATAATCCCCCACTCGCTCCAAGTCACCAATCGTGCGGATAGCAGTCGCCAAATAGCGGTTGTCCTCCTCACTAATAGGCAACGTGTTCAATTGCACAATATATGGAATGAGATTGCGATTGAGATAGTTGATTTGCTTCTCGTTCTCATTAAACTCGTCCATCTTGTCGAAGTTCACGGTAGAAATAATATCCATTGCCAGATTGAAGTTGTGGATAGCGATAGCTGCCATATTCTCAATTTCCAATTTTACTTGGTTAACAGCAATAGCAGGAGTACGGAGCATTTGCTCGTCCACAAAGTGGAAGTGAGGTTGTCCCTCTTGCAATGCCTCGTCCACGCGATTCTTCTCGGGCAAAATCTTAACAACCAGATTAACCAATGCATTCGTCAATGGAAGAATAATACATACCGTGATACAGTTGAAGATGGTGTGGAACATCGCCAATTGCAATTGTGGTGCGCCTGGGAACATAGTCTCAAAGATAACGCCATAGTTCAGTGCGCCCGAAGTAACGAGGTGCATTACCCATGCCGCAATGAGGAAGATAAAGACACCAAAGCAGTTGAACAGCAAGTGAATAAGAGCTGTACGTTTCGCATTAAGACCCGATGTCAAACCAGCGATAATAGCCACCACGCACGAACCGATATTCGAACCCATCGTGAGGTAAATACCTTGGTTGAGCGAGATAAGTCCTGTCACCGCCATAGTGAGCGCAATAGACGTCACCACAGAAGATGACTGCACAATAGCCGTCAATATCGCACCAAAGAGCACGAGCATCAAAGGATGCTCAATAGAAGCAAGGAAATCCTTGATTTCTTGCAATCCAGACAACTCTTTCATGGAACCACTCATCAAACTGAGACCGACGAAGAGCATACCAAAGCCTGTGATGATACCACCCCAAGTCTTCCAATTATCTTTCTTTGAGAAGAGTTCGATAAAAGCACCCAAACCAGCGAAAGCAGCAAAAATAACGGTGGTAGAGATACCGCCACCACCACTAAGACCGAGGGCAACGATTTGTGCGGTGACCGTTGTACCGATGTTTGCACCATAAATGATTGTAGCCGCTTGCGCCAGAGACATGATGCCGACATTCACGAAACCGATGACCATCACGGTTGTGGCACCTGAAGACTGGATGGCAGCTGTGGCTACTGTACCAATTCCCACGCCCAACATGCGAGAGTTGGACATGCGCGAAAACAGACTTTTGAGGCGGGCACTGCTGGCTGTCTCCAAGTTAGAAGACATCATTTGGCATGCCACCAAGAAAATACCAATACCTGCAACGAGTTGCAAGATAGCTTGAAGGAGTATAGTTATGTCCATACCTAAAAATAGTGTTCAATGGCGCCAACGCGCCGCTTAGAATGGTTCAGAATTGTTCAGAATCGTTCTTAAATCTAAAAGGACTTGCGCACACAGCGGTGCACAAGTCCTTGAGTGTTTAGAAGTTGTTGAGTTGCAATTGGAAGTATGCTTGTGGGTGTTTGCATACAGGGCAAACCACTGGAGCATCCTGACCAATATACAAGTGTCCGCAGTTGCGGCATTGCCAAATAGCATCACCATCGCGGCTGAACACCAATTTGTCCTCGATGTTCTTCAGCAGTTTGAGATAACGCTCTTCGTGTGCTTTCTCCACAGCAGCCACACCTTCCATCATGATAGCAATCTCCTCGAAACCTTCTTCGCGAGCTTCTTTTGCCATGCGTGGATACATGTCTGTCCACTCCTCGTTCTCGCCCATTGCGCCGTCTTTGAGGTTCTCCATAGTAGAACCAATACCGTGAATGAGTTTGAACCACAATTTAGCGTGCTCCTTCTCTTGCGCAGCAGTCTCCTCGAAGAGCGCAGCTATTTGCTCATAGCCGTCTTTCTTAGCTTTGCTTGCGTAATAAGTGTACTTGTTGCGAGCTTTAGATTCGCCTGCGAATGCCTCCCATAGGTTGGCTTCGGTCTTTGTGCCTTTAAGATCTTTCATATTCGTAGTTATTTATAAGTTGTTTAAATTATTGGACATTATATCGACTGCAAAGGTAGTATTTTTTTTTGAAATGTGCAAGAAATATGCCAATTTTGTGAAAAATACTTGGCAAAAGAGAAAAGCATATTTGATTGCACCTTCCTTTTGGTATCTTCGGCATTATAGTGCCTTTGTGCCGAAGGTTATGCCGAAGGTTTATTCATTCAGACATTTTGTATCAAACAAAAAGTCAAATACTCCGATTCTTAGTACACCGTCATTGTTGTAAAATTTTCCTCCATAATCACCAGAAATGATTACCTTTCGGAAACTATCTTCTATTTTTATTAATGGACGTTGTTCTTGAGCCACTTTATCCGCATCCGACATCATATATGCAGACTGAATGTAAATACGTTGTGAGCCACGATTGATGACATAATCTACCTCTAACTTTTTATGCTTGTTTTTGCCATCTGCGCCCTTCTCCCATATCTCAACTAAACCTACATCTACAGAATAACCGCGTGAGCAGAGTTCGTTGTATAATACATTTTCCATCATATGGCTGTTCTCAATTTGTCGGAAGCCAAGAATGGCATTGCGAATACCTGGATCTTCGAAATAATACTTACTATCTGCGCCAATGTATTTGCGTCCCTTGATATTATAACGCATAGCTTCGCTAATCATAAAAGCATCCTTAAGGTGCTCTATATACTTAGATATGGTATTGGCAGATATTTTGATGTCTGAAACTGATTTGAATGTATTAGCTATCTTGGTTGGGTTGATAGTAGCCCCCATAGATGAAGCCAGCACTTGAAGTGTTTTCTCCAATCCCTCTTCATTTTGCAAGCGATTACGATCCACAATATCGCGAAAGTATATGGTATAATACATTTCTTTTAGATAGGCAATTTTCTCCTCTGCTGATGGCAGTAATGCTACAGCAGGCAATCCACCATAGGCATAGTAATCTTGCAGTGCATCGCGTTTGTCACCACCAATGCCCTCAAAATACTCTGCGAAGCTCAATGGACGCACTCGTATTTCCCATCCTCGTCCACGAAACTCAGTAATAACATCTTTGGATAGGAATTTCGCGTTTGACCCTGTTACATAAACTTCTGCATTAGAAATATGCAAGTAGGAGTTGAGTACATCTTCAAATTCAGATACTAGTTGTATCTCATCTAGCAGAATATAATATTTTTGATGATCTTTGAGTTGATTATCAATATACTCAAGCAGCATGTCTGGATTACGCAGACGTTTGTTTCTTCGGTCTTCCAAATTGATTTGGATGATATGGTCTGCTTGAATCCCCTGCTCCAACAAATAGTTTTTAAACAACTCAAATAACAGGAACGATTTACCACAACGACGAATACCAGTGATAATTTTTATCATTCCATTTCCGTCAGCAGAAATAAGTTTCTGCAAGTACAAATTGCGATTAAATACCATAATTACAGAGTTTTTTGGTGATTTTTCACCGATTTACGCTGCAAAGGTACTACTTTTATATGAAATGTGCAAGAGATTTATTAGCAAAAATATTGTTTTACAGAGTTTTTTGGTGATTTTTCACCAATATTCGCTTTGAACGTACCAAAATGTTCCATTAAATCGTTGTTATTTCCTGTTTTCACCTTTCAATTTGTGCAATGTGTCTCTATAATAATGCTGCAAAAATCTTCGGCATTGTGCTAGTTTTGTGCCGAAGATTTGTAAATTTTGCTATAAAAAGACGCTTAAAGCAAACGGAAGGTGTTGATTACCAACGCCTCCCGCTTGGGTATTTTTTTTTGTTATTTTTTTCTTCGCGCGAAGAATGTGCCGAAGAATTGCTTTATCGGTTACATCTCCTGTCCCATGACATTGTAGGTCTTACCATCACGGAGGATGAGGAGTTGACCGTTGTGAAGGATCTTGGTTGAAGTAGATTTTTCTATATCTATATTCTCTAAAACGGTTGTAGTAGCTTGTTTAACTGCAAAATTCTTAATTTCCCATTGCGGAGCATAACTTTCTGTACTTGTATAGCAGAATGCAATATTTACATTCTTACCACTATAACTAGACAAATCTATTGCTCCTGATTCAAACCAATTCCAGTTATCTCCAGTAGGATATGTCGGTATAACTAATCTATCCCAATCGGCAGATTCTGGATTAGTATCGTCATAGTTCGTTGAAATCCATAAAGACATTTGCTTCGTATCTTGGAAGAACTTTGCAGCATGACTAAATGTGAGCACGCATTGTGAATTCTCAGGCAATTCAATACATGGCGAAATGAGATAAGCCTCTGATGCATACTTGGTAGAACCTTTTATACATTTAGCAACCATTCCATAGCGTGAATCCCAATTCCATATTGATGTAAAACCGCTTGGCAGTAATGCATTATAGATAGTAAAATCACCTTGTGAAGAAGCAAATGTTTCTGTATATGGAACAGACTTGCATTCTCGCTCAGGTGTTGGTGGTGTGGTTTTGTCTTCATATGGCAAGAAATACAATTGCTCTATTTGGCCTGTGTTACCATAAAATGCAAAATAATCATTGCCAGTATGAAGCGATAAATATCGTTCAGCAGAGCCATCGTTGAAATGCACAACGACTTGATTGTCTGTTATATCAAAAGTAAATGATTTTCCAGTTGCATCTAAATTAGCACTATTTCCCGATTTCCAAGTCGCATATTGGTCGCCATTTTTCAGTTTCCAATTAGAGCCATCGGCTTCTAGCTCCCAAATGTATTGTGCTGCTAAGTTACTTGTTGCTATTGCATCTATATTTTCTGTGCTAGCAGATACAGCTTGAAAGCGTTTCGTTGAAGCAGTGCCTAAATCTGAAGTCATGTAGTACCAGTTGTTCTTACTCTCTTCTATACGGTTAGTTACAATGACATATTTGCCTGGCTTAGGCTGAAATTCTTCATAATCGTCTGGTATTTCTTCCTCTTTAGAAGATCTTACTATAACATAAATTGGATTTGCATAATATGTACTTCCTGCAAAATTAACGTTACCTTCAGTATCTCTAAAGGCTAGAGCTAAAATATATGTCCCAGGAGCGAGATTAATTGTTCCCGAAAATGTTAGAGTACGAGAAACTCCTGCATCAATTCCCGTCAAGCTTAAGCTGATTTCATCATAATCTTGTCCACCAGACAAGTCTGTTGTATAGAAAACTAAAGCAACAGAACCATTAAAGTTCTTAGAGCCAGTATTTTTCATAGTTAAGCTGATTCTTGAAGTCTTACCTGTTACTAGTTGATTGCTATCATCACTATAAATTGTAAAATCAGAATATGTTTCAATATCTGCTTTGTGATAAACCTTGAATGATGTTAAATTAGTATAGTATTCTGAACCTATAATTTGATAGCCTAAATCATTACTTTTACAGAACAAAGAGACATAGTACTTTCCAGGTACTAAACCAGCATTACCTGAAACATAAGGGTTAAATGTTTTAGTTCCATTTTTTGCTATTGTACAATTTTCTTCAATTACATAATCAGCAAAATAGTTACCATCTTTATCTAGAACCATTGCTATTATATCACCAGTAAAACTTGTCGTTCCATAATTTTTAACTGTGACAGATGATGCTAATGTCCCTCCATATCTAATAGAATCAGCACTAACATACCAATTTGAATTTAGCTGTAGATCAGCAACATTTGAATTAGTACTTCGAGGTACCATGTCTAAAATCGCTCCTTGTCTCGCCGTGTAATCTCCACTTGTCCCACTTCCGATACCTCCTTCCCCAGGAATTAAAGCAGTTAGAGGGTAGTAAGCATCGCAACTTCCACTCCATCCCCAATTAAAGTGGAAGTAATTTTGACTATCATAACCATCACATACAAACGCATGACCACCACCATTACCTATTCCCCAATATACCATTGGTTGTTTTTTGTCAAGTTGTTCTTTTATTAAAGACATCCATTCTGCATCAGTATAGTTTTGTTTCTCTGCATTATTTGTTGTTGAACTATATCGAAAATAACTTACTGTTGCATTAACAAATGCATCTAATTCAGCTCCGCTACCAGCACCTTTATTAAAGTTCCAGTATTTGTTAGACAAACCATAATTCATATCCAATGCAACACCACAATGATACATCAAAGTAGATACGGCATCTATTTGCCTAACAGAACTTGAGGAATTTAATTGATTTGGCATATTATCCCAATCATAATATGTCCCCCCAAAGTTCGCACTTTGCGTTCCATAAAAATCACAATTGTAACTATGATATCCGTCTCCTATTAGAGGCCACTGCCAATAATTCATCACTTGTGCAAGTGCTGTGGCTGCACACCCAGTTACAGTGCGTTCAAATACGATAAAATTATAAGGACACTTTTCATTATAATAGGGAGCTTGATCCCATTGGGTAGTAATCAATGGTGACACAATCTCTGTTGCTGCTACAAATGCTTGAGTTTTCAACTGTTCCCATTTAACAATAATATCCGCACTTGGTGAGATATTATTTTCAATAGCGTAATTAATTTGGCGACTATACTCACTTAACCAATAGGCAAGTCCATTAGGCACATCATTATAGTCAAAAGTACCAGTATAGGAATAACCTAAAATTGGGTGCACTCTATCATCTGCAGCTATAATGACGAAGCCCTCGCCGTCTTCACTATTAAAAATATAAAATTGTTGATTATCAATTATCTGCTTTGGAGCACGAGCCATCTGTTTGAGTTTTTTAGGAGCCCGACGAACTCCATTAGCATCTATTGAAGGAGCATTGATGAAATTATTGGCAATCTGTTGTGCTAGTAACAACTCTACTTGTTCTGCATTAGCAATACTTGCACAAGCGATAAGAATAATGAGTAAAAACTTTTTCATATTGTTTTGTTTTTTTATGTTCGTGTAGGTATACAAAAAGCGTGCGCTTTCGTTCGCTTCATTTGAGTTTTGAGGTTCTGGACTACCTTGAATATCAAATTTGCACCAAAAGCCCACGCCGATAGCGTGAGCGTTTATAGGCTTGTGCTTGATATTCAATAAGTTTGAAAGTGTCCAGTTTTCAAAACTCAAGTTTGGCTTATAACGCTATATGAAATATGTCGGGCAACGGTATCGCTGCAAGTTAGTTATGAACTATGAGTGATGAATTATAAGGAATTTTAGGGGGTTAGTATTGTTGTATTATTCCAATTCTTTTGCTTTGGTATCTTCTATTGGTTGGATGTAATCCAAAGCACGCTTCGATGATATGACAGAGCGACCTATTCGGCTTTCTATATCTGCACGTGCATTACGCGCCACCTCTCCGCCTTCTCGTGCCGTCTGACTACTCTGCGCCATTCCTTTCGGATTACGTTGGCGGGATATTTCGGTAGCCGTTACTTCCGCAAGCGTATTCAATGCCAATTCTACATTCGTCATATTATCACGCAAGTTCTCTTTGGTAAGACCTTTGTGGCGTTTGTATTCGCCTGTAGTCATTCCGCTCCATGCTTTAGTTAGAATATTAGTTAGAATTGCAAAATCTTTTTGCTCGTGTATTCCTGCGCGTTGCCACTCATCGGTCAGTTCTTTGCGCATTTCGATGGAACGCATGCGTTCGTTGATCCACTTTTCGGAATATCCTTGGCGGCGATAGTCTTCTACGGCCATTTGGAACGTCAGTTCGGGGTCAATGATTTGATCTATACGTTGCTCACCCAATTGTGCTAACCATTGCTTAATAGGTTCGGCTTTCTTAGAAGGGACAGATTGAATCAAGCGGAAAATCCCCTGTAAATCAGCCATATCAGTCTTATATTTCTTGCCGTCAGAGGATGGTAATTTCAGTTGGTAACAATTTGTTACCGACTCGTTTCCTTCCTTTTTAAGTCTGCCTTTTAGCACCTTCCAATACTTGCGGGCTGTTTGGTAGTCAGCGCTGTCCGTTAGCACTTGTACTATATCTACCACGGAGAAATAGTATTTCTCCTGATCTGCATCCCAAACGATGCGGACACGTTTCCCTTCAAATAATTGTATGGCAAAATTATCGTCCATATATCACGGTTGTATGTGGTCTGTTGGGTTAAATCAAGTTAGTTTGAAAATTGATTCCGACCGCAAAGATACACTTTTTTTTCGAGATGTGCAAGAAAAGAGTGATTTTTGGGTGATTTTTATTTAAAACAGATAAGTAAACAGTTTTAGGAAATGAGTCAACTGTTTTAGGACTTTAGTCAACCTTTTCAGGACAGTAGTCAACTTTTTTAGGTTCTCAATCTTAAGAAAAGTGCTTTTGGGGAAGCGGGGAGTTGAGTCGGTTTTCTCTCGGTCGTCTCTCGGTGTTCTCTCGGTAAAATTAGGCAAGGTATAAGAGAGGAGAAAGAGACGGCAATCTTAATAAATGTTCTTTTTTCTGTTTCGGAGTTCTTTGGTCGTTCCTTGGTTCTTCCTTGGTTTCTCCTTGGTCTTTGACACGGAGCTTATATATAAGGTACAAGGGAAAGAAATCTTAAAAATCGTACTATTTGATACAACAATCGCACCTCGAATGAGATGCGATTGATTATTACTAGTTATTCTAGATTTGCTAGTTAAACTAGTTGGACTAGATGGACTAGTAGAACTAGTTGGGCTAGATGATTCTTACAAGGTCTTTGCTACCTCGATTTGTTCGAAGGTTTCGATGAGGTCGCCTTCTACAATATCGTTGTAACTCTTGATGCTCAAACCGCACTCCATATTGAGACCTGCCTCCTTGATATCATCCTTACCATGCTTGAGCGAAGACAACTCGCCAGTATGGATAACGATACCATCACGGATTACGCGGCATTTATTAGCACGTTTGGCTTTACCCTCACGCACGATACAACCTGCGATAGTACCCACTTTGGAGATGCGGAAAGTTTGCAATACCTCAAGCGTAGCAGTAACCTCCTCCTTGATATCTGGCGAAAGCATACCAGCCATAGCCGACTTGATCTCTTCGATAGCATCGTAGATGATAGAATAGATACGGATATCCACCTCCTCGTTCTCCGCCATCTTACGCGCTGTACTGGTAGGACGGACATTAAAGCCGACGATAATCGCATCTGAAGCAGCAGCCAACAGCACATCAGAATCGGAGATTGCACCCACAGCACCGTGGATAACATTGACTTGGATATTCTCGGTAGAGAGTTTGATGAGCGAGTCTTTGAGCGCCTCCACAGAGCCGTCCACGTCACCCTTGACGATGATATTGAGCTCTTTGAAGTCACCAATAGCCAGACGACGACCAATCTCATCCAAACCAACGTGTTTCTTGGTGCGGAGCGACATCTCACGTTGCAATTGCTCGCGTTTGTTGGCAATATCGCGTGCCTCTTGCTCGGTAGCCATCACGTTGAACTCATCACCCGCCTGTGGTGCGCCATTGAGACCGAGAATCAAACATGGCTCGCCAGGAAGGGCTTGTTGGATACGTTGTCCGCGCTCGTTGAACATGGCTTTGATCTTACCATGATATACGCCGGCGAGGACAATATCGCCATGATGGAGGGTACCATCTTGCACAAGCACAGTAGCCACATAACCACGACCTTTGTCGAGCGAAGACTCGATGATAGAGCCCTTGGCACGGCGGTTTGGATTGGCTTTGAGTTCGAGCATCTCGGCTTCAAGAAGCACTTTCTCAAGGAGTTCGAAGACACCCTCGCCCTTCTTAGCAGAGATGTGTTGGCATTGATATGAGCCACCCCAATCCTCTACGAGGATATTCATGTTGGAGAGTTGCTCCTTAATCTTATCTGGGTTAGCACTTGGTTTATCGCACTTGTTGATAGCGAAGATCATTGGCACACCCGCCGCTTGTGCGTGGTTGATGGCCTCGATAGTCTGTGGCATGACGGCATCGTCGGCAGCCACAATGATAATCGCAATATCCGTCACTTTCGCACCGCGGGCACGCATGGCGGTAAACGCCTCGTGACCAGGAGTATCGAGGAAAGTGATGTGCTGACCATTCTTCAGTTTCACATTGTACGCACCGATGTGCTGGGTGATACCACCTGCCTCACCCGCAATCACGTTGGCGTTACGGATATGGTCGAGAAGCGATGTCTTACCGTGGTCCACGTGACCCATGACGGTTACGATTGGGCAGCGTTCGGTGATATCCTCTTCGTTGATAACCTCATCGGCATTGATTTCCTCAACCACTTCGGCAGAAACGAACTCAGTAGAGAAGCCAAACTCCTCGGCTACGAGGTTGATGGTTTCGGCGTCAAGACGCTGGTTGATACTAACCATGACGCCGAGCATCATACAGGTACCGATGACCTTGGTCACAGGCACGTTCATCATCACGGCGAGGTCGTTGGCGGTCACAAACTCGGTGAGTTTGAGCACCTTGCTTTGCTCTTGCTCCGCAGCGCGCTCTTGCGCCATCTTCTCGCGCTCTAATTCGCGACGCTCACGTTTGTGTTTGCTGGTAGTACTCTTACCCTTGTTGCCTTGGAGACGTTGGATAGTCTCCTTGATTTGGCGTTGTACCTCCTCGTCATCGACTTCCACTTTGAAGCCCTTGGCTTTGTTGTTCTTCTTTTGAGGTTTTTGATTGCGTGCATCATTTACGTCCACCTTGTTTTGTTTGATGCGTTCGCGTTTTCGTTTCTCGCCGTCTTTAGAGGCATTTGCGCCATTACCAGCATTGCCGCCGTTGTTGGCAGCAGGTTTGTTGGCTTTGCGTTGTTGCTCGCGTGCCTCGCGCTCTTTGCGCTTCTCCTCTTTGGTTTTCTTGGTTGGGTGAGTAGCTTGGTTGATACTACTTAAGTCAATCTTACCCAATACCTTAGGTGCATTTTTGAGCACAGGTTTACCCAAGCGGAAGATTTCTTCTTCCTCTTTTTCTTCTTGCACAGGTTCCTCTACTTCTTCTTTGGCTTTAGCAGCTTCCGCAGCTTTCTTGGCCTCGGCTTCTGCTTTTGCTTTGGCGTCCGCTTCGGCTTTTGCCTTAGCGGCGGCTTCTTTCTGAGCAGCGATGCGTGCCTCCTCCGCTTTTTTTGCCTCTTCAGCGGCTTTGCGAGCAGCTTCCTCCTCTGCCTTGCGCTTTTTATCAGCATCAAGGTCAATAGAGCCAACTACCTTGGGCTTAGGCACCTCGGTAGGAATATGCTCTGGCTTTTTAGGTTCTTCTACAGCCACAGATTTAGGAATCTCGCGCTCTTGACGTTCTTGTGCTTGACGCTCTGCTTCTAATTTCAAGGCCATGTCCTTGTTAAATTCCTTAGCAAGCAGTAGGTACAAGTCGTCATCGATACGGGTATTCGGATCCGTAGCGATTTCCTTACCCTGCTTTTTACAGAATTCCACGGCGGTGGACATGCCGATGTTTAATTCTTTACAAGCTTTGATAAGTTTTATAGCCATATCGTCGGAATTGGCTTGTCGCAAAGAATCCGCTTTGCGAATTAAGGCGACCGCCATTCCTCCTCTTAACTCGAGCCCACGAGGCTCTCGTTAGTAAGCGGCTTTCGCCGCCATGGGACGGTTTCCCGCCTACTGGGGGACTTCGTGGATTTTAGAGCGAGGAGGCCCTCCATTCCGGGAGGGGGTTTATTATTTATACTTAATTAGTCTTCAAATTCTGCTGCGAGGATAGCAATTACTTCGTCGATGGTTTCTTCCTCGAGGTCAACGCGTTTTACTAATTCAGCTTTCTCTACGCCCAATACTGCTTTGGCGGTATCCAAACCGATAGCTTTGAAGGCATCGAGTACCCATTGATCGATTTCGTCGTTGAACTCATCCAAATAGATATCTTCACTATCAGCATCATCCATTTCACGATACACATCGATTTGGTAGCCAGTCAGCATACTTGCCAACTTGATGTTATAACCACCTTTACCGATAGCCAAAGATACCTCGTCTGGTTGCAAATATACATCTACTTTCTTCTCCTCTTCGTTCACAGTCATAGAGGAAATCTTAGCTGGTGCCAATGCACGTTGGATATAAAGATTGATATTCGAGGTATAGTGGATCACGTCGATATTCTCATTGCGAAGTTCGCGCACGATACCATGAATACGCGCCCCCTTAATACCTACGCACGCGCCTACAGGATCAATACGGTCATCAAATGACTCAACTGCCACTTTAGCACGCTCACCTGGGATACGAGCGATATTCTTAATTGCGATTAAGCCGTCATGTACCTCTGGCACCTCTTGTTCGAAAAGACGTTGCAAGAACAATGGCGAAGTACGTGAAAGGATGATCTTTGGATTTTGGTTCTTGTTATCCACTTGTACTACCACAGCACGAACGGTGTCGCCCTTGCGATAGAAATCGGTTGGGATTTGGTTTTGCTTTGGCAAATAGAGCTCGTTGCCTTCGTCATCAAGCAATAGCATCTCTTTCTTCCATACTTGATACAATTCGCCACTTACTACTTGACCCAACATCTCGCTGTAGCGCAAATAAAGATTCTCCTTTTGGAGGTCAAGGATACGACTAGCTAACGTTTGACGCAAGTTGAGAATCATACGACGACCAAACGAAGAAAACTCCACCTTATCGGTCACTTCTTCTCCGATTTCCGCCTCATCATCTAATAGCAAGGCCTCTGTTATACCCACTTGCGTATTAGGATTGGCTACGTCATCATCCTCCATTACAAGACGATTGCGATAAATCTCAAGATCTCCCTTGTCTGGGTTAATAATCACATCATAATTCGCATCAGTACCATACATTTTAGAAATTACATTACGAAAAGAATCCTCTAACACATTCATTAGGGTCTGACGATCAATGTTTTTAAACTCTTTAAACTCTGAAAAGTTATCAATCAAGTTGATTGAATCTTGTTTTTTAGTTGCCATATATTTTGTTTTAATATTTGTTCTAGATTCAGGATTTGGGACTCCGATTAAAATTTCAAATCGTATTTGGTGTATTTCACCGCATCGTATTGGAATGTAAGTGTCTGAATTTCTTTCTGTTTGCGTTTCTTTCCCTCTACAGCCACCATTATTTCGATGTCGATAGAAAATGTCTCCTCATCCACACTCACCAATGTACCACGATACTTCTTTCCGTCAGCTGCTAGCACCTCCACATTATGTCCAAGGTGTTTGGTATATTGCATCTTTGTGACAAATGGAGCAGTCAAACTTACGCTGCCCACCTCCAAAGCATAATCCTCAATCCCTTGTGCATCCAATTGCTCCACAAGATAATGATTAAGCTCCGCACAAAAGTCTACGTCCACGCCTTCTAATTTATCTACCTCTATAATAATCTCGTTTTGCGTAGATACCTTGAGAGTTATCAATTCGTAGCCAGTACTTTGTAACTTCTCTTCTATAAGAGTTTGTATGTATTGTTTATCAATCATAGTCCTATTTTCATAAAATCGAGGGAACCTTTTCGGGTCCCCTCGTTCATTTCCGCTGCAAAGGTACAACAAATATTGCAAATATGCAAATATTTTCGAAAAAAAATGACTTTTCTCTAAAAAAAGGTTGTTGGTCTTATATTTTTAGGTTGATTCCTGCAAAGAATGTTCTCGGTGTAGCAGGTCCATACACGTATCCTGCATCGCGGTCCATGCCTTGGTCGATGTCGCGTTGGAAATGGTCGAGCAGGTTCTTTACGCCTGCGTTAACCTCCAAGGTATAGTGCTTATAGAGAGGAATATCATAGCAGAGTTTCACGTCCCACTCGAAGAATACGGGTGTTTCTACCTCTTCATCTTCTGGCACGTAGCCCGCAAAGTGCTGCACGAGCATACTGCCAGTGACCTTGCCGTTGGTGACAATATGGAAATGCTTGAACGGCTCAATATTGCAGAGGAAGTAGCCATAGTGGTTAGGGGTGCGGAACATGCGGCGTTGAGGTGCGATATTGGGATTCTCGCTCCATTGTTCGGGTTCGATATAACGGCTATGATTGTAGGTATAACCCGCTTGGAAAGTGAGCAAGTGACCATATCCTACTTTGGCTTCTACATTCAGTCCCGCTACGCGTGCACCGCTCGCGTTGGTACGCGTCAAGAGTAGGTTGCCCTGTGCGTCATGTCCGTTCTCTACGAGTGTGAAAACATCGTTGAGTTGGGTGAAGAATCCTTCAAGGGTAAGGTTGAGATCCCATTTGCCAAAGCGTTTGTACATGTCAATGCTTCCGCTGACGGAGTGGCTGTATTCGGGGCGTAGGTTTTCGTCTAAGGATATGAGCGAAACTTCGCCACCCACTGCACCTACGTGCAAGTCCTCTTCGTAGATTTGTGGTGCGCGGTAGCCGCTGGCATAGCTGAGGCGCAAGATAATAGGGTCAATAGGCGTATAGCGCACATTCGCGCGAGGGGAGAAGACTGGTTTCTCCAGCAATGAGTGCTGCTCCAGACGTCCACCTACGAGAATCGACCATTGTTTGTTCTTCCACTCGTTTTGGACATATCCTCCTCCGAGATGTACGCGTTGGAGGGTGTTGCGGTCGTAACCAAGAATCTGGTCGCGGAGTTGGTTATACGAATACTCGGCACCCGCGCTGAGGTCAGCATTCATCAGACCACATGGATAAGAGAAACGGTATTGCGCGCCCGTAACTGACACAATATCCGTGGATTTGCCATAGGCATTAGGATTGTAGTTCGTGCCGAAATAACTATTGCGACCGATATGCTGGAAACTGCTATATACACTCAAGAAGTGTTTGTTGTCAGCGGTGAACATATCCCATTTGAGGGTAGCGGCATCGATATTGTGTCGCAGTTGTTCGCAGAGAGGCGACTCATGTGGTTGCACGCTATCAATGCCATATCCACCACGGCGATACTCGGTGGTATGGTGGTACTCGGCCGTCAGTTTAGAGTAGTCGGAAGTCTTGAAGAATGAGCGAAAACCAGCGGTGGTGGTATTGAGTAATGGGATATCAGAATAGCCATCTTTGTCGCGGTCGTATTGCTCGCGGTTGCGCTGTACGCCAAAGAGGAAGATACCTGCTTTTTGGTTCTCCGACACAACACTGGCATTCATAGCGGTGTTGATATCGTAGGTGCCACTTTGCGTGAAAGCAGTGGTATGATTGACATTGAAGAAATTGCGTGAAGGCTCTTTGGTGATGATGTTCACTACGCCCGCGATGGCGTTGGCACCATAGAGCGCGCTACCACCACCACGAATAACCTCAATGCGATCCACCATACCCGCAGGCATTTGCTCCAAGCCATAGACCGAAGCCAACGAAGAGAAGATAGGACGGGAGTCCATGAGGATTTGAGTGTATTGTCCTTCTAGACCGTTGATACGAATTTGTGGTACACCGCAGTTGGAGCATGTCTCCTCGACGCGCAAGCCCGTTTGGAAATTGAGTACGTCTGCCATCGTATTGGAAGTAGTGGACTCGATGATAAGAGGAGGGATGACATTGACAATGGTTGCCACTTCCTTTTGTTTGGTTTCGTACTTATTGGCAGTAACGACCACGTTGTCAATCATAAAGGATGTTTCGGCAATACTCACATTCATTTCGACAAGCGTATCACGGCGTAACGTAATGGTACGCTTTTCGGTGTCATACCCCATCATAGAGAAAATGATAGTAAGTTCACCTTCAGGGAGATTCTTGAGATAGAAGTGTCCCGATTCGTCGGTCAAGCAACCGAGTGTAGTACCTTCAACCTGCACATTTACAAAAGCAAGATGCTCGCCTGTGTGAGCATCCAATACGTGTCCTGCGATATGGGCATCGGACTTCTTGTCGGAGTGATGATGATGGTGCTGGGCATACACCGAAGTCATATTAGCCAGTATGCCCGCAAAAATAAATAAGATAAGTAATTTCTTGTTCATATAGTGATAAATTTTTG
Organism: Paludibacteraceae bacterium; assembly: GCA_045601825.1. Classification (GTDB taxonomy): domain Bacteria; phylum Bacteroidota; class Bacteroidia; order Bacteroidales; family Paludibacteraceae; genus Colicola. The sequence continues at coordinate 60,404 of JAZSAI010000028.1, read as the reverse complement.
TACCTTCGAAATCGGCTGCAAAGGTACTGCATTTTAGACGAACACACAAGTATTTGGACAAAATTCCCAACAATTAGGGATATGCCCAAAAGTAGTGGTGATTACAAATTCTCCTATACCCCTAAAAATAGGTATTTTGCGGATAAGCTGTTGCTTATGTGAATATTTTTTAGTAATTTTGTCGCGGTTTTTGAAACTAGATGTAAAATATGTAATTAAAGTAGTATGTACAAAGCAACGGATAAAATCTGTGATTTGATGTCGCATGAAGAAGATGCGATACATATCATTAGTCGTTTTGGGCTAGAAATGGGTGTTGGCGAGCAAACAATTGAACAAGCCTGTGAAAAACATGGTGTGCACACACCTACATTTTTGGCAATTATCAATCACAAGGTATATAAGTACCCTGCTCCGCTCAACGAGATTGATATTCCAACCCTACAACAATATCTGCGAAATGCACATGCTTACTTTTTAGATTTTCGTTTGCCCTATCTACGTCGGTCATTAGTTGAGGCATTGCTGCCTGCTGATCTAAATACGAATATCCCTATGCTTATCTTGCGTTGTTATGATGAATTTGCGGAAGAAATTCGTACACATATTGAGCACGAGAACGCAGGATTATACGAAGAGCATACACTTGATGATCAGCGCATTACAGACAAACTAACGGAGATTAAGAATCTGATTATCAAATACTATCCGGCTAATAGTTCGCCGCAAAAAAATTTGATAACATATACACTGATTAGTGTGATGAGTGATTTGTGGCACACCGAGCACGATTTTGCAGATCATTGTTCGATTGAGGATGAGATACTACGCCCTGCACTGACTAATACACCATCGCCAAGCCAATCAATCCAGATCTCAGAAGAAACAGAAACATTGAGCGATCGCGAGCGCGACGTGCTAATAGAGGTAGTTAATGGACTGAGCAACAAGGAGATAGCAGATAAACTATGCATCTCAATACACACCGTTATCACCCATCGCAAAAATATCACTCGTAAGTTGAACATCCACTCTACCGCAGGTTTGACCATCTATGCTATTGTTCATAAATTGATTGATATTGAGGGTTAAACAATAAATTTCGCCAAATTGCTTGCATATATGCAAAATTTGTTGTACTTTTGCAAGTTATTTGGATAATCAGGAATTATTGTACACATTTTAAACATGCTCAATACTCAAGAACAACAAGAAATCTTGCGTCGCCGCACCTTTGCGATTATCTCGCACCCGGATGCGGGTAAAACGACGCTTACTGAGAAATTGCTGCTATATGGAGGTGCTATCCATGTGGCAGGTGCCGTAAAATCGAACAAAATCCGGAAAACTGCAACCTCCGACTGGATGGAGATTGAGAAGCAGCGTGGAATATCTGTGGCGACGTCGGTCATGGGGTTTGATTATAAGGATTATCATATCAATATTCTTGACACCCCTGGTCACCAAGATTTTGCTGAAGACACTTTCCGCACACTAACTGCCGTTGATTCTGTAGTTATTGTTATTGACTCGGCCAAAGGTGTAGAGACGCAAACAAGGCGACTCATGCAAGTATGCCGTATGCGCAAAACGCCAGTGATGGTGTTTATCAACAAGATGGACCGAGAGGGTAAAGACCCATTCGACCTTATGGATGAGGTAGAAAGCGAACTTGGTATTCATGTGCGCCCGCTATCATGGCCTATTAATAGTGGACAGCGATTCAAAGGCGTGTACAACATTTTCCAATCTACCCTTGATCTCTATACCCCCAACAAAACGCAAGTCACCGAGTCCATCCGCTTTGAGGACGTTAGCAATCCACAGATTGCAGAGCTCATTGGCGAGAACGATGCTATGAAACTGCAAGAAGATTTGGAGATGATTGATGGTGTGTATAATCCATTCAGTCAGGAGGAATATTTAGCGGGTGAGTTAGCTCCTGTATTCTTTGGTTCGGCATTGAACACGTTTGGTGTGAAGGAGCTATTAGAATGTTTTGTTCAGATTGCTCCGTCGCCACGACCTGTTGAGGCAGTGGAGCGAAAGGTAGAACCTATGGAAGAAGGATTTACTGCTTTTTGTTTTAAGATTCACGCCAATATGGACCCTAATCACCGTTCTTGTATTGCGTTCTTCAAAATTTGTTCGGGCAAGTTTATCCGTAACACCTATTATAAACACGTGCGCGAGAACCGTCAGATGCGCTTTGCTGCACCAACCTGCTTCATGGCACAACGAAAAGAGACTGTGGATGAGGCGTTTGCAGGAGATATTGTCGGCTTACCTGATACGGGCAACTTCAAGATTGGTGACACGCTTACATCGGGGGAGAACTTGCATTTCAAAGGTTTGCCTTCCTTCTCGCCTGAGATGTTCAAGTACATTGAGAATGCCGACCCTATGAAGCAAAAACAACTGGAGAAGGGAGTGAATCAATTGATGGACGAGGGAGTTGCACAACTCTTTGTCAGTCAGTTCAATGGCAGAAAGATTATCGGTACTGTTGGGCAATTGCAGTTTGAGGTTATCCAATACCGTTTGGAACATGAGTATCAAGCCAAATGTCGTTGGGAGCCACTTCAGATGTTCAAAGCTTGTTGGATTGAATCGGATAACGATGCAGAGTTAGAGATGTTTAAGAAGCGCAAAGCGCAGTATATGGCGAAGGACAAAGACGGTCGTGATGTTTTTATGGCAGATAGTGGCTATGTATTGCAAATGGCGCAAAACGACTACAAAAACATCAAATTCCACTTCACCAGTGAGTTTTGAATAAACAATAAACTAAAAAACAAATAGATATGAAGAACATTAAATTTCGACTTACGGTCATGAATTTCCTCGAATTTGCTGTTTGGGGAGCGTATTTAACATCGATGGGCACATACCTTGCTACACATGGTATGGCTACTAATATTGGGTGGTTTTATTCCATTCAAGGCATTGTTAGTCTTTTCATGCCCGCACTTATGGGTATAGTGGCAGACCGTTGGATTCCTGCACAAAAGGCATTGAGTCTATGTCACGCTTTGGCAGGAACATTTATGATTGCAACAGGGGTGTATGGACTTTTTGCAGGTGATGCTGTAGTATTCTCAACTATCTTCTCGCTCTACACTGCTTCGGTAGCATTCTTCATGCCTACCCTTGCTCTCAGTAACTCTGTGGCTTACACCGCTTTAACAAAAGCGAATATGGATACTGTAAAAGATTTTCCGCCCATTCGCGTGCTCGGAACAGTTGGTTTTATTGTAACGATGTGGGTTGTGGACTTGTGCGGTTTTCAGGCTACACCTAACCAGTTTGTTGTTAGTGGTGCATTGAGTATCGTGCTTGCAATCTATTCGCTTACACTGCCCCAATGTCCAACTAAAGGTCATGTGGAGAACAAATCACTTGTGGAGGCACTCGGGTTGGAGGCATTTGCGTTGTTCAAACAAAAGAAGATGGCGGTATTCTTCATTTTCTCTATGTTGTTGGGAATGTGTTTGCAGATTACTAATGGCTATGCCAATCCATTCATCACCAGTTTCGGAGCAATTGAGCAGTTTGCAGATACATTTGGTGTTAAGCATGCGAATATGTTGATTTCTATTTCGCAAATTTGTGAGGCATTGTGTATCTTGTTTATCCCATTCTTCTTGAAGAAGTTTGGTATCAAGTCGGTGATGCTGATGGCTATGTTCGCCTGGGTATTGCGTTTCGGTTTGTTTGGAGCGGGTGATCCAGGTATGCCAGGCGTGATATTGTTCGTATTGAGCTGTATCGTATATGGTTTTGCGTTCGACTTCTTCAATATATCAGGATCGTTGTATGTGGATCAAGAGACCAACCCTGCACAACGCTCCAGTGCACAAGGATTGTTCGTGATGATGACCAACGGTTTTGGTGCTACTATTGGTACGTTGGCTGCGCAAGCGATTGTCAACCATTTTGTTCATGCAGAAGAAGTGGTAGCAGCAGGTCCTATGGCAATATGGGAAGGTTGGCAAATAAGTTGGTATATCTTCGCAGGCTTTGCGTTGGTAGTAGCACTTGCATTCTGGGTAGTCTTCCCTAAGACTCCAGTGAAGAAGGACTAATATCCATTTCACCATACAAGCAATCGCCATTTGTGTTTTGCACAAGTGGCGATTATGTTTATCCACATCGTTTATAACTCAAAAAAGTAAAAAAAGTTCTTTTCTTAATATTCCTTCCCTTTGTACCTTACCAATCCCTCTCGGACTAAAGACCAACGAAGAACCAAGGACGAACCTAGAATGAACCAAAGAACTATCAACCACCAAAAAGTGCTGTTTATTAAGATTGACTCCTTTCCTAAAAAAGTTGACTCTGTTCCTAAAAAGGTTGACTAAAACCCTGAAATGGTTCACTCCTTTCCTAAAGTTTTATACTGTCTCAGTGCGTCATATAAACAAAAAAATGCACCAAAGAGCGATTTTATTTGCACATCTCAAAAAAAAAGTGTATCTTTGCGACCTAATTTCAACAATAGACAATATGCCTAAAATTTTTGAATATTTCGGATTTATATTTTTCTTCTACTCCAACGAGCATGAGCCTATTCATGTGCATGTAATACATAATGGATGCCAGAGCATCTTTGAGTTGATTATGATGGATGGAGAATTAGTGGAAATCCGTGTTCGAGAAAAGGCAGGCGAGGACCCATTGCCAAACAAAGATAAAAAGACTGCCGAAGCATTTATTCGCAAGTATAGCAAGAATATCATTCAAAAATGGGTGAAGTTCTTCGTTATGAAGCAAGCGGTTAAGAGTACTAACATTAAAACCAAAATATAACTATGAGCAAACTTATTATCATTGGAGCTGAGAATTTAGGCAATTCTTCGGTTCGGTTGTCGTTCAGTGACAACACAACGCAGGTTGTGGACATTGGCAGTTTCATTCGCCGTCATCCACATCCGCAGTACAACAAGTACCTTGAACCACGCCATTTTGGTAAGTTTTCTATTGAGAATGGCAATATCGTTTGGGGCAAAAACTGGGATCTTATCTTCCCCATAGAACAATTGCACGCAGGTACACTGCAATAGCTTATAATTTATAATTAGACAAATTGCCTATGATAAACCAGCATCGTAAAGGCGATGCCCGACATATTTGATATAGCGTTATAAGCTAAACTTGAGTTTCTGAAACCTGAACAATTTCAAAAACTTTTAATACTTCAAGTAAAAGCCTATCGACGCTCACGCTATACGGCGTGGGCTTTTGCGTAGAATTTGAAGTATTAAGGTAGTTCAGGACCTCGGAAACTCAAATGAAGCGAACGAAAGTTCACGCTTTTTGTATGTACATACACCACTATAGCCAATAAACAAACTACAATATTAACCCTTTAAAAGATTAGGTTATGAAAAAACTTTTCTCTATCGTGCTTCTCATGGCGTGTAGTATCACGCTGATGGCACAAAGTAGCAACAACGAGGACGAGGTTGTGAAGATTGAAAAATGGAATCGAAACGCCTATCGCGAAGGCGAAGTGATTGTCAAGTTCAAAGCCGATGGCGCTGTGCAGATGCGCAAGAACGCCAAAGGTAAGTTCCAGACTGCCAGCGTTAACGCAGTAGATGCCCTCTTTGCCGAACTTGGCGTAGAGGAAGTAGAAGAACTCATGCCCAATGTCGGTGCCCGCAAAGCGCCACGCCGCATGCGTGCATACAACGGCACAGAGGTGAAAGACCACGACCTCAGCAAACTCTATCTTGTTCGCTTCAATCAGCAAGTGGCTGCGCCTATGAGCAACGCAGGCAAGATGCGCACCGTGCACCAAGTGGTGGAGCAACTGCAAGCCCTTGACGAAGTGGAGTTCGCCGAACCTAACTATATGGTCTATGCCCTCTCCACCGACATCAGCGGAAACGGCAATGGCAACGGCAATGGAAACGGCAACAAGTTCGAGGATGAACCCCTCTATACCCAACAATGGGGACCAGCAGCTATCGGTCTGCCATCATTGTGGAACAAACCATTGGTTACTGACAAGCGCCCTGTGATTGCGATCATTGATACGGGTGTGGACACCGAACACCCCGACCTCAAAGACAATATGTGGGTAAACGAAGCGGAGAAGAACGGTGTGGCTGGCAAAGACGATGACGGCAACGGCATCGTGGACGATATTCATGGCTACGACTTTGTGAATAAGACGGGCGGCATGGCGGACTTCAACGGTCACGGCACCCACTGCGCAGGTATCGCAGCGGCAGTCGGTCATAACGGTATTGGTATCACTGGTGCCAACCCAGATGCGCTAATTATGCCGATCACCGTCATGCAAAGCGACGGTACAGGCGATGTGGCAACCATTATCAAAGGTATCGACTACGCCGCAGCCAATGGTGCAGATGTCATCAGCATGAGTTTGGGTGGCTATAGCTACTCCCTTGCTGAAGAGCAAGCCCTCGGCAAAGCCTACGCTACAGCAGTCATTGTGGCTGCGGCGGGAAATGATGGCGGAAGTTTAGAATTATGTTTTCCTTTTGCAGGTCCAATGTACCCTGCTGCTTTCCAATTTGTATTGGGTGTTGAAGCGTCAGATAAACAAGGTAACTTGGCAGGTTTTAGCAACTACGATTGCACTGGTCCCATTTATTCACCCGTTTATACAAACGAAACACAACTTTACAACTACGAACTTCGCGCACCAGGTCAGAGCGTCGTAAGTACCTTCCCAAAAGGTCAATACCGCGCTATGAATGGTACCTCTATGGCAACACCTTTAGCAGCGGGTGCCATTTCTCGCCTGTTGATGCACAAGGAGTACAACAGTTGGGAAATCCTCTTTGGAGACCTTATCCATACCCGCACCAATGGAACGGGCAATATTGATATGAAGGCAGCATACAATATCACCGATGCTGACCGCAAACCTAATCTACGCCTTGTCACTTACTATCTTACAGATACCCTTGGCGACAACGATGGCCGACCCGATGCAGGTGATACAATTGCTATATATCCAGTCCTCCGCAACGATTGGGGCAACGCCGAGAATATCAAAGTATGGATGGAATTGGCAGAATTAGAAAATGACACCATTATCACATTCTTGGAGCAAGAGGTAGAGTTCGGCATGCCACTCAGCAGTTATGCGAAGAACAAGTCGGTCAGTCCAATCCGCTTTGTGATTGACAAGAATGTAGTGGATGGTCGCCATATCAGCATGGTGTTCAAAGCTACTTGCGACAACATCCAAAAAACATTGGAGCAAGAAGTTATCCTTACCGCTGAAAATGGAGTTGAGATAGGTGGAATGATTACAGAAGATTTGACGCTTTATCCTGATGTACATTATATTGTGACTAAACCATTACTAGTACCAAAGGGTGTAACATTAACTATTAAACCAGGAACTATCATTAAATTTAGGGATAATACGGGTTTTAATTGTGAAGGCACTCTAATTGCTAATGGAACGCCTGGTAAATTAATTACTTTTACTAAGAGTGATCACAGTGATTATGAATTTGAGCCTATCAAATTCTTTAGATTTTCAGGACAAAAATTATCTTATACTTTAATAGAAAACATACAATTTGTAGAAGATTTCTATTTCAGCGATGGCAGTTCAAACGACACCTATGAAAATTGTATAATACGTCAGAATAAAAGTAGGAGTGGATATATAGTCAGTATTATTGGTTCTGGAAAGTACTATCAATCAAACATATACTACAATAGCAATACTAGTGGATTAAATACTGCACAATGTGTTCATACAAATATTATAGGGAATAAGCATACTTCTTCTCAAGGTAACAATTATAACTTGAAAAATAATGGCAATTCCAATTTAATGAATAATTTTGTAAATAAAACAAACCAGTATTCAAGTTGTGCACTGTTTTCAGAAAGCATTATAGACTACAAGTCGTCTTCGCCTTCTTATTTAGGTTCTGCGCGAGAAGATATATTGCGTAATTCTATTATTGATGCGGCTCACCCATTATACCCTATAGGTAGTGGTGTCGTAAACTTAGACTATGTAGCTAAAGAACCTATACGCGAAGCGCATGGTATCGTGTGGAAAGTCGTTGTCAATGGCTATGATGCGCAAGACGAGTTTGAACTATTGCCTCCATTAGGTGTAGGCAAACACAAATTTGAAGTATATTTCAACCGTCCAATGGACACAAGTATTGCACCTACCATCTCTATGGGTGTGCGCTCGCCTTATACGCAAAACGCAATTAGTGAAGATGACAGTTGGAGTGCCGACAGCACCATTTATACCGCTTATCTCACTATTACTGGTAAAACCGCTTCCGATGGTCTTAACCGAATTTATGTTTATGGCGCAGAAGATGATGAGCATTTCGAAATACCCGAAGAGAATGTCCGCTTCAATGTGCAAGTCGCTGCTGCGGGTTCGCTCAGTACAGGACTGATGGCAGAAGCAGGACTTGGCAAAGTCGCCCTCACATGGCAAACCGATGAAGAAGATTTCGAGGACCTTCTCGGCTATAATGTATATCGTTACACCACCGATACCGCAGGCATTAGTAGCGATACTATTTGTATCAACCAAACCGTAATTGATGCGCAAGACTCTGCCTTTGTGGACTTTGATGTCGTACCAGGCGAAACCTATTACTACTACATCAAGCAACTCACTACCGCTCTCACTTCTTATTCCCTCTCCAATCCAGTTGCAGCCACTCCATTGACTGCACAAAAGGGTGATGCCAACGGTAGCATGAACGTGGATGTGGCGGATGTGGTAACAGAAGTGGCATACCTCACGGGCAACAATCCTCAGCCATTTATCTTTGAGGCAGCAGATGTCAATAGCGACAACACCGTCAACATCCTTGACATTGTCGGTACAGTCAACATCATCACCAACCCTGCGGCTTCTTCGCTTGGCTTCTCAGACGACAACACCGCCACCTATAGCATCGAGGATGGTATCCTCTACGTGGAAACACCTGTCGTACTCGGCGGTGTACAATTCTCCTTCGAGGCAGAAGCAGAAATCTCCGCACTGGAGGCACTCAATGGCTTTGAGCAAATAACTTGGAACACCGCAGAGACCTTCCACTTCATGGCATACTCCATGAGCAAAAAGACCCTCGGTGTAGGCAAACACGCTTTGCTCTATGTGGGCGACGCAGAGATGAAGAAAATCATTCTCAGCAACGCACAAGGACAAAATGTGCCTGCAATTAAGAAGACGGCTACTGACCTCTCATCCGTAGAGGCCATGCAAATGAGGCTAACCCATCCTAACCCATTCACTACGCAAGTGAATATCCCATACGTGGTAGGACAAACAGGTAAGCACGAGGTACGCCTTGTATTCACAAACATTGCAGGTCTGGTAGTAGATTCGTACACTACCACCAACACCTTCGGCGAATACACCTACACTTGGCACCCAGGTGCGTTGCCAGAGGGCGTGTACTTCGTGACCCTCTATGTGGACAACAAGAAGATACAAACCAGCAAATTGGTGAAAGTGAAATAAAAAAAAACGACAACTTAGACAACCATTCCGCTCGCCAACATTGCGAGCGGCAATAAAGATTCTTCATAAAAGAAAATAATTGTCGTTATTGATTTTTAGTTGTCTTAAAAATTATGCGATATATAGGATTTATATTTGCTTTATGCCTTAGCATACAGGCAATAGCAAGCAATACCCTCACCCTCTCTTCCGTCAGCGGTACACCGCAGACGGAGGTGGAGGTAGCGGTGTCGCTCGACAATACCGATGCTATCGTAGCATTAGAGATGGTGCTACCATTAGGCGAACACCTCAGTTATATCAATAACTCCGCCACCCTCGCTGCTGCACGCAGCAATGGACACCAAATCTCCGCAGCACAAGTAGGGCAGGAGTTGCGTATCTATGTCTATAGTTTTAGCCAGAATGCCTTAAACGGCAATACAGGCGAACTGCTGACCTTCCGCCTGCTCTTAGGTAACGAGCCTGCCGACTATGCGCTCACCCCTACCGTTGTCCTCAGTAACGCACAAGGTACATCTTTAGCAGGCAGCATGCAAGCAGGCAATGTAACTATCCAAGCACCCAAATTGCAGGTTCTCAACTCGCAAATCGATTACGGACACATCCCTATTCGTGCCACCTACACCAAGAATCTGCAACTCAAGAATGTCGGAAACTTACCCCTCACAATAGAGAATATCACCACCACTGATCCTCTGCTTGTACCTCAGCAAACGGCTTTCACCATCGAGGCAGGACAAACCACATCCGTTGCGATTGAGTACGCACCCATAGAGCGCGGAGCAGTCAGCACAGAGGTGATGGTCAAGTCCAATGCCATCAATGGCGAGCAAATAGCCACTATTGTGGCAGACCCATTCTCCGTGAACGAACTGCATGTGGGTACAGCCAGCGGCATTGCTGATAGCATTGTGACCATCTCCCTCACAATGAACAACATGGAGCCTATCGTGGCGATGCAATGTGCTTTCAAACTACCCAAGCAGTTGGAGTATGTAGCAAACAGTTTGGCAGTCAACGGTACTCGCAACAACGGACACCAAGCCCTATCTACACTCCGTGGCGATACGCTATTCTTGGCTATCTTCTCTATGAGCAATCAACCCTTGCACGCCAACGACGGCGAGGTAGCCACCTTCCAACTCCGCCTCAACGGCTCATCGGGTACCTACTACCTCAAGCCCATTGATGTCGTACTCAGCAATATCACGGAGGAGAACATGGTATCTGCCACTTCACAAGGTAAAGTTACTATCAAAGCCCCTGCTATCAGCAGCAACGCTTCGCTCAGTTTTGGCAATGTGCCTATCACCGAAGTGGCTCATGCTACCTACTCCGTGCGCAACAACGGTAGCGCACCGCTGGTATTGGAGCGAGCCACCTTCCTCGCAGAGGGATATAGCGTAGTGGAAGAACTGCCTATCACAATAGCCAATAGTAAGACTACCACTATCACCGTGGCATATCAACCCACCGAGGAGGGCGACTTCTCCACCACGATGAACCTCTACACCAATGACCCGAACAACCGACTAAAGACAGTCGCTCTCTCTGGACATGTGTTTGAACCCAATGCTTTATCATTGACAGGACAAAGCAACCAAGATGGCACCTACACATTGTCGGTAGCGATGGACAACTACACCGACATTGTAGCAGTGCAATACGACCTGCATTGGCGTAGCGATATGACTACTTCGCAAGCGGCATTCACGCCTTTGGAGCGCATAAAGAATCATAGTTATTCTATCACACCATTAGGCAACGATAGCTATCGTGTACTTATCTATTCCTTGTCCAATACTACCATTGCAGGACACAATGGTGAACTGCATCAGTTAGTCTTCACCCCACAAGGCGATGTAAACTATTGTAATAGTATCATTTCCATTGACAATATTGTGCTGAGCAATGCAGCAGGTGGTGACAAGACCTCTGCAAAATCCACTTCACTACATGCAGAACATACCAAATGGGCAAACGATTCAGCTATCGCTTGCGATGAATATGTATGGAATGGAAAAACATATACCGAATCAGGTGTATATATCGATACCATCCCTTCTCAGGCAGGATGTGATAGTATTGTTACATTGCACTTGACTATTAACAACAGCATCACCACCGAGCAGACAGAAGTCGCTTGCGATAGTTATACTTGGACTGATGGCAAGACCTACACCGAGTCGGGTACTTACTACCAATACTTGCAAGCTGTGCATGGTTGTGATAGTATAGTAGTATTACACCTCACTATTCTGCCTGACGCTACCACAGAAAGCGAGAAACTTGCACTCTGTCCATCGGAACTGCCATATGAGTGGTATGGGCAAGTACTTACTGAGGCAGGTACCTATTCAGCCACAGAGCAATACGCTGGTATGGAGTGCGATAGCGTGATACACGAACTGACATTGGATGTGTATGTACAGACACTGCCAGCCACGGTGACACTGCCTATCGTTCGCATAGGGGAAGCAATTGATGTAACTATTCCTACTGCAGAGATTCAAGCACACATCGCTGCCGAGACATGGTATGCACCAAACGCAGAAGTGGCATGGTATATCATGGACAGCAACGATTGGGGTACCCTGACAGATGCACCTGTGGCAGCAGGCATCAAAGAAGTGATACTCAAATATGCGGTAGAAACGGACTGTGGAAAAGTAGAATCTGACAAGATGATTATTATAGTAGAGACGACGGATGTGGAAAATATCCATAGCCAATCGCCAATATCCAATTGCCAAAAAATCCTCTACGAAGACCATATCTATATCCTCCGCGATGGAAAGATATATAGTGTCATGGGACAGGAGTTGTAATCTGTGTTTAGTGTTTAGGGGACGCCGCTAGGCGGCTACTGTTTAGTGTTTAGGCGCGGGCAGAAATGCCCGCGCTGATTCTTTTATGGACTCGGCACACGAAAACGACATACTGAGTGATTAAGATTGTGTATTGATTTTTAGAAAGTCCGTGAAGAGGGGCACTCTATTCTTTAAGTCATTGATAATGAAAGATAGTGTCCGCTGTAAAACATGTGCGAAAAGTGCGAATAGTGCGAAAAGTGCGAATTTGTTAGTGTATTTTTTTTAGATACTTTTGCGCACTTTTCGCAGAAATCGCAGAAATCGCAATCGCAGATAAACATCACACTGGTAAGGATAGTGGCATTAGTCGTACTAGTAATTCTGGTAGAGAGAAGGTATAAGGAAATGCGACGAATCACATAGTTATCACATAGTAATCACATAGTAATCACATAGTATGAACCCGTTATGAACCCGTTATGAACCCGTAGGGGACATAAAATCGCACCTGAAAGTGAACTTTCGGGCGAGAATGCGGGCTACTACAAAAGGTAAGTATACATAAAAAAAAACATAAAATATTTGCACAACTCAAAATAAATCACTACCTTTGCAGCAAATTTGTTCAAAAATAGTTATTTGTTCAAAAAAAATGAACAAAAACAAAAAAATTGAACATCCAAATAGTTAGATTATGCAAAAATCTGAAATAAAAATCATCTTCCATCTCTTGCAGGACAAGAACAATGTGAACAAAACAGTTCGCCAGATGGCTGATGCTGCTAATGTGTCTATAGGTTCTGTGCACAATACCCTAACAAACCTTATAGAAAAGGGATATATTGTGGAGACAGACAAGAAGAAACGAGTATTACGCAAACGTTCTGCATTGATTGACAAATGGGCAATAGGGTATGCAGAAACGCTAAAACCAACATTGTATCTCAATAGGTTTAAGTTTATCTCCTCTGCTATACAAGAATCTTGGCAAAATATCGTTCTACCTCCACTATTACATTGGGGGGGCGAAGCGGCTGCCGCATTGTTAGACCACTATGTTCAGCCCGAACAATGGGAGATATACACCCCTGACAATGCCAACGCACTGATTACTACAGCTAAAATGATACCTGATGCAGCGGGAGAAATCTATGTATATAAACAATTTTGGCAAGAAGCAGGCACACCTATACTTATCATATATGCCGACCTTTTGGCAATGGAGGATGACCGTCTGAAGGAAGTAGCCGAACGCATTAAACCACTGATATAATGGAATACCAACTACATAAATCCGACCTACAAAACGATGCGTTGACAGAAACGCTGCATGCATTGAGTGATTGCTATAATCAATTGCATCTGCCTCTGTATGTGGTAGGAGCTTCAGCCCGCGACATAGCCAATCGGCTATTGGATATTCCAAATATTGCACGTCGTACATTGGATTTAGATGTGGCTGTAGCTCTGCAAAATTGGGCAGAATATGAGCAACTAACACAAATCTTGCTGCAAAATAACTTCATCAAAGCGCCTGAAAAACAGCGATTTTATTATATCGGTTATGGTGTTAATAAGTTTGAAGTGGACATCGTGCCTTTTGGATTAATTGCTGAGCAAGAGCAAATAGCATGGCCACCAGAGGGGTCACCAGTGATGTCGGTAAAATGCTTTGATGACGTGATGCGACATGCAGATAAGGTAGAGATAGACGGAGAATATGCATTTTATATAGCATCGCTCAGCGGACAATTCATCATCAAATTAGATACATGGCTAGATAGGCATTTGACAACACGCAAGGACGCAGTAGATATGATTTTTATCTTGCAAAATGTGTATGTTGCATATGCTTTATCACGTCAAGTATTACCCACAGAAATAACCATTGACACCGAACAATTTGATGTAATAATTGCTGGTGCGGAATGGATTGCCTCTGACCTACGAAATATATTATCCGAAGAACATCGTAAATACTACGCACAAACGCTTTTGTCTGAAATAGCCAAAGAAGAGGATAGCGACCTACTAAATGATATGCTTGATGTTTCGGATAGCAGTAAATATAATGTAATTCGTCGCGCATTAACGCGTATAGCTGAGATACTACAATCATGAAAATACAATTCGTAAGCGACCTACATATAGATATCATCGTTTCCACATTGTGGGCGAAGATTGAACCATACGACGCATTCCTTACCGAGCGCAATGTGAGCGACTTCTACCGAATCATGTACGATGGGCATCACTTAACAGCTGAGGACTTCAATCATGAGCACGAACGCTGCTTGCAGTTTATCAAAAAAGCAGTGGCAGAGAGTCAAGCCAAAACAAAAATTGTGCTTACACACCATGTTCCCACTCATTTGTGTACAGCAGAGGAGTTTCGTGTAAGTACCATTAGCGGAGCGTTTACGGTAGAATTGGGCGACTATATAGCGGATTCAGGTATTGATTATTGGATCTATGGACACTCGCATCGCAATATAGATGCACAGATTGGTTCTACGCGCTTGATGAGTAACCAATTGGGCTATATTTCCCACAATGAGCAAGCAAAAAATGGATTTAATCCATCGCGTTATATAGATATTTAATTTGCTCATTTCAAAAAAAAGTAGTACTTTTGCAGAGAAAATTAGAACATTAGTATTAAAAAGCACATTCACATGTTCCGAAAAGAATTATCATACTATTTTTCTACGCCGATTGCGTATATCGTAATAGGGTTGTTTCTGTTGGCAGTGAGTCTATTCCTATGGGTAATACCCGGTCAATGGAATGTCATCGAATCAGGGTATGCACAAGTGGATGGACTATTCCAAATCAGCCCTTGGCTGCTCATGCTCGTATGTCCCGCATTGACCATGCGATTATTCGCCGAAGAGCGTCAAAGCGGAACGTGGATACTACTTCGCGCACAACCTATTCCACTTTGGCGTATCGTAGTGGGTAAGTACATGGCATCTTTCGTGCTTACAGTGATTGCTCTATTACCATGTATTGTGCACTATTTCATTGTCTTCTATATGGCTGAACCTATTGGCAATATAGATAGCGGACAGTTTGTTGGCTCAATGATGGGATTGGTATTCTTGAGTGCATCGTTCATAGGCATTGGCATGCTTTGCAGTACAGTGACACGCAGCCAACTAGTGGCATTTATCCTGGGTGCAGTTAGCTGCTTTGTTTTGTATTGGGTGACGCTACAAGACCACTATAGCAGTATCTCACGCGGTGTGGTAGATTTGCGAGATGTAGTATTCTTCCTGAGCGTGGCTGTAGCAGCAGTCATAGTAAGTATCCTTATCATGAACCGCGCCGAAAAAAGATAATGTATGACACGCATCGGTTTATTGAGCGATACACACGGGTATCTTGATCCGCGAGTACTAGAGCACTTCGCAGAAGTGGACGAGATATGGCATGCAGGGGATATTGGCAGCGCGATGGTGCTGCAACACCTGCGTGAGTTTAAACCCACTCGCGCAGTGTATGGCAATATGGATAGTGGTGATGTAAGGTATTCGCTCAGCGAGTTCTATCGTTTTCGTGTAGAAGAGGTTAACGTGATGATGACACATATTGGGGGATATCCTGGGAAATATAATCCATGGCTATTGCCCATGTTTAAGAAAGAAACACCGCAATTGTTTGTATGTGGTCATAGCCATATATTGAAAGTACAATACGACCCTACATGGCAGATGCTGACCATGAATCCTGGGGCAGCAGGCAAACAAGGTTGGCAGACCGTACAGACATTGCTCAGATTTGTGATTGATGGGAAAGAAATTCGCGATTTAGAGGTGATTGAGTTGGAAAGATACTAGCGAAACGCTCCGAAAACGTATGTTTTACAACATATTTAAGCTATTTTTGCAAAAAACGTGTTGCACAACATATAAATAACTCTTGCAGGGATGAGAAAAAAGCAGTACCTTTGCAGCGGATTTAAAAATCGACACAATCTTTTTTGTACCTTAAAAATCAAACAGACTAATACCTTGGAAAAATAGCCGTCGGGAGACGGCTTTTTTCGTGGTATTACGTAGCGTAAGCGAAGCAATACCCAACAGGAGCCGTCGGGAGACGGCTTTTTTCATGGTATTACGTAGCGTAAGCGAAGCAATACCCAACAGGAGCCGTCAAAAAGACGGCTTTTTTTATGAATATTTGTATATGTCAGAAAAAAGTAGTAACTTTGCAGCGATTTTGCGCGCACGCGTGCGCAAACAATATATAAGAATATAAATAATTAAAAACATAGACATTACGGAATGGATAAGAACACGTGGATTGGCTTTGGATTAATAGCCGCAATTATTATTGGATTTTCATTTATTAATCGTCCTTCTAAAGAAGAGTTGGCAGAACGTCAACGCATACAGGATTCGATTGCTGTAGTTCGCGCCATGGAACAAGAGGCACAAATGTTATCTCAACAATTAACAGAAGACCTGATAAGTGAAAACGGAACTGTAACAGGTGAAAATGAGGTAGCAAGTGCAGAAGCTTTAGCTGAGCAAGTGGCAGCCGTATATGGTCCGTTTGCTCCAGCAGCACAAGGAGAAGAAGGACTTATCACTTTAGAAAATGAGAAAGTTCGTTTAGGCATTGCTCGCCGAGGCGGAAGAATAGCTAAAGCCGAACTGAAAGAATACAAAGCATACGGCGATAGCATAAATGACTTATGCCTTTTCCAAGGTGATGAGAGTAGCTTGAATTTCACTCTCGTAACTAACAATAGTCGTATTTTATCTACCCAAAACTTGTACTTCCAAGAAGAGAGTCTAACAACGGACGATGAAGGAAAGAGTACGTTGGTTATGCGACTCAACACTAATATTGATGGGTGCTATATCGACTTTGTATATACCTTGCCTGCAGATGATTATATGGTAGGAATGAGTATCCAACCACATAATATGCAATTGGCTTTAGCACAAAACATGTCATCGATTGAACTGCAATGGAATCAGACTATTCCTCAACAAGAAAAAGGACGTAAGTTTGAAGAAAAATATGCGCAATTGCAATACATGTTCGTAGGTGGTGATATAGAAAAGTTATCTGAAGTAAAAGCCGACCGCGCTAAGGAATCTGCTCGCCTCAAATGGATTGCATACAAGGATCAATTCTTCTCAACGGTGTTGATTGCTGATGATGCATTTGAATCCACCCAAATGGAATCTACTCCACTCAATGCTTTGAGTCGCTATATCAAAGAATACAACACCACAACAAGTTTGCCACTGGATATAACTGGTAAAAAGACCACCGATTTGCATTATTACCTTGGTCCAAACCACTATAATACACTTAAGGCATATGACAAAGATGTAGAAAAATCCGATCGTTTACACCTCAATGAACTAGTGCCACTAGGTTGGAAGATAGTTAGTTGGATTAACAAAGCATTGGTAATTCCAATGTTTAACTTATTTACTTCTTGGGGGTTACATATTGGTATTGTGATTCTGCTGATGACTCTGGTAATCAAATTGATTATTTTGCCATTCGTATTTGCATCATACAAGTCAAGCGCAAAAATGCGTGTATTGAAACCACAATTGGATGAGATTAACGCTAAATACCCACCAGAGAAGATGCAAGAGCGCCAACAAGCAACTATGGCTTTGTACCAAAAAGCAGGCGTAAGTCCTATGTCGGGTTGCTTGCCAATGCTCTTCCAATTCCCTGTGTTGATGGCTATGTTCTGGTTCTTGCCTACAGCTATTGAATTGCGCGGTCAGTCGCTATTCTGGGCAGATGACCTCTCGACTTATGATGCAATTATTACGTGGAGTAAGTCTATTCCAATCTTCGGAACTCACCTGAGTTTGTTCTGCTTATTGATGACCATAGTGAACATCGTTTATACCCATATCACCATGCAAACACAGTCTGGCGGTCAAGAGATGAAAGTGATGAAATGGATGATGTACTTGATGCCATTGATGTTCCTCTTTATCTTTAATGATTACGCAGCAGGACTCAGTTACTACTATCTCGTCAGTCTATTGATGACCATTATCCAAACGATGATTTTCCGTTGGGCAATTGATGACAAGAAAGTGTTGGCACAGATGGAAGCCAATGCCAAGAAAAAAGGCACACAAAAGAAGTCGGGTTTTGCAGCACGCTTGGAAGCTATGCAACGTGAACAACAACGCCTAGCTCGCGAGCAAGCAAAAGCGCAGATGAGGAGATAAGTGTTTAGAGTTTAGTGTTTAGAGAACATGAAGAGATGGTCTATAATCATGGTCCTATGCTCAGTACTGAGCATAGGACTTTTTGCGCAAAACGACAGCATAAGTGCGCAAGCAACGAAAGATAAATATACGTTCGGTGATTTTTTTGATGCCCTTGATTTGCCTACAGTACTAGGTGTGGGTGTTACGCCAAATGGGATTGAAGGAGCCACTTTCAATTCTGCAATGCGATTGGGATGGCGACACCATAAAAACTATGGAACGTTTGTCTATATCACCTACGACACCCATAGCAATACATATAAAGACATGGACTTGCAATTTGCAGGTTCAAATTTCCGCGACGCAGAGGTTTGGTACAATGAGGTAGGTATGAGTGTAGGTTATCGTTTCCCTTTGGTGAAAGATATCAAAGCATTCTATGAAAATCCTTATTTCCATCCATGGGATTTCTTTGTTAGTCTGCAGCCTGGTGTGTCAATTGCTACGGTAAAGAACGCAACACTGATGGCCGACAATTCCTCCTATGAGATGACCAATATTGACCATGTAGTCCCTACTCTACGCTTTTCAGCAGGTGTGGAATGGTTCATATTCTCTAACTTTGGTGTGTTTGCAGAAGCGGCTTACACGCAGCACTTGATGCCTACTATCATCGAGCAAGCAGCTATTAACAAAGGTGATATAAAACACCCATCTGGACCTATTACAATCTCAGTAGGATTGTCATTATTCTTCAACTAAAACATTGAGGTAACCACACGTAAAGTTCCCGTCATCCCCAGAGTGGTACGGGAGTGGTACGGGAATGGTACGGGGATTTCTACGTATCTTAAAACCAAAAATACAAGGAATACACCACTATAAATAAGATGGAAAAATAATAAGGTGTCCAAGTCTGGACACCTTATATTTATATACGCGCGTTAGACGCTTGTATAATTCAATTCAAATTAGCTTCAGCAAATTAGAACAAGTAGCGAACACCTAGGGTGATACCGCTATAAAGACCAGTAACGTTGAAACCTGCTGTGCCACCACCAATCCAAGGACCAATGTTAGGACGCCAATCTACTGATAGTTGCATAGGGAACCAGAAGTTGTACTCTACACCTACGTGACCTACTGCACCTACGTAGAATATTGGTGATTTAAAACCATAAATACCTAAACCAGCACCTACACCAAGTGACCAGTTCCACTCACCTTTCTCGTTCCAAGGAATAGCAGTGTTGAATGGGTTAATCCAGTCATAAGTCGCGCTTGCACCAATACCACTAAAGGCAGGAATGTTGAGTGATACATCAACCATGTTGGCCTCACCAAGGCTGTGTTGGTAAGATACATCAATACCATAACCAATGTTTGCACCAATTGCACGAGGTTGTGCTACTGCTGTAGCTACACCTGCGATTGCCAAAATAGCAACCATAAGAATACTTTTTTTCATAATCTTTTTTGTTTTTTTTGAAATTATATTAAAAATAGTGGTTGTTTTCCAAACAAGTCATCATCCCATTAATAAATGTGCACAAAGGTACAACTATTTTTTTTATTATGCAAATAATTTTGTCATTTTTCAAAAAAAATAGTGTTTTATTTGTAGATATCAACAAAAAGTACTATCTTTGCAAGGTGTTTTAACTTTCAGATAGATATGCGTATTTCCAACCGAATAGCTGCACTCGAGGAGTCAGCAACCCTGCAAGTGGCAGCATTGTGCCAACAACTTCGTTCAGAAGGAGTAGATGTGATTGGTCTTTCATTGGGTGAGCCCGACTTTCCTGCTCCTGCACACGTTAAACAAGCTGCTATTGATGCCATCAACAATGATATATCGCATTATGGTCCAACACCCGGTTTTCCCTCTTTGCGTCAAGCGATAGCTGAGACCCTAAATAATGATATTAAGGATTATCCCGTGCGCGCATACAACGCAAACGAGATAGTAGTGTCGGTGGGTGCAAAACAGGCATTGTGTAATGCGATAGAAGCACTGATAGGACCAGATGATGAGGTGATTATGCCTACTCCATGTTGGGTGAGTTATGTAGAAATGGTGAAGATTGCACAAGGTAAGAGCGTGATTGTGAAGACTAGGATGGAAGACAATTTCTGCCTCACCGCAGCTCAATTAGAGGCCGCAATTACTCCTAAGACCAAGCTCTTGATGCTCTGCTCTCCGAACAATCCAACAGGTTCGGTTTACACATTAGAGAACTTGAAGGCATTGGTAGAGGTACTCAAGCGTCACCCACAAGTAAACGTGTTGGCAGATGAGATATACCAACATATTTTATACACAGGTAAGCATGAGACTTTAGCTCAGTTCCCTGAATTGGAAGACCGCCTAATTATCATCAACGGCGTGAGCAAGGCATATGCTATGACAGGTTACCGCATAGGATGGTTAGCATGCCATGACAAAGACCTGATAACAGCCGTAAAACGCCTACAAGGTCAGACAATTAGTTGCGCTACAACCATCGCCCAGAAAGCAGCAGAGGCAGCATATACTGGCGATCAAAGTTGTGTAGAAGAAATGCGACAAGCATTCCATCGTCGCCGTGATTTGATTGTAGGGTTGGCAAAAGACATTCCAGGAATGAAGGTACTTGAACCACAAGGTGCGTTCTACCTGTTCCCCGATGTGTCCGCCTATTTTGGCAAACAATACAAGGGACAGACAATACACAATGCGGATGAATTGGTGACATTCTTGCTACAAGAAGCTCACGTGGCATGTGTATCAGGTAGCGCCTTTGGGGAGGATAATTGTATCCGTTTCTCATATGCAACGAGTGAAGACTTGATTATCGAAGCAATGCGCCGTATGAAAGAGGTTTTGGCAATATTAACATAAACAAAATAAATCTAATACCCATGCGTCATCACCAGAAAATAGCGATTGCTCGTCTGATTTCAGACCTCATCAAATCTGATGATGTGATATGCAAAGAGGAAATTTCATTGTATAATCAGATTGTTCAATCTTTTGAAATTTCTCTAGATGAGTTACATCAGTCGCAATACATCTCATTAACTGAATCAGTTGGCTATCTTAAGAATATGCCTGCTGATGAGCAACTTAAGATCTACGATATTCTCAAAAAAGCGGCTTATTCGGACAACTCATGTGTAGCACGTGAGGCATTGCTATTACAAACATTGTCATTAGTATTGCAAGATAAAGAAGAAAAGTATCAACTTTTCTCGACCAAGATAAGCGGTTGGCAAAACACAGAAAAATATGTGATGTATATCGAAAGCGATTACATGCATACCATCAACGAGGAAATATTGGAGCAATATGATGCCATCGCTAACTTACTGCATTTATGGAAATTTGAATTTATCTATATTCCAAAAATAGCTCAATCTTGTTTGGATATGGATTGTGATTATCTATGCGATATTATTCGCTATATGAATCCACGTCTATCCATCGAATGTTTGAATAATCTATACGACCAATTAACTAGCATCAATACGGAAACCTATACACGCAACTACCTAGCTAACACGTGTCACCAGAACATTTTTTACAACATAGAACCATCTCTGCTTATTAACGTTGGATTATCTTATGTTCCCTCTAGTACCTCTGCATGTAACGATAATCATTATATCAATTTTCTTACTATTCGGCTAGAAGATGAGCCAGATAGTGTTTTGAATGAAGTACGTCGTTTTATTGATCAATACGAAACCTATATTACTGAACCTGAATATTTTCGTCCGAAGCGTAGTAAAAATTTGTTCCACTACCATGGCTTCTACAAACAACTTTTTGATTTCTTAATACGCCATCATACGAATGGAGAAGAAAATAGCATCTTTATTGATCTGCCTGCTCATCGTATCTGGATGCGTGGCATAGAAATCCAAATGAGCGCAACCCAATTGGCAACATACATATTTATTTTGCACCAATCATTCTGTACCCACTATGGTGGTCTGATTAAAGCAGGTCAACATCATCCATTATCAGAAAAAGAAGTTGCGCGATTAGGACGTGCATTCCATGGAATATGTAATATATTTCGTGAAACACCTATCCTAAATACACGTTCATACTTAGAAGATGTTGCCAACATCCGTGGATATATCGCACGAATACGTGCCATCGTTGCACACCAGATAGATGCAACAGACGTCGACTACTATTATCCAAAAGATTCTGCCGATAAAAGTATGTACCACATCGCTATAGATCCACGAAAAATACGCATGCGCACTTCACAAGGAGAGATTTTATTTACAGATTATACACTCTGGAAACAACTAAAATAGTACACCTATTTCAACTCGAAGATTTAGATAATTTAACAATATTGTTACTTACATCCATTACATTGATTGATGTATTTAGCAATATTGTTATTTTTTGCACGACTTATGAAATCCTTGTACTTTTGCAGCACGTTTTATAACTCGTGCCATTAAACCACCTAAAAAAAACTGCAACTATGTATTCGCATATCTTTGCAACATTTAAGCTTGCGCTTTATGCCCTCAACACCTTTTGGTTGATTCGTTTGATGTGGGGAATCAATATTGTATCAATCTTCGCTCTCGTTATGTTAGATACTTATGGCTTTCTCTTTCCAGTTTCGCCGTGGATTATTATAGCCATACAATTT
Source organism: Paludibacteraceae bacterium (assembly GCA_045601825.1). Classification (GTDB taxonomy): domain Bacteria; phylum Bacteroidota; class Bacteroidia; order Bacteroidales; family Paludibacteraceae; genus Colicola. The sequence continues at coordinate 37,225 of JAZSAI010000028.1, read as the reverse complement.
GCGCTACTGCTTTTCATCTATCCAATCACCTTCCTCACGGGCTCATGGAACTTACAAACCCATCGTATTGAAGTAGATCCTATGATTTCCCTTTTACTTCTAGCATTGCTCCACCTAGTCGGTTTAGCACATTACCGCAGTATTTTTTGGGGCGAAACAGGAATAAAACCCTATATAGCTCCTCTGTGTATTGCAGTTGCCATGTTAATCGCCACAAGTATCTCATATCTGTTAAGCAGAAAAAACGAAAGATTATCCCACTAGGATAATCTTTCTGTTTTTATTCTAAATAGTTTCTCTATCTATCACTTTACCTCTTCGAAGTCCACGTCCTCGGCAGCACCTTGGTTGTTGTTGTTGCCACCTTGGTTGCCTGCTTGTGCACCGCCTTGGAAGTCAGCACCTGGTTGAGGACCTGCTTGACCTTGAGTAGCGTTGTACATCTCTGCACTGGCTGCTTGGAAAGCGGTCATCAATGCTTGGTTAGCTGCCTCGCATGCGTCTGCATCTTTCTTCTCGTAAGCGTCTTTGAGGTTCTTCAATGCCTCCTCAATTGGAGCTTTCTTGTCAGCAGGAATCTTGTCGCCAAGCTCAGCCAATTGCTTCTCGGTTTGGAAGATAGTAGCATCTGCACGGTTGAGTTTCTCAATACGCTCTTTCTCCTTCTTATCTGCCTCAGCATTTGCCTCTGCCTCTGCCTTCATGCGCTTGATCTCTTCATCGCTCAAGCCGCTGGATGCCTCGATACGAATCTTTTGCTCTTTGCCAGTAGCTTTGTCCTTAGCAGTAACGTTGAGGATACCGTTGGCATCAATATCAAAGGTTACTTCGATTTGTGGCTCGCCACGGCGTGCAGGCATGATACCATCGAGGTGGAAGATACCGATTTGCTTGTTTTGTGCAGCCATTGGACGCTCACCTTGCAATACCTTAATCTCTACAGAAGGTTGGTTGTCCACTGCTGTGGTGAAGGTCTCGGTCTTCTTGGTTGGGATAGTGGTGTTGGCCTCAATCATCTTGGTCATCACGCCACCCATAGTCTCGATACCGAGAGAGAGGGGGGTAACATCCAGAAGGAGCACATCCTTTACATCACCAGTCAATACACCACCTTGGATAGCTGCGCCAAGAGCTACAACCTCGTCTGGGTTAACACCCTTAGATGGAGCTTTACCGAAGAATTTCTCAACTGCTTGTTGGATAGCAGGGATACGAGTTGAACCACCTACGAGGATAATCTCGTTAATATCGCTAATACTTAAACCTGCGTTTTGCAAAGCGGTGCGGCATGGAGCGATAGTGCGTTGTACGAGGTCGTCAATAAGTTGCTCAAACTTAGCACGGGTGAGGGTCTTTACCAAGTGTGCTGGCACACCATTTACAGGCATGATGTATGGCAAGTTGATCTCAGTAGAGGTGGTGTTAGAAAGCTCGATTTTTGCTTTCTCAGCTGCCTCTTTGAGTCGTTGCATAGCCATAGCATCTTTGCTAAGGTCTGCACCACCGTTCTCGCTCTTGAACTCTTGTACGAGCCAGTCGATAATGCGGTGATCGAAGTCATCACCACCCAAGTGAGTATCACCATCGGTAGCTTTTACCTCAAATACGCCGTCGCCCAATTCGAGCACAGATACGTCGTGTGTACCACCACCGCAGTCGAATACTACGATCTTCATGTCTTTGTCGCTCTTATCAAGACCGTATGCCAAAGCAGCAGCTGTTGGCTCGTTCACGATACGGCGAACATTCAGACCTGCGATCTCGCCAGCCTCTTTGGTGGCTTGACGTTGGCTGTCATTGAAGTATGCAGGTACAGTAATCACTGCTTCTGTCACCTCTTGACCAAGATAATCTTCAGCGGTCTTCTTCATCTTTTGGAGGATGATAGCTGAGATCTCTTGTGGCGTGTACAAACGACCATCAATATCCACGCGTGGGGTGTTATTGTCGCCCTTGACTACTTTATAAGGTACGCGCGCAACCTCGTTAGCAAGACGATCATAGGTCTCACCCATGAAACGCTTGATTGAATATACGGTGCGAGTAGGGTTGGTGATTGCTTGACGCTTAGCAGGGTCGCCCACTTTGCGCTCGCCACCATCTACGAAACCAACCACAGATGGGGTAGTACGTTTACCCTCAGAGTTGGTGATAACTACAGGCTCATTGCCTTCCATAACTGCGACACAGGAGTTAGTTGTTCCTAAGTCAATTCCAATAATTTTTCCCATATGATTTACGTTTTTTTAGTTAATTCTTTAGCCTCTATTTGTTAACCTCTGGTTTACCCTTGGTTAAGACATATCTCAACCATTCACCATGTATCTATCAAATGGCGTGCCAAAGTAGAATTTAGTGATTGAACTGCCATACAACTGACAAAATGGCAGAAATATATAATTTTTATTGTCTTAATATGGAAAATAATGAATATTTTTATCAAACATTTGCACATTTCGCAAAAAAGCAGTACCTTTGCAGTCGCGTTTGGTCATTTGGGTGTATTTTATGCTATACCATTTTACACCACCCTAGACTGCGCTTCTGCCATTGTGGCTCAGTTGGTAGAGCAACGCATTCGTAATGCGTGGGTCGCCGGTTCGAGTCCGGCCAGTGGCTCAAAGGTAGCGAATCATCATAGTATGGTTCGCTATTCTTTGCATAATCAAAAAAAAATAACTACCTTTGCAGACGAAATGAAGAAAAGTATATTGATATTACTCGGAATAATGTGTGTATTAGAGATATATGCACAATACCAAACCACGTTATTTGAACCCATAGTACGTACACTACAGGTAAGGTTTGTGGATGATAATTTGGTTTTGCAACGTCCTTTCCTAGCACTAAAGAATGGTATAGTAGATGGTAGTGAAGATGCCAACACGTTACTCATATCGTTTGATCAATTGAATCACGATGTGAAGCAATATTCTTATACCATCAAACATCTAAACTACGACTGGACACTCAGCGACATTAGTTCATACGAATATATTGAAGGTTTTACCAATGCCGATATTATTAATTATGAGCACTCTATCAACACTCAACAGGAATATATTCATTATTGGTTTACCTTCCCGAACCAAGAGATGCAATTGACTGCTAGTGGCAATTATGTGCTTATTATTTATGAGGATGGCGATACAGAAAATACGATTGCACAAGTATGCTTTAGCGTAGTAGAGCCATTGGTAGATATAAAAGTACAACAACGTGCCAATACTGACATAGAATATAACGGTCGTTTTCAACAATTAGATATTGATATTAACACGGCATCGCTCAACATCCGCGATGTACAAGACATCAAAGTGGTAGTGCGTCAAAACAATAGATTGGATAATCAAGTAGTGCTCACTAAACCCACCTTTCAAGAGCCCAACCGATTACGCTATATCAACAATCAACAATTAATCTTCGAAGGTGGCAATGAATTTCGTCATTTTGACACCTACTCCACTTACTATGCTGGTTATCACGTTAATATGGTTCGTTACGGAATGGGAGAATATCATGCTATATTGGAATTAGATGATGTTCGGGGCACATTAGGGAAAGGAGCAGGCAAAGAAGGAACGCCTTATCTAACAGAAGAGGATGCTAATGGACAGTTTGTGGTGAATTGCGAAAAAGCTGACTATGTAAATACCGAGGCAGAGTATATGTGGGTGCATTTCTATTTGCCTGTAGCACAACCTTTAATGGCTGCAAATGTATTTGTGGGAGGAGATATGTTCTATAATCAATATACTGCCCAAAACTTAATGCAGTATGATGCATCCGAACAGTGTTATTACTTGCAAGCTTATCTCAAGCAAGGCGGTTATAATTACATGTATTATGCTATTGGTAAGAATGCAGTATCTACCCTACCCTTAGAGGGATCGCATTGGCAGACACAGAACGAATATTCAGTAAATGTATATTACCGACCTTTTGGTAGTAGATATGATCGATTAGTAGGAAAAAAAATAACGGAGTAGCAACACTCCGTTATTTTTTTTGTAATATGCTAAATCGTTATCGAATCACCTTCTTGGTTACATATTGACCATTCTTCTCAAATTGAATAAGGTACAAGCCGTTGTTGATGGCATTGAGATTTACCTGCTCAACATTACGTTGTACTGATACTACCTGACCACTAACCGTATAAATAGTAACGTTGTATGGAGGAAGCATCTCGGTAGAGAATTCTGCAACAAAGATATCCTCAACATCCGTTTCAATCTCAGGTAATTGTAACTGTTTACCTGTCAATAATAAAATCTCACCTGGTTTTAATGTCACATCACCGGCAGGCTGAAGTTGTTGAGTAAAATAGTTATACCATGTACCTTCTGGCATAGTAGCAGTCTGATTATCTATAGCACTAAAATTACCCACCATGTATACATCATTACCCCAACGTACAATGCGCAATGCCCTAGAACCTTCAATATTCACTTGCGTTGGATTACCCACAAACACATCTGGCAACAATTTCGTACGTAATTGAATCGTCTGAGCAATTTTAGTATATTGTTCCATACGCAATACTGATTCAAAGTATCCTAATTCCTCTGGACGTGGTTTCTTTGCACAACGATTATCGGTATTATACTCATCTGGACGTTCATCAATTGAATTAATTGAGAAGTCATAGCCAATCTCCTCAAATTGCCACAACATATGTGGACCATTGAGCAATACGTTAAATGCGACATTCACAGCCACACGATTCAAGCGAGCTTCCTCATTTGTTTTCAAATCAGCATTACCATACATCTTCGCCTTGTACTGCATACGCTCCTCATCGTGGCTCTCACAATAAGTTACATATCCATCGCGGTTAGCTCGGTTAAAATCAGCCTTGCTGCCTAGCCAGCCCATAGCTGTCTCCTGATACGCCTCAGTAACATTATCCCAGCACAACATGCCTTGGCTAATCAATTTTGGACGATCGTTACCCATATTGCTTCCCCAATGCTCAAGGATAAAATAAGCATCTTCAGAAACTGCTTTCACACCATTATTGTAATAATCTGCAATATGAGTCATTGCATTGTTGGTTGTACCACAAAGGCCATGGCTCAAGTCCATACGATAACCATCGATCTTATATTCCTTCAACCAGTATTGCAATGCGCGAGTAAACATCAACTTCGTTAATTCGAAGTCATGATTCCAATCCTCATAGACATTGTCCGAGTGTGGAGCAGTAACATTGAACCAAGGGTTTTGAGCCAAATCCGTACCATATGGATAAAGTTTGTTCATTGGATTTAGCCCCGTAGCATGATTAAACACCATATCCAAAATGACCGCAATACCACGTTTGTGACATTCATCGACGAAAGCCTTCAACTGCTCTGGAGTACCATACGCCTTATCCAATGCGAAGTAGTGATTTGGAGAATATCCCCAGTTGTAGTTACCATCAAATTCAGTAACAGGCATCAACTCAATAGCATTTACACCCAAATTCTCAATATAATCCAAACGCTTCATCAAACCTGCGATAGAACGCTCTGGAGTATAATCATACACCCACAACTCGTAGATTATCAAGTTGTTTTTGTTAGGACGCTTGAAGTTTAGTGTAGCATCTGACCATGCATATTCTGGTTTGTTGGTTTGAATAACAGTAGCATATCCATCTGCTTGAGTGGGATATTTCATCAAATCAGGATTCACTATAGTTGGCTCGTATTGGTCATCTTTGTGGAGAACTTTCTCTGAATACAAATCCGATAATTTCTTCACTACTCCATCCTCACGCACAACTACGTATTGGAAAGCATACTCTTTCTGAGGTGTCAAGCCACTGATTTCTAACCAGAAGAAATTACCATCCTGTTTCATCTGATAAGTATTTGAAACAGTCCAATTATTGAAATCACCTACTACAAATACATTTTTTGCTGGTGCTGTTTTGCTAGCAGCATACGTTGAAAGGGTCACTTTAGTATTATCTTTCTCATCGTAGAATATACCCATATCAATGCCAACTGGACGAGGTGCTTGAACTGGAGCTGTTACCACGCAAGTTTGTGCTTTCACAATTTTTCGTTCTTCTCCTTTCGTTGCTGTAAAGATAAAAGTATAATCTCCTTCTGCGGGAAGGATGTATTCATATTCCAAAGTCACTCCTTCGGCAGAAGCCACCTCCTGGCCATTCACAGTTAATGACAATTTTGCAGCCTCGGTAGCAACACCACGTAGTGTTATCCTGTCATTTATTTGAGAAATTTCAGGTATGGTTGTTTCAAAAATTACAGCCAAACCTGGATCTACTAAATCTACAAAAATATCTGCATTACCTTCTCCTTTACCTTCTTTTTTACCAGCAGGTCCATCATTAAACACAAAACACAATTGAGTCACTTCATGGATAATAGTATCTTTCACAATGATAGGTTTACCTGTAATAGGATCTGGCTGACGACTATTAGTAATCGTCATCGCGCCATAATACTCAAGAATGTTTGGAGTGATTTTCAATTCCCAATTACCATCTTCATTTTGAGTCATTTTATACTTTTCTTCTCCGCCTCGCCATGTAGATGCTTTTTGCCATTGCGTACCATCGTAAGTCACACCCGTATGTGCATAGCATTGCGTAGCACCTACCATACCACCATTACCCTCATTGGGATTAAAGATAATAGTCACCTCACCAGCATACCCTTTTTGAATAATAGAGGGAATAGTTGTCACTTGCGCAGAAACAGAGAGCGCAAACATAGATAAAAATAATAAAGTAAATCTTTTCATAAGTATTTTGATATGAATATTGTTAACTGGCTGCAAAGGTACAAAAAAATTTGGATATATACAAATAATTTCGTACCTTTGCAGAGATTTTAATAGCACAATATCAAAACTACCAATAACGATGGGGAAACGCGTACTTATTGGAATGTCAGGCGGAATTGATTCCACCGTAGTAGCAATCTTGCTATTAGAGCAAGGTTATGAACTCGTTGGGGCTACTTTTCGCACATTTGACTCTATCAAAGATTCATGCCTTGCTAAAGAAAAAGGTTGTTGTTCGGTAGAGAGCATCATCGAAGCCCAACGCATGGCTGCTACATTGGGATTCGAACACCATATCTTGGATTTTCGTGACACTTTCCGCGAACATGTCATAGATAATTTCGTGCACGAGTACGCATGCGGGCGCACGCCTAATCCTTGTGTACTATGTAACTCTCACATCAAATGGGGAAGACTCATTGAGGCAGCACAACAATACGGGTGCGACTATATTGCCACGGGACATTACGCTCAAATAGCCGAACACCGTGGACATTATTACCTCAAAAACGCAGTAGATACTCGCAAAGACCAGACCTATTTCTTATGGATGCTGACTGAAGAAAATCTACGAAAAACTATCTTCCCTCTTGGTGGATTAACCAAAGATGAAGTGCGACAAATAGCACTTGACCATGGTTATACTCAATTGGCAAAAAAAGCAGAAAGCCAAGAGATATGTTTTATTCCTGACAACGATTACCGTAGTTTTCTAGCACAAGAAGGTGTACATATTGAGCCAGGCAATTACATAGATGACAACGGCAACATATTGGGCAAACACCAAGGTTTTTGTCACTACACCATTGGTCAACGCAAGGGGTTAGGAATCGCGTTGGGTTCACCGCGCTTTGTGACACATATTGATGCTGCGAGCAACACAGTAACACTTGGGGCACACGATGATTTGTACACCCATGACGTATGTGCGCAGAGTTTCCGTTTGCGAGATATGGAGTGGCTAGAAGAATCTCCTGAAATACAAGCACGTATTCGCTACAAGTCACCTGCCATAAAAGGGCACTTGGGCATTAGCGACAATCAACTACGCATACACTTCGAGCAGCCAGTATGGGGTGTCACACCTGGTCAATCGTTAGTCATCTATAAAGATGGATTGGTAGTCGGTGGCGGTATTATCAGCATCCCATGATGTATTCGGAATCACATAGTAATCACATACTAATCACATAGTAATCACATAGTCTTAATACGTGATTTACACGTTCTCTTTCACAAGTTCTTCAGCACGCGCAAGGGCGCCATTGATATGATTACGTACATTTTCTTTACCAATCATATCTACCAATCCCGATTTCTCCAATGTTCGGTACACCTGCTCATTTACTCCTGACAGCACCAAAGTCATGCCACAACGTTTGGAACGCAAGTATAGTTGTTCAAGGTTGTGAATACCTGTTGAATCCATAAACGAGACTTTACGCATTCGCAGAATACGAACCTTTTGTCCCTCACTACCCATACGCTGACTTAATTCGTCAAACTTATTGGCTATACCAAAGAAGTATGGACCATCTATCTCATACACTTCAGTATGTGGAGGAATATGCAACTTCTCTAAGTCATTGCCATGCAGGCGAATATCATTTTGATGAGTAGGGTCGATTTCATCGGAGAAGGAGCGTATAACAGTTGCTTCGTTGGTACGTTTCAAGAACAAGATAACAGCCAACAACAATCCCACTTCGATAGCAATGGTTAGGTCGAATATTACTGTCAAAATGAAAGTAACTAACATCACAATAAAATCCGATTTAGGTGCTTTAGCAAGCCAAACAAACGAACGCCAACCAGACATATTGTAACTCACCACAATCAACACACCTGCCAAACATGCCATAGGAATCATACCGACAAGTGGTCCAAAACAGAGCAATACAAGCAACAACATAGCAGCATGTACAATACCTGCCACTGGTGTTCGCCCACCATTATTGATATTCGCCATAGTTCGTGCAATAGCACCTGTAGCAGGGATACCTCCAAAGAAAGGAGTTACCACATTGGCTATACCTTGGGCTATCAGTTCTGTATTTGAGTTGTGCTTATCACCAATCACACCATCAGCCACCATGGCAGATAGCAGTGACTCAATAGCACCCAACATAGCGATGGTGAAAGCGGAAGGGAAAAGGTCTTGCACCAGATTCAACCACGTTTCTCCCTCTGCAAGGTTGAGTGCAGGCAAATGCGGCGCTGGCATTCCACTAGGTAATGTGTATAAGTCACCGATTGTAGTGATAGATGTAATGCCACCAAACTCACGTAACAGCCACACAACCAACGTCATCAGCACAATTGCAACCAATGAACCTGGGATTTTCTTACTGATTTTTGTAGAGAATATAATAATCAACAACGAAGCGATACCCACTACAAATGCCCACCAATTGATATCGCGCCAATGCTCAAAATAGCAAATCCATTTATGGATAAAATCGGCAGGAGCATCTTGAATCCCCATACCAAACAGGTCATTCATTTGCGTAGAGAAAATAGTGACTGCTATACCTGCAGTAAAACCTACAATCACAGGATATGGGACAAACTTAATAACATTGCCTAACTTGAATAATCCCATGAATATGAGCAATATACCTGCCATGATAGTAGCAATCAGCAACCCTGCAAGACCATGTTGCTGAATGATGCCATAGATGATGACAATGAAAGCACCTGTTGGGCCACCAATCTGTACTTTGTTACCACCAAAAGCAGAAATAATGAAACCTGCAATGATAGCCGTAACAAGACCTTCCGTAGGTCCCACACCAGACGATATACCAAAAGCAATCGCGAGAGGAATAGCCACTACGGCAACAATCATACCTGCTATGAGATCTTGCACAAATCGCTCTTTGTTGTAAGAACGTAAAGAAGATAACAACTTTGGACTAAATACGTCCTTAAAAGAAAAAAAATTCTTCATATACCTTGAAAATCAATCAACTAATCCTTAACCAAAAGTTAACCAAGGGTTAACAATTTCTAATCACTCGTGGTGATATGGCTCACCTTTCAAAATGGTCATCGCTCGATAGAGTTGTTCTACAAAAAACAATCTTACCATTTGATGCGAAAAGGTCATTTTACTGAGCGAAATCTTGCCATTTGCACGCTGATATACCGCTTCGGAGAAGCCATAAGGACCACCAACCACAAACACCACATCCCTACCCGATGACATTCGTTTTTGCACATAGTCTGCAAATTCTATCGAACGAAATTCTTTTCCATGCTCATCCAACAATATCAAATCTGCACTACTCGTTACTGCTTTCAAAATCATCTCACCTTCCGCCTGCTTCTGCTGTTCCGAAGTCAGTGCTTTGGTGTTTTTCAGTTCGGGAATAACTTGCAACGCAAAAGTCAGATAGTGCGTCAAACGCTTCTGATATTCTTGTATCAACGTCTCAATATGCGTATCCGTAGTCTTACCTACTACCAAAAGCGTGATTTTCATAATCCTCGTTGTTTCTTGATATGCTCGTAGGCTTCATTTATGCCACGGAACTTTTCAGTGGCCTGTTTACGGATGTCCTCACCTGCATTTGCCACCTTGTCGGGATGGTATTTCATAGCCATTCTGCGATATGCTTTCTTTACCTCGTCATCGATCGCATTGGGTTGTATTTCTAATGCCGTATATGCCCAATTCACATCCTTATGGCGCTGATACAATGCTAGCAATGATTGATAATCAGCACGTTGCACCGACATATGGATAGCTATTTGTTCTATCACACGCAGTTCGTTTGCATTGAGATCATCGTCCGAATTGGCTAAATCTAATAACAAATGCACCAACTCCAATCGTGTGGAATAATTGACATATTGCCTTATTTGCTGTGCAACAGCCACGGCATCAATATCCTTCTCTAGCAACTCTTTGAGTAATTGCAAAGCTTGTTTAGCACCTTCCTCACCAAAATTACGCAACAAGAATGGTTTGATATGGTTGATTTCCGACTTCAACACACGTCCATCTGCTTTTATCACACAAGCAATAAGCACTATAACCGACACTTGGATATCTCCTTGAGTTGCCCTGCGCGCACGTTGCTGCTTATTAGTAAATGCCCCCTCAGTAGAATTATCCACATCTATGCTACGACTCGCATCAAACAACGAGGCAACAAACACACCAATCAGTGCACCAATTGGTCCACCCATTACAAAACCTAATCCTCCTAATATCCATTTACCCAAAGACATACAAATTGTGAATTAAGAATTTTGACTTATAAATTGTAAAGCGTGTTGCAAATCTTCTGGCGTATCAATACCGATAGAAGCATGATTGGTCAGAGCCACTTGTATAGTTAAGCCATTTTCCAACCAACGTAGCTGCTCCAAACACTCCAATTTCTCCAACCGAGAAGAAGGTAATTGTGTGATCTTCTGCAATATATCTGCTCGATAAGCATACATACCTATATGACGAAAATGTTGTCCTTGCTTAGTCCATTCACTAGGTTCTACCCCTCTCAAGTATGGAATCACACTGCGCGAAAAATACAATGCACGACCGATGGAAGCTGCCGATTGTTCCTCACGGGCAATGACCACTTTCACATAGTTCGGATTTTGCAAATCTTCCCATGTATCTTGTTGTGCAAATGGATGTACGAGAGTTGCAATCTCAGTAGGGAAGCAATCTAGCAGTGCTTGTATTTGGTCGGATTCAATAAATGGTTCATCGCCTTGTATATTTACCACTACAATTTCTTCGTCTGACAGATGCGAGAAGTGCTCGCTGCGATAAATCGTATATGCTTCATACACTCGGTCTGTACCGCAGGTATGATTAGGTGACGTCATCACCACTTCTCCGCCAAAACCTCTCACACAGTCATATATACGTTCATCGTCAGTGGCTACTAGCACCCTATCCAACGCCTTCTGTGCTTGCTCATACACGCGCTGAATCATCGATTTACCAGCTATATCCACTAGCGGTTTCCCTAGGAAACGACTACTGGCATAGCGTGCTGGGATAATACCTATATTATGCTTCATCATCATCTACGTAGTGGTATGCAGCATCTGCAGACTTTTTTTGGATTCGGGAACGTACATAGTCAAAGCCATAGCGTTTTTTGCCTTGCTGCCCATAGCCATAACCATACCCATAACCATACCCATAGCCATAAGTAGAGCCATAGCCATAACCATAACCGTATTTGCCTGATTTATGAGTAGGTACATCTGACAATACGAGATTGATTTTGTCCTTATGGTGCAAAGACAAGTTCTCCAATGTCTGCTTTGCAAATCGCTTATCCGTACTCATACAGCGTACCACATAAAGTGTGATATCCGTTTGCTCAATTAGGGACATTGCATCAGGTACAATACCCACAGGAGAAGAATCAATCACCAAGAAAGTATAACGTTCACGGAGTAGTGCCAATAAATCATTTAACTTCTCACTACGGATTAATTCTCCAGGATTAGGTGGAATGGTTCCCGCAGGCAAGACATCAAAGCCTAGTTGATCGTTATGAATAATAATATCCTCCAATGTACAATCACCTATTAGATAGTTTGTTACACCCATTGAAGCTTCTAATCCCAATTTCTCGTGCACATTTGGTTTGCGGATATCCATATCTATTAATACAGTAGGATGTCCTGTCATAGCGTAAAGAGATGCCAAGTTGGTGCTGATAAACGTCTTACCATCACCAGATTGAGTGGAAGTAATAGCTATTGCAATATTGGTTTTTCTCAAGACCTTAAACTCAATACGCATACGGATATTTCGTAGCATTTCAGCATAACTAGAGCGAGGTTTTTTCATCGCGTAAATAGGGTTTTGCGATTTCACATGACGCAATATGCCTAACACATCGAAGTTGCTCAGTTTCTCTGCTTCTTTTTGCGTACGGACCTTATTATTAAGCAATTCTGACAAAATTAGCAACACCAAAGGAATCAACAATCCAATTACCAAATATGTCAAAGTATTTTTGCGTTTCTCTTTGCTATTCATTGCATAAGTCGTGCGCGCGCGGTCCATTATTTCACTATCAGGGGTATTACCTGCTTTTTGAATTTCTGCCTCTGCACGTTTTTGGAGGAAGAACGTGTAATAATTGTCATCAATTCGGTAGTTACGCTCAATTGCCACCATTTGCAATTCCTTTTCAGGCAATGTCTGAATTTCTCGTTCTACTTCTCTCAAACGCACGTTCAAATCTTTTTTCTCAATATCAAGCGATGTACGCATCGACTGCACGACCTCTGCAATTGCCGATTTTACGTTGTTTATATCGCTTGTATATTTAGAATAGTACACGTTCTTTTGGCTCAATTCTCCACGTTGAATGTGCAAATCATTGAGTTGTTGTACTAATTGCATGAGCATTGGTTCGTTAAGTCCCAGAGTAGCAGGAGCTATCACTGAACCTTGATCAATCTTTTTGTCTAGGTAATTCGATAAATAGTCTAAGTACGTTTCCTTTAAGCGCAGTGCCATCTGTTGTTGATCATATTGACTAGCCTTTGTCATCAATCCACCTGCATAAGAACCTACATCAACAAACTTGTTTTCTTGGCGGAAGTTGGTCATCTCGCCTTCACTCTTGGTCAAACTTTCTTGCAAAATTTTCAGTTGCTCGTTGATAAAACTGATTGATTTTTCAGCAACCATATTCTTACGTTCCACATTTTGCAGAAGATAGATATCCGACAATTTATCAATAAATTCACGATCACGTTCTGGTGTTTCACCTATCAATTGAATACCAAGTACAGTACTTTGTTCTGTCAAGAAATTAAGTTGTAATCTGCTAGAAAATTCGTCAGTAAGGCTCTCACGTGTACGGAATCGAAAATAAATATGTTGTCCTGGTGACATCATCATATCCGTAGGCCATATACGCGCGGAGAATAGAGATGTTTGCAACTCCTCACCATATTGTGTGATGTACTCAAAAGTATCATCTTCTTCATAGGTTGTCACTTTCAGCGCCCCATTTTGTAGCACCTCGCAGCGGAACAATTGATAATATGCCATTGGATCCAACCACAGGTATTCTACTGATATCGGCGAATTACGATAAATATTGCGTGTTTTGAATCTACCTTTGGTAATATACTCCACGTTCATATATGGTAACGAATCCACAGTGCGAGCAATCAGGTCATAACTTCCCAATATAATCAACTGATTGTTTACATTGGTATAACCTGCTCCCACACCAAATCCTTGCATAAGAGATGCAGAACCATATCCTGAGCCACCACTAGATTCCTTAATAATCATAGTACCTGTAGTTAGATAACGCTCAATCACTTTTTTATTCTTTAGGTATGCTAATGACAGTGCAATTGCTGCTGCTATCACAAATAAATACCAATGGCGCAGAATACGCACCACCCATTCCATGATATCAAAATTGGAATTCTCTTCTTCAAATGGCATGTTGCCATTTTGTATAATTTCATTTTGTGCCATATCCTTATTTTTCACTTATCAGTTTTCAATCTTCACCTTTACCACACTCCTGGAATATAATTTAACACCGTTATCAACAAGGACACTGAACTAGTAATCAATGCCAAGAACCCACTATAGCTAGATTGCTTATAGAAACTTCCTCTATCTCGACTCACATATATCAAATCATTGGGATATACATAGTAGTACTTCGAGTCTATGATGCTGTTAGTACGTATATCAAATTCCAGCACTTCGGGCTCTACGTTGCCTCGAGGGCGGATGATACGTACATGACGACGATCACCAGAATTCATCAAATCTCCTGTCATCGCCAAGGCTTGGAATATAGTCAGGCGTTCCTTATTAATCGAATATTTACCAGAACGAGCATCACCCAAAACGGTAAAAGTCTTATTGTACATTGACAACTTCACATCAGCATCTGGAATAATTTCACGAAAAGCTTTACGCAACGTATCTTGTGCTTCCAATTCTGTTAAACCTGCCAGTTTTACTGGCGAAAGAAATGGTATATCCACTGTTCCGTCAGAGTAGATTCGGTAAGAATTAGCATATTGTCCCACACCATTCGTATTGGCTGAAAGTGTTTTAGCAATCGTTTCATCCATAGTAACCACACGATAGATAATCTCATCATTTACCTGCAAACGATATGGTTCATATGCGGCAGAATCATATTGAGGTAAGTCATCACGCTCTTGCAATAATCCCACTTGACGATAGCCATAGCAACTTGCCATTGACATCATGAGGATAATCATAGATATATGTAGAAGTATCTTTTTCATAGATTGTCCTCCTATTGATTATGTTTATCAATTGTATTCATAACACGCACTACCAAACCATATACAAAACCACCAAAAGCCAATGTGGTAGCTACCACACTGATTGTAGTTGTCACCGAGTTGATACCAAAACTTTGCCCTTTGATACGTTGTATATAAATCACGTCATTGGGCTCTATATAATAATACTCTGAGTTGATGATATCTTGCGAACGCACATCAAAGGTCATCACCTTGGTTTCGCCTTCTATCTCACGCACAATACGCACTTTACTACGATCGCCGAAATCACCTATATCACCTGCCATTGCCAACGCCTCGAATATCGTTACCTTCTCCTTGGGCATAGCAAACATTCCACTACCATGATCACTAATTACGCTGAATGTACCACGGACAATATTCACTTCCACCGATAGTAACTTATAATCAGTTTGATCCTGCACATATTCCATTAGCGAGTGCTCCAATGTTGCTTTCACCTCGCGCGTAGTCTTTCCTCGTACAGGCACTTTCCCAACTAATGGATAATCTATCGTACCATCCTCACGCACGAGGTACGTGTACAAATCGTATGACTCTGACATCCCCATACCACGACGAATTTGCGAACTATATATGCCACTATTACTTGACGCATTAAACATATTGCTAACGCGCTCATCTATGGAGTATACATACACATACAAACGGTCACCTATACGAATCTGATAATCTTCGTAGGTCAACGTATCTGTGTAAGTTGGCACACCATACTTACCGGGTTCCTGCAACAAGTTCACTTTCCTACTCGTAACACAAGAAACCATCAATACCGTTATAACTAGTATTAAAAATCCCTTTATCTTCATTTCTTATATCTTATCTTTAACCTCATCTCTTCTCATCCCATCCAAATGGGTGTGGACTTAATGGCAGTTTTGCCAATGGATGATAGTCACCCACCAAACCTATAGGCGTTGCATTACGAATCTGACTAACCACCTCAATACATGGACGAGCTTCTGAAATACGGAATCCGTTACCTGCCAATATCTGCTTATAACTTTCTGTATGCAATTCCGTAAAACCTTGACTAAACTCAAACTCCTCACCATCTATCGACAATGTGCGGTACGTGCGCTTTTCACCTTGCACAGCATTCGCTGGCAAGCAATCTGCATTGATACTCAAAAAGTAGCGAACACGCGCACGCTCCAGTTCCAAGTAGCCTGCCACACGGTCAAAACTCATCACATGTACTATATTTTGCTTTACTGCACCAAATATCCATTGCAACATATCATAGAAGTGCACACCTATATTGGTTGCTATACCACCCGATTTATGCACATCACCTTTCCAACTGCTGTAGTACCATTTACCACGACTTGTGATATAGGTCAAATCTACGTCATACACTTTATCTTTCGGACCATTCTGCACTTTCTCGCGCAATGCTGCTATCTTATCGTGCAGTCGCAATTGCAATATCGTGTATGCCTTGTGACCAGTCTCCACTTCCAATTCTACCAAATTGTCGATATTGTAAGGATTCAACACCAATGGCTTCTCACATATCACGTCACAGCCTAAACGCAAGCCATAACGAATAAACGCATCGTGCGTATAGTTGGGCGTACAAATACTTATCCATGACAAAGGATTATCCGTACGCATCTGCTTCGAGCAGAAACGGTCAAATTGCTCATTTTCCGTGTAAAAACTACAATCAGGGAAACTACTATCTAACCTGCCTACCGAATCAAACTTATCGTATGCTACTAGCAGATTATTACCCGTATCGGCAATTGCTTTGATGTGTCGAGGTGCTATATATCCTGCCGCACCTATAAGAGCAAAATTGTGCATATTCCTAATTCAAAATTTTAATTCTTAAGTCATAATCACCAATCAGCCTGCAAAGGTACAACAAAAAATGCACATACGCAAGCAAAGTGAGCAATTATTTGTAAAAAGATAGATAAATATCTATCTCATACAAAACGCTAAGGTAAATCATCGAATCGGCTTACCTTTCCCCATCCCACTCCCGTACCATTCCCGTAGCACTCTGTAGTTTGTCTATAGGATCTTTGCTATTTCTATCCTCCAAAATCGCGATTGAATAGGGCGAGGCGCTCATCAAGGAGTTCGTATTGATCTTCGCGGATGCATGACACACAGCCACGCATGCCCTCGCGCTTCGCGCCAGTACTAGTCAGCGAGATAGCCGAGATACCATAGTAAATCAGTTTGTTAAGCATCTTTTCGCCCGTCCAATCCTTATAACCAAAGGTAAAGAAGAAACCATCGCCTACCTCCTGCTCATCAGCATCTTGATCATAGACAATATGGAAACCGTTCTTAATCATAATCTCCTTGACAATCTTCGCACGGCGAGCATACTCGCGGGTATTGTTCACAAAGTCAATCTTGCCTTGACAAGCCGCTTTGAACATGGCAGCCATGGCATGTTGCACCGAGTGCGTCACCCCCGAAGACAGACTATACAGCACAATATACACAAAATTGCGTATGAACTCGCCATCGTTGCCATAACGTTCTGCCAATGAAGGGAAGCGACGGTGTGCCAAATACGGATTCATCGCCACGATAGCACCGCGCTGACCTGCATAGGAGAACATCTTAGAGCAAGAAATCATATGCACGCAATTGTTGGTATATCTGCCCACGGTGGGTTGGTATGGCGGTTCGTAGGGGGTGCCACGGTCTTTATCGCGGAAGTCCATATTCAGGTATGCTAAGTCTTCGATTACCAGCACATTATACAACGTAGCCAATCGACCAATAATCTCCAATTCGCGTTCGGTGAGGCACATCCACGATGGGTTGTTCGGATTGGAGAAAAGCATGGCGGCTATCCTACCCGACTGGAAATGACGTTCCAGTTCTTTCTCCAATGCTTCGCCACGGAAATTCGCCACATCAAACGCATCCACGCGCACACCAATCACCTTGCATTGCAGTTTCTGCACGGGGAAACAGGGGTCAAGAAAGAGGACCGTATCGCGCTGGCTATCCAGTTGCGCCATGGTCATATTGAGCGCAAAAGCGGCTTGCATACTGCCCACTGTAGGCACAATACAATCGGTAGGGATATCCAATCCGAGGAAAGCGCGCACGAACTCACTGCCCCAGTGCTTGACTTCGGGAATACCCGTGATAATAGGATAACGCGAACCATAACCCGCCTTCAAGGCAGCATGCTCGGCAGCTATACCCACTTGTTCGGCGAGCAAGCCAGGTTCGCCCAATTCCATGTGGATAAACTCCTGACCAGTAGCACGTTCGATATCTTTGACTACGCCCACGAGTTGGCGGATAGAAGCACCGCCCAGTTCCTTGGCGTTACGCAGACCAAAATCAATACAGGTTTGGTCCACGAGTTGTTTGTTGAGAGGAAAGCTCATGGTAATTATGAATTTTGAATTATGAATTTTGAATTACCATTGTGTTCCATATAATTTCCACAAGGTTGAATTATTTACATTCTCGTAGCCTGCTTCGATAGCTGCGATGTTGGCTGCGACAACGGCTTCGCCTTTGCGGGCGAAGATGCGCTCCACGCCTGCGACAATCTTATCATGGTCAATGCCCAACATAGGGATAGCTGCACCCAAGAGCACCATATTCGCTGCTTGCAGAGGAGCACCCGCCTCTTTTGCAAGCACCTCTACATCCAATAGCACGTGGTTCTTGACTGCTTTGATGTGCTCCAGTACCTGCTCAATATCAGGATAATTAGGGATATTCACAAAAGGTTTGCACGAGGAGACAATCCATCCGTCGGGTTGGAGGTATGGCAGATAGCGCAATGCTTCCATTGGTTCAAGCGAGATGATAATATCTGCCCCACCCATTGGAATTAAATCCGAATAGATGGGTTCGCTGGATAAACGGAGATTGGATTGTACGTCGCCGCCTCGCTGGCTCATACCATGCACTTCGGCTTGCTTCAAATAGAGGCCCTCTTTGAGGGCTGCCTCACCAATCACTGTGGCAATAGATAGGATACCTTGTCCGCCTACGCCTGCTAAAATTATATCGCGTTTCATATACTTCTTGCCTTTAAACTTTAAACTATAAACCTTCAACTTATTTCTTTGCCTTCAAATGTCGTTTGAGGGTTTGGATACACTCGCGGCGAGCGATGACGACAGACGTGCCGTTGTAAGCCACTTCCTCGCGGAGCACCTGTTTGATTTCTTCCATGTTCTTTGGCAGTGGCACTACCACGCGCACATGCTCTTTCTCTACGCCCAATCCCTCGCAGATAGCCTCCAGTCTGCCAGTACCCGCAGAGTCTTGTCCACCAGTCATACCCGTGGTGAGATTATCAGAGATAAGCACTACCACATTCGCCTTGCTATTCACGCAGTCCAGCAAGCCTGTCATGCCCGAGTGCGTGAAGGTACTATCGCCAATCACAGCGAACGAGGGGAATTGTCCTGCATCAGCAGCACCTTTCGCCATAGTGATACTCGCACCCATCTCCACACAAGCGTGGATAGCGTGGAAAGGTGACAATGCACCCAAGGTGTAACAACCTATATCGCCGAAAATCTTGGCATTCTCATGTTCGCGTGCCACCTCATTGAGCGCAGCATACATATCGCGGTGACCACAACCTTGGCATAGTGCAGGTGGACGACCAACGACTAGTTCGGGTATAGGCAATGGGCTATTGGACGCTTCGCTATTGGATAAGGCAAGGGCGACGCTATCGGGTGTGAGTTCGCCCATGCGAGGGAGGTTGCCTGTCAGTCGGCCTTTGACTGCCACAGAAGATGGCACCATACCGCGCAATAGTTCTTCCACTACGGGTTGCCCCTCCTCCATGACAAGAATCTCTTCTGCGCCATCAGCTACCATCTGGTCAATCAATGCCTTAGGCAATGGGTATTGGGTGATTTTAAGGATGGACGCTTCGCTATTGGCTAATGGATAATGGGTATTGGATGCCTCGCCTATAGCCTCCATGAGATAGTTGTATGCAATACCAGTCGTCACAATGGCTTTCTTCGGATTACTGCCTTTGGTATATTGGTTGTATTGCGATTCCTCACTCGTTTGCACGAAATCGGATTGCGCTTCTACCAATTCCGCATAGTTTTTGCGTGCAAAAGCAGGCAAAAGAATAAAATGATTGGTATTTTCAGGCGCAGATAGCTCATTTTGCTCACGAGGTGTATCCATTGTCTCGACCACCGCACGCGAGTGCGCCATGCGCGTAGTCACGCGCAATAAGATAGGTGTGCGCAAAGATTCCGACAAATCAAAAGCATAGTGCATCATGTCGTATGCCTCTTGTTGGTTACTTGGTTCGAGGCATGGAATCATAGCAAACTTAGCATAGAAGCGCGAGTCTTGTTCATTTTGCGAGGAGTGCATCGATGGGTCATCCGCTGCCACTACTACCAATCCGCCGTTCACGCCCGTGATAGCAGCATTCATAAACGCATCAGCGCAGACATTCATGCCCACATGCTTCATGCACACAAGCGCGCGCTTGCCCATATAGGATATACCGAGTGCGCCTTCCATAGCGGTCTTCTCGTTAGTAGCCCATTGGCAAAATATCTTGCCTTTAACCTCATCGCCTTTACGCTTTTCGCTCAATTGTATATACTCAGTAATCTCAGTAGATGGCGTGCCTGGATAAGCATACACGCCACTCAATCCTGCATCAATAGCGCCTTGCGCTATGGCTTCATCGCCTAATAAAAGATATTTCATGGTATTGTTTTGGTTATGTTTGTTCGTTTATAGAGAATTATATGTTTCCAACGCTTTGCGAAGTACCAGCACGGCTTTGGCTAAATCTTCCTTATTAAGGATATAAGCCATCCGTACTTGTTGGCGACCTTCTTCTGGATTAGTATAAAAACCACTTCCGGGTGCCATAATAATAGTCTGGCCCTCGTATTGGAAATCACTTAAGCACCATTGGCAGAACTTATCTGTATCATCCACAGGCAAATGCACCATCACGTAAAATGCACCCATAGGTGTAGGGGCGAACACGCCAGGTATCTGATTCAATTGATCTATCAAGAAGTTGCGACGTGCCAAATATTCATCATATACTTCTTCCATATATTCGTGAGGAGTGGCTAATGCCGACTCGGCTATCACTTGTCCTATCAACGGAGGGGATAAACGTGCCTGACAGAATTTCATCACAGCTTGATGCACCTTTTTGTTTTTCGTAATCAGTGCTCCTATACGTATTCCGCACAATGAATAGCGTTTGCTCACCGAATCAATCAGAATCACATGATCCTCTATCCCCTCTAGGTGAAAGGCTGAAATATAAGGGCGTTTTGTATAGATAAACTCACGATAAACCTCATCGGAAAATAGATAGAGATTATATTTTTTCACCAAATCACGAATCTGCATCATTTCCTGTTTCGTATAGAGATACCCCGTTGGATTATTAGGATTGCAGATTAAGATTGCACGAGTTTTATCGGTAATCTGTTTCTCAAACTCTTCCACAGAAGGCAGTTTAAAACCATCTTCAATCTTTGTTTTCACTGGTTTAATCACAGCCCCGCATGACACAGCAAACGCCATGTAATTGGCATAACTTGGCTCTGTAACTATAATTTCATCACCAGGGTTTAGACATGCCATATATGCAAACATGATTGCCTCTGAACCACCCGAAGTGATAATAATCTCATCGGGAGAGATATCTATGCCATACTCAGCATAATAGCCCACCATCTTTGCGCGCAATGAAATCACACCCTGAGAGGGTGTATACTCCAATATACCTTTATGAAAATTTGCTATCGCATCCATAGCACACACTGGGGTCTGAATATCGGGCTGACCAATATTAAGAGAATAAACATGAATGCCATTGCGATGCGCTGCTTCTGCATACTTTGCCAATTTACGAATAGGCGACTGCGGCATATTCTGTGCACGTTGAGATATATCCATAATTACAATTTTTTAATAAGTTTGCAAAGGTACAAAAAAAAGCGCACCTATGCAAATACATAGTGCAATTTTCAAACATTTATGTTGTAAAACATTTATATCTGTTGCTCTAAAACATGCCAGAGAGCATCATCGGGCACGGGAGCAGTGATTGAGATAGGCAGTTTGCTCACAGGATGAATAAACTCTATCTTACGCGCATGTAGCGATATACCTCCATCGGGATTACTACGCTTGGCACCATATTTCAAGTCACCTTTGATAGGCAAACCTATCGCTGCCAACTGACAACGTATCTGATGATGGCGACCAGTTTCCAGATTAATTTCCAACAGCATATAACGCTCACTCTTGGCTATCACCTTATAAGTTAGCACAGCGCGTTTGGCATCTTTGGTTCCTGGCTTGACAACAAACGACTTATTCTGCTTTTCATTGCGCCAGAGGTAGTTCTCCAACCTTATCGCCTCATTAGCCTTATCGCCTAATAGCCTTTCATTCTTCTCCACAATCGCCCAATAGGTCTTCTGTATCTGCTTGTGCGATTGAAACATAGCATTGAGTCGCGTCAATGCTTTGCTGGTGCGTGCAAACAGCACCACGCCCGTTGTAGGACGATCCAGACGGTGGGTAACACCCAAAAACACTTCTCCGGGCTTTTGGTATTTCTCTTTGATATATGCCTTCACGATATCCGACAGAGGAGTATCTCCTGTCTTATCGCCTTGCACAATCTCGTGGCAAGTCTTGCTGACTGCAATGATATGATTATCTTCGTATAATAGTTTCACCTTTCCGTTTCCTTCACTCCTTCAACCTTAAACCTTCCACCTCGCGCAAAGGTATCATCACAAAGTCGCGCTCCTGCATACGTGGATGCGGCAATGTGAGCGTTTCACTTGTATATTCAATCCGATTTCCGACTCCCGACTCCCGATTCCCGACATGCACCAGCAATAGGTCAATATCAATCACTCGGTCATGATACACGCCATTCACCGATTTCTCTGTACGTCCCATCTCACGCTCAATCTGCTGGGTGAGGAGTAGCACTTCTTCGGGCGAATATTCGGTTTCATATACCGCAACAATATTCGCAAACTCATTGTCCGAAACAAACCCCTGTGGCGCACTCCTGTACACCGACGAGCACGCCAACTGCTCCCCTACTCGTTCGTCCAGCAGTTGCAGTGCCGTTTGCAGATTCGCCTCGCGATTGCCCAGATTGGTTCCTATTCCCAAATATATTACCATTACCCAATATCCAATAGCCACTATGTGGCGTCCAATAGCCGCAGGCGTCCTCTTTATGGTACCGAGACAAACTCATAATCAATCTTCTCGCCCATGGTCACGAGCATGTAGAAGGGTTTCTTGTCCTCATCTTTCATCGAGTCCACCACGATACATGTCATATCCTTCACTTGGGTGATTTCGCGCGAGTGGTCGTGTCCCGACCATACCATATCCACCCCATGCTTTTCAAACAAGTTGAGCAGCGCATATGTCTCTTCTTGCGTATAGTTGGACGTATGTCCTTGCGAGCCATCACGTTTGAAGAAATGCGTATGCGTACATGCTACGATATGGCGAAAATCCTGCTTATCCGCCCACTCCAATGTCTCGCGGAGCCATTGCAACTGCTTGCTGCCCACCGTGCCGTCTGCCGAATCATAGACCACGAATAGGTCCTTCTTTCCCGAAGGAGTCTCTACGATGAAGTAGTAGTAGCATGTCTTGAAATACTTGATAAACTCTGGCCACTGCTTGAAATAAATATCGTGGTTGCCTGCCACAGCCATCAGTGTATCCTTTTTCGCTGGATTGAGTGGCACTGCCTGATATGCCGAGTACATCTCATCGAAATAGTTTTGCGCATCGATGATATCGCCCAAATGCACGGCTACAGGACACAGCGGGTCTTGGCGATAAGTATCAATGAAGTATGTCCAACGCGTTTGTGTTTTGGTGACATGGGTGTCGGTACACACATACACGCGATAGTCATCCACGGGTGCTTGCAGCGTGGTGAAACCATGCTGGTCATTATATACTTTGGATTCCTCAAATCGTTCATCAATCTTTGGTGAAGTACCAGCAAACATACCCACCATATCCAATCGTGCCTCTGGTCCGCAAGCGGTGAAGATGGAACCAAGAACCAGGAG
Organism: Paludibacteraceae bacterium; assembly: GCA_045601825.1. Taxonomy (GTDB): domain Bacteria; phylum Bacteroidota; class Bacteroidia; order Bacteroidales; family Paludibacteraceae; genus Colicola. The sequence continues at coordinate 13,019 of JAZSAI010000028.1, read as the reverse complement.
CAAAGAGCCAATATATGTTATATTCTTTTTCATAACTTAATTTATTTATTAATCATTCATCACTCCAGCGCAGCGATCTACCAACTACAGGGCTTTGCCCGATCTACAGCGCAGCGATCTAAAATCGGTATTCCGCACCCGCACGCAGTTCTGCGCCATAATAGTGTGCATTCAGGTGGAACATTCCCGCCAGTTTCATTTTGCCTGATAGGCGTACGCGCCAATGCTCGTTGATGTCGTACCAACCGCCTAAATAGAACATAGGTTGCCACATACGCTCCACTTGGTAGTTGTCCATGTTCGAGAGACACAAGCTGATATTCCATGACGATGTCTGCGGTCGCACAAACGCTTCCACGCGATATACGGCATCAAAGGGCTCTAATATCATCTCATCTTCGCTGCGATTGGTGTATGGCAATGGAGTGATGATACGATTGCTCATACCCACTTGCACATTCACATATTGCATCATATATCCTAGTGAGATGGCGTGTACAAAATCGCGGAAGCTATCTCTATTGACCCATCTCATCATCAGTCGATCTTCGAGGTATAGTTCGCCCACAGGCAATACGAATTTTGGTCTGAGTTGCACCCCTGCAGTGTAGAAGTTGGCGGTACTGGTTCGGACACTGGCTTGCATATCAAAATGCTTGTTGATGGGCAGATAGGCATCTATATCGAAGTTCGCATACGACCCGTATGTCAGGTTGTGCCCATACCCAACGTGCAGCGACACGGCATATTGCTCATCACCGGGTTGCACCTGCGCCATGACTCCAAGAGCCACCAGCCAAGTACTGAAAATCAAAATACTTTTTTTCATATATCCTAGTCTTGTAACATTAAACTATCAACTACAACTCCACTACCGTAATTCCAGCGCCTCCTCTATCGGGGTCGCCGTCGTGGAAGGAGATGTCGCCTGATTTCAGGCGACGCATGCTCTTCTGGCGTTCAGCAAGATAGTCACGAACCACCTGTTTGAGTGCACCTGTACCTGTGCCGTGTAAGACAGTCACTTGCTCGGCATTCACCATCAAAGCATCGTCCACATACGCTATCAGCACTTCTAATGCCTCATCGGCACGCAAACCACGGATATCCAACTCGCGACTAAACGACAATTTGCGGCGGCGCAACTCATCTGCCACATTGCTAACTCGTCTTTGCTCCTGGCTCTTGGTTCCTTGCTCTTGTATCAACTTTGCTGGATTCTTTGTCAACACCTTCAACTCGCTCAAATCGCGTAGAACCTTGTTATTAGACCGCTTTGCTGTTAGACCGCTGTGCTGTTGGACCGCTTTGCTGTTAGACCGCTGTGCTGTTGGACTATTAGCGTTTACTTTACTTTTCAAGTTCTCCACCTTTTGGCGGGCAGCTTGGGTGGCTTTCTTCTCGGCTTTTGCCTCTTTAATCTCACGGATAGTTCGCTCAATGGTGGCATTGCTCTTGCGCAAGAGGTCAGCTGCCTCGGCATTGGCCTCCTCAAGGATAGCACGTTTCTTGGCCTTGATACCTGCCATCTGCTCCTCATAGTGGGCAATCTTCTCTTCGAGATGTTTCTCCTTTTGGCGAATATTCTGGCGTTTATTCTCCCAGTATCGTTTATCGCGGGCTATGTCTTGGAGTTGCTTGTCATAGTCGATATGTTCTTCTCCGACAATATCGGTAGCGCGTTGGATAATCGTTTCGGGCAAGCCAATCTGGCGAGCAATCTCTACGGCAAAGCTACTACCTGCCTGACCAATAGAGAGTTGGAAGAGCGGTTTGAGTTGTCCGCGGTCATAGAGCATCGCGCCATTGATAATGCCTTCAGTACGCTCAGCCAAGTGCTTGAGATTACCATAGTGGGTAGTAATCACGCCAAAAGCGTGTTGCTCGTTGAGTTGCGAAAGCACGGCTTCGGCTATTGCGCCACCTATCATCGGTTCGGTACCTGTACCAAACTCGTCAATCAATAGTAGCGTTTGTGCGTCAGCATAACGCACAAAATGTTTCATATTGCGCAAATGAGATGAGTAGGTCGAGAGGTCATCCTCAATCGACTGCTCATCGCCTATATCAATCAAGAGTTGTTTGAAAAAGCCCATCTGGCTCGCCTCGCTCATCGGCACAGGCAAACCGCATTGCATCATGTATTGCAACATAGCTACAGTCTTCAAGCACACCGACTTACCGCCTGCGTTTGGGCCGCTGATGACCAGGATTCGGTTATTGGACGGCGTACCGCCTATTGGACGCCCTGTGGGGCTATTGGACGCTTCGCTATTGGATAGGCGTATGGTCAGAGGAATGACGGTCTTGCCTTGACGGCGGAAATTGAGCAATAAGACAGGGTGATATGCTTCTCGCCAATCAATCATTGGCTTCTTGCTAATCTCAGGCACTATGGCGTGCATATCAATAGCAAAGAGGGCTTTCGCACGTAGGAAATCCACCTCGCCGAGATAGTTTTCAGTTTCCAATATCTGTGGCACCTGCGGACGTATCTCCGCCGTGATAGCCATCAAAATGCGCACACGTTCACGACGTTCTTCGCCTTCGAGTTCGCGTATGCGATTGTTGGCTTCCACCACCTGTTGTGGTTCGATAAAGACCGTCTTACCTGTAGCCGATTCATCGTGTACAATACCGCCAATCTTACGCTTGTAGGCAGGTGGTACGGGGAGTACTAACCTACCCTCACGCATAGTGGGCGCAGCGTCTTTGTCGAGTATGCCTTCGGCTTGTGCCTGGCGGAGTATCGCATTCAGTGCACGGCTCACAGAGCCCTGCGAGGCAGTGATCTCTTTGCGCAAACGCGCCAACTCAGGCGAAGCGTTGTCACGCATCTTGCCGTAGCGGTCGATAATTTTATCAATAGCGCTTGTCACGCTATTGATAAAATTATTGGATATAGGACGCTCGCTCTGCGAGCTATTGGATAGAAGGGGATATTTCACCTTATCCAACATGGCAAAGAATCGCTCCAATTGTCCCGCATAATCAAGCATCTTGCGCAGCGAGAATAGTTCAGCTTCATCCATGAAGAGCCCTTCAATACGAATACGCGCGAGTGCCTCGCGCAAGTCGTATATCTCGCCGTGAGGAAATGCCAACGCAGGGTCAGTCAGCAGAGCCATCATCTCTCGAACGCGAGCCAACAGGTCGCGTACCGTAGGATAATGCGTGAGCCACTGCATGGCATCTACACGTTCTTTGCCTAATGATGACATACAACAACCTTTCAAGCCATCGCGAATGACTTGAAAGTCGATTTTTTGCTCAATATTCTGCGGGTATATCACGAATTAATATTCTGGATAAGTAATAACTATATCAAACTCCATAGCAGGAGGGTTGATAGTCACATCATCTTCATATGCAAAATCACTCATACGGAAATTCACTTCAGCCCAACCTATACCATAAGTAAAATCAATCGTCTGGGTATAAAACAACCAACCATTATCTTCCGTTGGCTCCTCCACATGCAGCACATATGGCAACAAATGCTTACGCGCGTACGTGTAATCCGTACGGTCATACACCGCATATGCCTTCACCTCTCCATAATCAAACACATCCTCAGTAATCTCGGGCATATCCACTACAGCATAAAAATAGTTGTTATTAAACACATCGTTTGCATCTTCTTGCGTATATTTCCATTCATTTGCATCCACTTTTACGCTCACAGTGGTCATTTTGTTGCCATTAATAATCGTTGTATTACTACATGACACCAATACACATACCATACCAATCAAAAACAAAATCCTTTTCATAAGACATATAATTTATAAAATCGCCGCAAAATTACCATTTTTTTTTGATATGTGCAAAAAAAAACGTACCTTTGCAGCCTAAATGGAATGATTATGAAGAAAATTCTTACTCTTATTTGTATTTCTACTATTGCACTATGTCTGCAAGCACAAACACAAAACCCCTTGTATTTGGACTATATCGCCAAGTATCGTGATATGGCCATTGAACAGCAACGAAAGCACAACGTGCCAGCTGCCATTACTATGGCACAAGGTATTTTGGAGTCTGCAGCGGGGCAATCTGAGTTGGCTACAAAAGCAAACAACCACTTCGGTATCAAATGCACATCCGATTGGGTTGGAAAAACCATTTACAAAGACGATGATAAAAAAGATGAGTGTTTTCGACATTATGCAGAAGCAAGCGACTCCTATGAAGACCACTCGCTCTTCTTGCTAAGACCAAGATACGAGAGCCTCTTCGCTTTACCTATTGCCGACTACAAAGCATGGGCGTATGGGCTCAAAAATTGTGGTTATGCTACCGACCCTAAATACCCCGAAAAACTCATTCGTATCATCGAGCAATACAACCTGCAAGCGCTCACACTGGACAAAGACCTTAAAGACGCTGGCTTCGTAGCTGACTCTGACACCACATGGAATGATACACACAGCAATAGCGACATCATTGAGCATGCCGCTAAAGGAGGTATCAGCGACTATGTGTATCCACCATTGGAAGACCTCCAACTCTACAACGATCACCCATCTGGCTATCGCAATGGTGTGCGATATGTCATTGCCTCACCCGGAGAGACCTTTGCGTCATTGGCATACTACCTAAATATGCGTGAGAAAACCCTGCGCAAATACAACGATGCACTTGACACCCGAGAACTCAAAGCGGGTGATATGGTCTATGTCTATCCAAAGAAAAACAAAGCCGCACGCAAATACTCCTACTACTACTTTAAGCCAGGAGATACTGCATGGGAGATTGCACAGAAATATGGTATCAAACTAAAAAGATTGTACAAAATTAACGGTATCCCATACGGTACACCACTCAAAACGCAACAACGATTGCAACTGAGATAACATGGCTATCCACAAAGCAGAATCCATTGGCACATTACTCGCAGAATACTTTCGCGGAACAGAAGCCGAAACCACCTTGCTCGAACGTAAGATTCCTGCTGCTTGGACCGAACTGCTAGGCAAAACAGTAGCACGATTCACAGGAGAGATGGAGGTTAAAAATGGTACACTATTTGTGCATATCCGCTCTGCTGCTTTGCGCCAACAGCTATTTGAACAACGCCACACGATTGTCGCTAAGCTCAACGACAAGGTGGGTGGCAATGTGGTGAAAGATATAAGGCTGCTAGGATAGGATTCCCAACTCGCGACTCCCGAATCCCGAATCGCGACTCTCAAACAATGAAAGTAGAACACCTCGCATTACAACGCAAACGCTATGCCCATCTATCGGATGAACAGTGGCGATGGATGCTCCAACAAGTAGAGGGGCGTCAGCGTACATGTGACAAACTGCCTACTTTTGCACAAATAGAAGATTGGTGGTATCCTGTCCGACTATCATGCGAACAATGTTCCAGTGAAGCCACAGCCCGCTACAAAGCCCAACTCATCTCATCCCTCCCATTGAAGGGGAGGTCGGGAGGGGTCCTCACCGACCTCACAGGCGGTTATGGTGTGGATACGTACTTCATGAGCGAACATGCGGCTGAAGCACATTATGTGGAGCAAAACGAAGAACTATGCCGAATAGCCACCCATAACTTCGCTCTCACTCGACCACAACTGCATATCCACCATACCGATGCAGTAACTTACCTCAATGAGATGCCACCATCTGATCTCATCTATATTGATCCAGCTAGAAGAAACAGCCACGGAGGCAAAGTATTTCGCATTGAAGATTGCGAACCGAACGTAGTACAACTATTGCCTACTATGCTAAGCAAAGCGAAACAAATCATCATCAAACTCAGCCCTATGTTGGACATCACACAAGCGCTGCGCAGTCTTCCCACACCATTCGATGTACATATAGTAGCGGTCAACAACGAGGTGAAAGAGGTGCTCATGCTCTCCAAAACGGACAACACCACACCCACTATCCATGCCATCAACCTGCAACCAACACCCGATACCCGACAGGTTTTCTCCTTCACCCTAGAAGAAGAAAAATCAGCCACCCCCTATACACCCGCTGAGAGCGCACACAACCTCGGCAAAGCCGACACTACCTATATCTACGAACCCAACGCAGTTATCATCAAGGCGGGAGCATTCAAACTCGTTGCACGGCGCTTTGGGCTCTGCAAGATGGCGCCTAACACCCATCTATACTACTCTGAGCAGATGGTAGAGGATTTCCCTGGCAGAGTATGGCGGATCATGGAGGTCAATCCCAAAGATACGAAGAATATCTGCGCCAGTATCCTCACGCGCAACTACCCTCTTACACCCGACCAACTGCGCAAGAAGCTCAAGGTCAAAGAGGGCGACCTACTCACCATCATCGGTGCCCGACTTGGCGATAAACCGACACTCTTTTTATGTGAAAAGATATGAACCCATTATTAGGAAAAACTTTACAAGAACTTCAAGCCGTTGCCCAAGAGGTGGGCTTACCTCGTTTTGCAGGTAAGCAATTAGCCGAGTGGCTATATGTTCGCCGTGCCACATCGTTTGATGAGATGACCAATATCTCGCTCAAAGGGCGCGAAGCCCTCAAGGCGCGCTATACGGTCGGTCGCCATGCCCCTGTAGCCGAAGCCATATCCAAAGACGGCACCAAGAAATACCTCTTCCGCATATCCAATAGCCCACAGGGCGTCCCATATCCAATAGGCGATAGCCGTCCCATACCCAATAGCAAAGCGTCCTTCATCGAATCCGTTTATATCCCTGACAACGACCGTGCTACGCTATGCGTGAGTACGCAAGCAGGTTGCAAGATGGGATGTAAGTTTTGCATGACGGGCACGTTGGGTTTTTATGGTCACCTCACAGCCGCAGATATTCTCAATCAGATATTCTCCATTCCCGACGCCGACAAACTGACGAATATCGTCTATATGGGCGAAGGTGAGCCGATGGACAACTTGGACAATGTATTGCGTTCGTTGGAAGTGATGACCAGTGCATGGGGATGTGCATGGTCACCCAAGCGTATCACAGTTTCATCTGTAGGTATTATCAAGGGATTAAAGCGCTTTATTGAGGAGAGCGATTGCCATTTGGCTATATCGTTGCACAATCCTTTCGCTGCTGAACGTCAGGAGATTATGCCTATTGAGAAGGTGCATCATCTGACTGATGTGATAGCGCTATTGAAGCAATACGACTGGTCGCACCAACGCCGTGTGAGTTTCGAATATATCTGTTGGGGTGGTGTCAACGATACTCCCAAGCATGCCAACGAGTTGCTTCGTTTGTTGAAGGGTCTTGACTGCCGTATCAACCTCATTCGTTTCCACGTTTCACCATCTACAGGCGAAGCCGATCTACAGCGAAGCGATCTACCATCTACAGGCGAAGCGTCCATGCTTTGGCTCCGTGATTACCTTACTGCCCACGGTATCACCACTACTATCCGACGCAGCCGAGGAGAAGACATCCTTGCTGCATGTGGTATGCTAGTTAATGCGCTGAAAGGTGAGAGGTAAAAAAGGTTAGACTCCACTCCCATGAGGATGAAAGAATCAAATAAAAAAAGGACTGCCGAAGCAGCCCTTTTTTATTACTATCCCGAATGATTACCAACCTGGGTTTTGACCAATCTCTGGATTGAGAACGATTTGACCAGATGGGATAGGAGCGAGGTAATGCTTATCCTCAAAAGTACGCACATAAGTAGCATTCAGATCAATGTAACCTTGTGCATCACGCTTGAGCCCCTCACCGATTGGCCAAGAATCATCTACCCAAGCACCTTTAGTTTGGTCAGGGTGCTCCTTAGTATCCAATTTATCCAATTGATGCCAACGGATAAGTGACCAGTAGCGGTCATTGTTATCGAACATCAACTCTACACGACGCTCACGACGAACCTCCCAAATGAGGTCAGAAACGCCCATGTTGTTAGCTGGGTCATTTTGCAACTTGAGTCCTGGCATACCAGCGCGAGTACGCAACATATCTACATACTTCTTAGCACCAGCCTCATCGCCCAACTCAGCGCAAGCCTCTGCTGCATTCAAAACTACCTCTGCCAACCAGAAGATAGGACAGTCAGTTACGTTACCTGTAGTAGATTGACGAAGTGAAGCTGGGGTAGCTGGCTCATCAAATTTCAAGATACCGTAACCAGTAGTAACCGTATTCTCAGCAGCACCATCTTGACCTGGCATACCCTCGTAGCGAGCACGGTTGTTACCTACGTAACAGAGATAACCATCAATTTGTTGTGCAAGACGTGGATCACGAGCTTCTAACAATTTGGTAATAACAGGCTTGCCATAGTTGATTGTATCTGTAACATCTGTACAAAGTTCACCCTTATCATCACCTGTTGGAAGAGAACCATCAGCCATCAAATATGCATTGAACGCAGCTTTGCTCATACCATTGGTTGGAGTAGAACCGCAGCAATAGTCTTGGGTAGCGTGACGAAGTTTAGCAGACTCAAGATATTGCTTGTACATAATCATCTCGGTGTTACCAGCAAGGTCAAGTGAGTTGTAGTTAGCGCGATAGCCTTCTGCACCTGGAGTAAGAGCAAACATCTCGTTGTTGATAAGTGCCTCAGCAGCAGTTTTAGCCTCTTGCAAGTATTTATTAGCACGCTCTGTATCATCTTTGTGATATTTTGCATATGTACCCTCGAACAAGCAAACTTGTGCTTTAATAGCATTAGCCACGTGTACGTTGTAAGCTGTACGAGAATCAGCATACATATCACCCATATTAGCTACAGCATAATTGATATCTGCGAGAACACTATCCATCACGAGATTGCGGTCATGACGTTTGCCATAGAGGATTGTAGCATCGTCCACGGTCAACTCTTTGTTTACCCAGTAGCAATCACCAAACTTGCGAACCACGCAGAAGTGTTGCCAACCACGATAGAGGCGTCCAAGCGATGTGTAATATGCACGGCTTTCATCCGTCAAGTCAGCTTCATTAATATGCTCTAGCAAGATGTTAGCACGGCGTACCTCTTCATAAGATGCGTCCCATGTAGCATCGGTAGCAGATACATTCTTGAAATCCCAAGGGGTGATACCTGGGACACCTTGGTTATCATTCAAGGTTGGGAAATAGAATACGCCGTAAGTACCATTATTACCATAACCTTTCCATTCGCTATAGAAATAGTTGCAATACATTTCTACATTGGTCTCATTGGCAAAGAAGTTATCTTTGGTAAAAGTATCGTATGGGTCATTGTTTAACAAGTCGCAACTTGTGAAGAGCGCCATACCTGCCAATAAACTTAAAAATATCTTTTTCATAATTGTATTCAATTTAGTTAATAGTTTATAAATAATAATTAATATTTATTCATCGATAGTGTTAAACATTAATTATAGTGTTACTTGCAAACCGAATGAATACGAACGCATAAGAGGTGCTGTACGAGCGTATGCTCCATAGCCATAGTTAGCACCCTCTTTACCTCTAGAAACCTCAGGGTCGAAACCATACTTAGCGGTATGGTTAACGAGGTCAGCCAAGTTATTGAATGAAGCGTAGATACGTACTTTCTCAATAGTTGCCTTACGAGTCCACTTTTGTGGCAAGGTGTAACCCACAGTCAAGTTCTTCAAACGGAGATAAGCCATATTTATGAGGTACTTATCTTGTGGTACATAGTTGTTGCAACCTGCATCCATGATAGAAGATGAGGTAACACTAGGGTCGTTACCAGGGAAGATACGTGGATAATCAGCATCTTGACGGATATTACCCGCCTCAATCTCGGCCTTGGTAATATAATCCGTTTGATTAGCATAAATAGTAATATCAGCAGCACGCATCATTGGCATCACAAAGGCAGATGTGCTCCACATATCGCGTTTACCTACACCTTGGAAGAAGAGGTCAATGTCCAAGCCCTTCCAGTCAGCACCAAGACGGAATGAGTATTGCCAACGTGGAGTAGTATTACCGATCTTAATGAGATCACCATGATCCTCTACTGTACCCTCACCCCAATTAATCTTACCGTCACCATTTTGATCTACGAACTTGATATCACCAGGACCAAAAGCGAATTTAGGATCAACAGCAAGCAGTGTTTGATCTGCAACACCTTTAGCATATGTACCATCCGCATTGAAGTCTGCAGGTGTGAAATAACGATCATACTCAAAGCCCCATATTTCACCTACTTCTTTGCCAGTATAGTTGTCATTAATAAGGTTGTTAGAATCCCAATTGGTAATCACTGCCTTGTAGTCAGCTAGGTTAAAGTTGGCATGCAAAGCGAGGTCACCTGCCTCATGGAAGACATGATGCCAATCGATATTCAATTCCCAACCACGAACGCGGAGCGAACCCACATTCTCAAATGCAGCAGATGTACCGAGTACAGTAGGCAACTCTTTACCAGGAGCCAACATATCCTTTGTATCACGTTGATACCAGTCGAAGTTTACGTTCAAATCGTTGTTGAAGAAACCGAGGTCAATACCTACGTTAGCGGTGGCAATTGTTTCCCAAGTCAAGTATGGAGATACCATCTTAGGTTGTTCGAAATAGTCATACTTCGCATCACCTGAACCAATCCAGTTGACAGATGTAGTATATTTATCCATTGTTTCCAAGAACATATTGCTACCAATCTCTTGGTTACCAATAGTACCATAAGATGCACGTACTTTCAAGTTGCTTACATAGTTCTTTGCTTCTTGGAAGTAAGGCTCCTCACTGATACGATAGCCTACAGATCCTGAAGGGAAGAAGCCCCATTGTTGATTGCTTGGGAACTTGCTAGATGCATCAGCACGAGCACTAAACTCTAACAAATAGATGCCTTTATAATCGTAATTGATACGACCGAAGATACCCACGGAACCATTGTGATAGTGAGCTTGATCATAGGTATTATAATCGGATGTAAGAATCATCTCAGGCATAGTAACAGTTTGCATATTGTTACGGGTAAGAGTGAGATACTCATACTCATCTTTGTCAATATTTGCACCTACCATCACATTGAGATTATTGCCATTCCATGAGCCGTTGTAGTTGAAGTACATATTTGCTACGTGGTTGTAGTAATGAGAGTTGCGTTGTGTGATGTAGCTATCTGTTGGATAAGGAGCCATAGCACTACCATTCCACCAATCCTCTTTAAACTCACCAAACCATGTATCTACTTGATACTTAGCTGGCATACCGATAGCTTTCTCATTTCCCGAGCGATAAGTGAAAGTATAGTCACCGTTGAAGGTCAAGCCCTTAGCCAAGTTCAACTTAACAAAACCACCAGCACGCATATTCATACGTTTCTTATACGCGTCACCTGCCTCTTTCAAACCACCAAGGAATGTATAACCATCATATATTTGATTATCTTCTGGATTCTTGAAATATCCCCAAGGACCAAAGTATGAGCCCCAACGCCAAAGGTTAGAGTAGCCACCTACGCGGTTCTCTGGATATTGGTAATTGCGGTGTTGCATATTGAAGCGAGCACCTACTTCCAACCAGTTGTTTACCTTAGTCGAAACATTCACAGTAGCATTAAACTTATCCATCTTATCAGGATTAAAGTTCAAGATACCTTGTTGATGGTTGTAACCGAGCGACATGTAGTAGTTGGTCTTACCAGAGTTACCAGACACACTGAGGTTATGGTTTTGAGAAGGAGTAGCATTATTGTAGAAAATACCAGCTACGTCCCAATCTGCGTAGAAACCATTCTCATCATAGTCATAACCATAAATCATCTCGCGATAAGGAGATTTACCATTTTTACCCCAATCTTGGGTTTTTGCCCAATCGAGCCAATTTTGTGCTTTGGTCAGAAATTCCTCTGTATCTACATATTTACCAAATAACTCAGCGCGCTCTCCTAGATACCCCTTAGCTTCCGTAGCAGCAACTGCTTGTGTATATACAGTAGGGAAATCGGGCATAGCAGTAGCACGACTCCATGCGAAGTTATTGTTATAGGTAACGCTCACTTTCTCTGCTGTCTTAGCGGTCTTAGTAGTTACCAATACCACACCAAAAGCAGCACGTGTACCATAGATAGCGGTAGAAGAAGCATCCTTCAGCACGCTAATCGACTCAATGTCATTAGGGTTGAGATAGCTGAGGTTCTCCATTGGCACACCATCTACTACATAGAGGGGGGTAGATGTACCGCCATTAGAGAGTGTACCGATACCACGAATCACTACGGTAGGATCTGCATCCAAGTCACCCGTTGTGTTGGTGATGGTCAGACCTGGTACAGCACCTTGAAGTGCTTTTGCCACATCGGACTCGGTTTTTGATTCAAGAGTTTTAGAAACATCTACGGTTGTCACCGCACCAGTCAGGTTCGCCTTCTTTTGCGTACCATAACCGATGGCTACTACCTCGTCGAGCACTTGAGTGTCCTCGCGGAGCATAACAACCATGTCCTTGTGAGCGCGAACCTCTTGATCCTTGTAACCTACGTAGGATACGAGGAGAGTTACGTTCTTCTCTACATTCAGCACGAATGCACCATCCAGATCGGTAATCGTTCCGTTTGATGTGCCAGCTTCTGCAACGCTAGCGCCAACGAGAGGTTCACCATTAGCATCCACCACTTTACCTACAATAGCAATAGGTTCTGCCATAGCAGCGATGCTAACCAACGACATCGCAAATACTGCGAATGTCATGAGTAGGCTACGAAAGCCTTTCTCTTTGTGTTTGTTCATCATAACTGTGTTTTTTTGGTTAATATTGTGTGGGAATTGCACCCACGTTGTTTTGTGTTGTATAGTCAATTTTGGTGGCATCAAACGGAACGATTTTACAATACGCGCGTACCTATCATAAAAAAGTGCCACAAAATTACTTGTTTTTTTTTATATTACCAATATATTTTTCCAAAAAAATATCAATTTATGTTGCAAAACATATATATATAGTTAAAAAGTGTTGTGGAGCAGTGGTGTCCCATGTAGGTTGTGCGCTTTGCGCAGGTGGTGTCAGCTTTGCCGAAGTTACCGCGGCTTCGCCGCCATTACCCACGCGTAGCGTGCATCACCTCCCGCAGGGACACCACCTCGCCCACAGGGC